>NZ_JBCNNF010000413.1:0-6145 GCF_039594555.1 Inquilinus sp.
ACCTACGACCAGGGCAATCCGGAGAAGGCGCAGGAACTGATGGAGAAGGCCGGCTATGCCGGCGAGCCGATCCGGATCCTGACCAGCCAGCAATACGAGTTCCACTACAAGATGGCGCTGGTGGCGGCGGAATATCTGAAGGCCGCCGGCTTCAAGGTCGACCTGCAGGTGTCGGACTGGGCGACGCTGACCCAGCGCCGCAACGATCCGGCGCTGTGGGACATCTTCTTCACCCACAGCCCGTTCCTGCCCGAGCCGGCGCTGAATCTCGGCATGTCCGAGAGCGGCCCGGGCTGGTGGTCGACCGAGCGCCGCCGCGCCGCCTTCGACGCCTTCAACGCCGCGTCCGACCCGGCGCAGCGGGCGAAGCTCTACGGCGACGTCCAGGCCGCGATCATGGCCGAAGTGCCGTTCATCAAGGTCGGCGACTTCAACGCCCTGTCGGCCAAGTCGCCGAAGCTGAAGGGCTACGACCCGTCGCCCTGGCCCTTCTTCTGGAACACCTGGGTGGAGAGGTGAGGGCGGTGCCGGTGCTCAACCACTTCTTTTTATTGTTATCCTCGGGCTTGACCCGAGGATCCAGGGCGGCAAGAGCCGCTCTCGGTGGCCCCTGGATTGCCGGGTCAAGCCCGGCAATGACAGAAAAGGGGTGCCTGAAGATGTTCAGGACGGCATAGCCCCATGCTCTCCTACATCGTCAATCGCCTGATCGGCATGGTCGCGGTGATGTTCATCGTGGCGACGGTCGTGTTCGTCATCATCCGGGTGACGCCGGGCGACCCGGCGGCGGTGATGCTCGGCCCCGACGCCCAGCCCTCGGATGTGGTCGAGCTGCGGGCCAAGCTCGGCCTCGACCAGCCGCTGCCGGTGCAATACGTCACCTGGCTGGGCCAGATCGCGGTCGGCGATCTCGGCCAGTCGATCTTCCTGAACCAGCCGGTGCTGGACGCGATCGGCGACCGGGCCGAGCCGACGCTGATGCTGACCATCCTCTCGATCCTGATCGCGGTCGCCATCGCCCTGCCGGTCGGCATCGCCTCGGCGGTCTGGCGGGGCTCGGCGCTGGACCAGTCGGTGCTGACCCTGTCGATGTTCACCGCCAGCATCCCCAGCTTCTGGCTGGGCCTGATCCTGATGCAGATCTTCGCGGTCAAGCTCGGCTGGTTCCCGGTGGCGGGCTATGGCGGGCCGGGCGCGACGTTCCTGGAGCGAATGAGCCATCTGGTGCTGCCGGCGATCGTGCTGGGCCTGGTCAACTCCGCCCTGATCACCCGCTTCACCCGCGCCAGCATGCTCGACGTGCTGAACGACGACTATGTCCGCACCGCCCGGGCCAAGGGCCTGCCGGAGCGGCGGGTGGTGCTGAAGCACGCCCTGAAGAACGCGCTGATCCCGATCCTGACCGTGATCGGCCTGACCACGGCGCTGCTGGTCTCCGGCGCTGTCGTCACCGAGACGGTGTTCGGCCTGCCGGGCGTCGGCAACCTCGTGGTCAACGGCGTGCTGCGGCGCGACTATCCGGTGATCCAGGGCGCGCTGCTGGTGATCGCGGCGCTCTACGTCCTGGTCAACCTGGCGATCGATCTCCTCTACCTCTTCGTCGACCCGAGGGTGCGCACCTGATGGCCGCGACCGCCTCCGTTTCGATCGCCGGCGAGCGCATGAAGCTCGCCCGCCTGCTGCTGCGCCGCAAGACCGCGATGATCGGCCTGATCATCCTGGTCGTGCTGGTGCTGGCCGCCGCCTTCGCGCCGTACATCACCAGCTACGCGCCGCAGAAGCTGTCGATCGTGAACCGATTGAAACCACCGAGCGGCGCCCACTGGTTCGGCACCGACGAGTTCGGCCGCGACGTCTTCACCCGCGCCGTCTATGGCGGCCGGCTGTCGCTGTTCGTCGGCTTCGCCGTGGTGATCCTGTCCTCGGTGCTGGGCATCGTGCTCGGCCTCGTCGCCGGCTTCTTCCGGTCGGCCGACAAGGTCGTGGCCCGGGTGATCGACGCGATGATGGCCTTCCCGGACATCCTGCTGGCGATCTCGCTGGTCGCGGCGCTGGGGCCGTCGCTGGTCAATGTCATCGTCGCGCTCGGCATCGTCTACACGCCGCGGCTGGCCCGCATCGTCCGCGCCTCGACCCTGGTGATCCGCGAGCTGCCCTTCGTCGAGGCGGCGCGCGCGCTCGGCGTCTCCACCTGGCGCATCGTCACCGCCCATGTCCTGCGCAACCTGTGGTCGCCGATCCTGGTGCAGGGCACCTTCATCTTCGCCTATGCCATCCTGGCCGAGGCCGGCCTGTCCTTCCTCGGCGTCGGCGTCTCGCCCGAAATCCCCACCTGGGGGACCATGATCAATGCCGGCCAGCAGTACATGGGTTCGGCCGACTGGATGATGGTCTTCCCTGGCCTCGCCATCGTGCTGTCGGTGGTGTCGCTGCAGATGGTCGGCGACGGCCTGCGCGACATCCTCGATCCCCGCCTGCGCAAGGAACTGTGATGCCTGTCCTGATCCGCGCCGCCCGTCCGGTCGGCTTCCCAGATCACTCTGGTGACACCCCGCTCGACATCCTGGTCGCCGACGGCCGCGTCGCCGCCGTGGGGCAGGGGATCGATGCCCCGTCCGGGGCCGAGATCGTCGACGGCGGCGACGGCTGGGTGTCGCCCGGCTGGGCCGACCTGCACGCCCATGTCTATCACGGCGGCACCGACATCTCGATCCGCCCGTCCCAGGGCGGGCTGGCGCATGGCGTCACCACCATCGTCGACGCCGGCTCCGCCGGCGAAGGCAACTTCGTCGGCTTCCGCGAGTTCATCGCCGAGCCGGCGGCGGAGCGGGTGGTCGCCTTCCTCAACATCGGCTCGATCGGGCTGGTCGCCTGCAACCGGGTCAGCGAGCTGATCGACCAGCGCTCGATCGACATCACCCGCACCCTGGCGGTGATCGAGGCCAACCGCGACATCATCCGCGGCATCAAGTGCCGGGCCTGCAGCACGGTGACCGGCGCCTGGGGCATCACCCCGGTGAAGATCGCCAAGAAGGTGGCGAAGATCAGCGGCCTGCCGCTGATGGTGCATGTCGGCGAGCCGCCGCCGCTGCTGGAGGAGGTGCTGGCGGTGCTGACCCCCGGCGACGTCCTCACGCATTGCTTCCACGGCAAGCCCGGCGGCAACATCCTGGAGGATGAGGAGCTGTTCGGCATCGCCAAACAGGTCGTGGAGGCCGGGGTGCGGCTCGATGTTGGGCATGGCGGCGCCTCCTTCTCCTTCAAGGTGGCGCGCGCCGGGATCGAGCGTGGGCTGAACCCGTTCTCGATCTCCACCGACCTGCATCTGCGCTCGATCGAAGGCCCGGTCTGGGACATGGCGACCACCATGTCGAAGCTGCTGGCCGTCGGCATGCCCTTCGCCGAGGTGGTGGCCGCCGCCAGCACCCGTCCGCGCTCCGTGGTCGGGCTGCCGGAAACCGGCAATCTGACGGTCGGGGCGGAGGCGGACTTCACCGTCTTCGGGCTGGAGGATGCGTCGGTGACGCTGCCGGATTCCTCCGGCGACAGCGCCACGCTCGACAAGCTGTTCACGCCGCGCCATGCGGTGCTCGGCACCAAGTCGGTCAAGGCGGCCCGGCTGTTCGATCCGGCGGTCCATACATGAGTGCGTCCAGCCGCGACATCGTCCTCGCGGTCGAGGATCTGCGGACCTGGTTCCACAGCCGGGACGGCGTCGCCAAATCGGTCGACGGCGTGACCTTCGACCTGGCGCGCGGCGAGACGCTGGCGATCGTCGGCGAAAGCGGCTCCGGCAAGTCAGTGACCAGCCTGTCGATCATGGGTCTGCTGCCCAAGCCGGCCGGGCGGATCGAGAGCGGTGCCATCCGTTTCCGCGACCGCAAGGGCACGACCCACGACCTGGCCCATGCCTCCCAGGCGCTGCTGCGCCGCCTGCGCGGCGCCGAGATCGCCATGATCTTCCAGGAGCCGATGACCAGCCTGAACCCGCTGTTCACCGTCGGCGACCAGATCGCCGAGGCGGTGCAGCTGCATGAGGGCACCGGCCGGGCCGCGGCGACGGCCCGGGCGCGGCAGATGCTGGAGCTGGTGGAGATCCCGGCGGCGGCGTCGCGGCTGAACGACTATCCGCACCAGATGTCCGGCGGCATGCGCCAGCGGGTGATGATCGCGCTGGCCCTGTCCTGCAACCCATCGGTGCTGATCGCGGACGAGCCGACCACGGCGCTGGACGTCACCATCCAGGCCCAGATCCTGGACCTGCTGCGCCGGCTGCAGGCCGAGATCGGCATGTCGATCCTGTTCGTGACCCACAATATGGGCGTGGTGGCCGAGATCGCGCATCGCGTCGCCGTGATGTATGCCGGACGGGTGGTGGAGGAGGCGCCGGTGCTCGACCTGTTCGACCGGCCGCGCCACCCCTATACCAGCGGCCTTCTGTCCTGCATCCCGAACGCCCGCACCGGCGGCCGGCACGACGATGCGCGGCTGCAGCCGATCCCGGGCACGGTGCCCAGCGTCATGGCCCTGCCGCCCGGCTGCGCCTTCGCCCCGCGCTGCCCGCTGACCGAGGCGCCCTGCGAGGCCGCGGTGCCGGACCTGGCCGCGGTGCAGGCCGGCCACCGCTCCCGCTGCCGGAGGACCGACCAGCTGTGACCGCCGCCGCCCTCCGCACGGCCCCCCAGGCCGATCCCGCCGCGCCGCTGCTCGACGTGCAGAACCTGTCGGTACATTTCCCGATCGGCGGCGGCCGCGTCGTCCGCGCGGTCGAAAACGTCAGCCTGTCGATCCGGCGCGGCAGCATCGTCGGCCTCGTCGGCGAATCCGGCTCCGGCAAGACCACCACCGGCCGCGCCGTGCTGCGGCTGATCGAGCCGACGGCCGGCAAGGTCCTGTTCGACGGCACCGACGTCACGGCCCTGCCGGAGAAGCAGTTCCGCGCCTGGCGCCGGCGGATGCAGATCGTGTTCCAGGACCCCTATGCCAGCCTCAACCCGCGGATGAGCGTAGCCGAGATCCTGGGCGAGGCGTTGGACACCCACGGCCTGGCGAAAGGCCGCCGCGGCCAGCGCATCGGCGAGCTGCTCGAGCGTGTCGGCCTCAACGCCGACCACCAGCGCCGCTTCCCGCATGAATTCTCCGGCGGCCAGCGCCAGCGCATCGGCATCGCCCGGGCCCTGGCGGTGGAGCCCGACTTCATCGTGGCGGACGAGCCGGTCTCGGCTCTCGACGTCTCGGTTCAGGCCCAGGTGCTGAACCTGATCCAGGACATCCAGCGCGACCTCGGCCTGACCCTGCTGTTCGTCGCCCATGACCTCGCCGTGGTCGACTATCTCTGCGACGAGATCGTGGTGATGTATCTCGGCCGGATCATGGAGAAGGGGCCAACCCGCCTGGTCTATGACCGGCCGCGCCACCCCTACACCAAGGCGCTGCTGTCGGCCGCGCCGGTGCCGGACCCGCGGGCGAAGCGCGACCGCATCATCCTGAAGGGCGACATCCCCAGCCCGATCGCGCCGCCCTCCGGCTGCGTGTTCCGCACCCGCTGCCCGATGGCGGTGGAGGCCTGCGCCCAGGCGGTGCCGCCGCTGGCCGAGCGCGAGCCCGGCCGCTTCGTCGCCTGCATCCGCGACGCCGAACTGAACGACGAAACGACGGAATAACCATGCCCAACGTCTACGACCGCCTTGCCGCGCTCGGCATCACGCTGCCCAAGGCGCCGCCGCCGGTCGCGAATTTCGAGACCCACCGGATCACGGGGCAACTGCTGTTCCTGTCCGGCCAGGGGCCGACCGAACCCGACGGCCGACAGTACCGGGGCAAGGTCGGCGGCACGGTCGACCGGCACGATGCCTATCGCCATGCCCGCCTGACCGGCATCAACCTGATCGCGGTGATGCAGGAGGCGCTGGGCGACCTCAACCGCGTCACCGGCATCGTCAAGCTGCTCGGCATGGTCAACGCCGTGCCGGAGTTCGAGCATCATCCGGCGGTGATCAACGGCTGCTCCGACCTGTTCGTCGAGCTGTTCGGGCCGGAGATCGGGCGCCACGCCCGCTCCGCCGTCGGGATGGGGTCGCTGCCGGGCCAGATTACCGTCGAGATCGAAGCCATCGTCGAATTCGCACGGTGATGCCGATGGACC
>NZ_JBCNNF010000414.1:0-6125 GCF_039594555.1 Inquilinus sp.
GACGCTGCCGCTGTGCAGCCGGGTCAGTCCCATCAGCAGTTGGCAGGTCGGCAGCACCTCCGGGTGCAGGTACTGCGACAGAGTGCGGCGGTTGCTGGTCTCGGGCGCGCCGAGCTCCTTGACGATCGCCTGGGCCTTGGTGACCAGCCGGGACGGGTGGGCGGCATGGGCCGGCGAGGAGTTGATGTAGAACTTCGCCGGGTTGGCCGGATCGACGCTGGCGAAGGCGACCGCAGCGATACCCTTGCCGAGATACAGCGCGTCCTGCGGCCCGACCTCGTAGACCGTGCCGTCGGCGGTGACGCGGCCGGCGCCGCCGACATTGATCAGCCCGAGCTCGCGCCGCTCCAGCAGCGTGGCGCTGCCCACCAGCTTCGCCAGATCCTCGCCCACCGCCAGCGGCGCGTCGGTCGGCACCGCGCCCGCCACCAGCATGCGGTCATAATGGGTGTAGGTGGCGGTCAGCCGGCCCGGGACCATCAGCTGCTCGATCAGGAAATGCCGGCGCAGATCCTCGCCGTCGAGCATCTCGGCCTGCTCGTAGTGCACCGCCTGGCGGGTGGTCGGGGTCTCGCTCATGCTGTCCTCGTCTCTCGCGATCGCGTCTATCGGGTTCGGCCCGGGTCGGGCTCGTCGAACAGTTCGGGATGCTCCGCCTCGATCCGCGGCAGCGCGCGCAGGATCTCGGTCAGGTGATGGCGCATCGCCCGCTCCGCCGCGTCGGGGTCGCGGGCGTCGATCGCCGCCATGATGGCGCGGTGCTGGTCGATCAGCGGCAGCATCGCCTCCGGGCCCGGCAGCGTCAGGGTGCAGATCCGGTCCATATGCGCCTTGAGGTCCTCCACCGCCATCCAGGCCATGCCGCAGCCGGCGCCCTCGGCGATGGCGATGTGGAACAGCTCGTCGGTGCGCTGGAAGTCGTGGTGATTGCCGCGCGACGCCGCCTTGGCCTGGGCGTCCAGCAGGTCGTCGATGCGCTCGCGGCTGGACCGGTCGAAGCCCTCGCAGGCGCGCCGCACCAGCGCCACCTCGACCGATTCGCGCACGAAGCGCGCCTCGGCCATCCGCCGCACCGACAGCTTGACCACCACCGTGCCGCGCTGGGGCAGCACCTCGACCAGCCGGGTCTTGGCCAGGGCGATCAGCGCCTCGCGCACCGGCTGGCGCGACACGCCGTAGCGCTGCGCGATCTCCTGCTCCGACAGCCGCGACCCCGGCGCCAGCTCCAGCGCCACGATAGCGCGGCGCAGCTCGCGTTCCAGCCGGCGCGCCACGGATTCGAAGCTCTGGACAGGGTCGATCTTCACGCGGGATCCTGAGGCCGTTGGACACCTTGCATATCAGCCCATACTACCATACACAAGAATCCGAACGTCCCTGGGGAGCCTGCAATGACTTCGAGCCGCGACTTGGCCATCGCTTTCACCGAAGCCCGCCGCGCCGGCCGCTCCCTGCCGGATTACCCGGGCACGCTGCCGCCGGACCTGCCCACCGCCTATGCGGTGCAGGAGGCGGCGACGGGGCTGTGGACCGACACGCTGGTCGGCTGGAAGGTGGCCGGCATCGCCGAGACCTGGCGACCGCGCTATGACGCGCCGCGCCTGGCCGGGCCGGTCTTCGCCCGCAACTTCCGCGACGCCCGCAACGGCCGGGTGGAGACGCCGGTAATCCCCGGCGGCTTCGGCGCGGTGGAGGCCGAGTTCGTGCTGCGGATCGATCAGGACATTCCGGCCGAGGCCCGGCCGCGCACGGTCGAGGAGATGCGCCCGCTGGTCGCCGCGGTGCATGCCGGGATGGAAATCGCCGGCAGCCCGCTGGCAACGCTGAACGACCTCGGCCCCGGCGCCGTGGCCAGCGATTTCGGCAACAATGCCGGCCTGGTGCTGGGCCCCGAGATCGCGGATTGGGACAGCCGCCAGCCTTCCGACTGGACCGTGCGGATGCGGGTCGACGGCGCGGTGGTGGGCGAAGGCAGCGCCGCCCGCGTCGCCGGCGGGCCGATCGCCGCCCTCGCCTTCCTGGCCGAGCATCTCGGCCGCCGCGGTCGCGACCTGCCGGCCGGCAGTTGGGTGCTGACCGGCATGACCACCGGCGTCCATGTGGTGAAGCCGGGCGACAGGGCCCAGGCCGAGTTCGACGGCGTCGGCACGGTCGAGGTGCTGGTCACGGCATCGACCGGAAGCTAGGTCGCGATCACGAGGCCTCGCCCCCAGCCGTGTCGGGGGCAGGCCTGCGCGGCCGATGCCGGGCGATGGCCACGCCGGCATGCTTGGCCTTCTCCTCCGGCTCGACATGGATGCCGATGACCGTGTCGGCGCCGATGTCCCGCTTCAGCGTCGCCTCGATCCGGTCGCAGATGTCATGCGCCTCGGAGACGGTCATCGCGCCCGGCACCACCAGGTGGAAGTCGATAAAGGTCAGCCGCCCGGCATGCCGGGTGCGCACGTCATGCGCTTCGAGCGCGCCGCCGCCATTGCGCGAGATGGCCTCGCGGATGCGCGCCATCGTCTCCGGCGGCACCGCCTCGTCCATCAGCCCGGCGACGGAATCCCGGATCATGGTGTAGCCGGACCACAGGATGTTCAGCGCCACGATCGCGGCCAGGATCGGGTCGAGGATCAGCCAGCCGGTCAGGGCCACCAGGGCGACGCCGACCAGCACACCGCCGGAGGTGTAGACGTCGGTCAGCACATGCTTGCCGTCCGCCACCAGCGCCGGGGCGCGGTACTGCCGGCCCCAGCGCAGCAGGGTCCAGCCCCAGACCGCGTTGATCGCCGAGGCCACGGCGTTGATCGCCAGGCCCAGCGCCGGGGCGTCGAGCGGCTGGGGATTCAAGAACCCCGCATAGGCCTCGCGCAGGATCGACAGCGCCGCCAGCACCACCAGCAGCCCCTCGAACACGGCGGAGAAGTATTCGGCCTTGGTGTGGCCATAGGGGTGGTTGGCGTCCGCCGGCTGGGCCGAGACCCGCAGCGCGATGAAGGCGGCCCCGGCGGCCACGACGTTGATGATGCTCTCCAGCGCGTCGGAATAGAGCGCCACCGAGCCGGTGACCCACCAGGCGAGGAATTTGAGGCCCAGCACCAGGGCCCCGACGAAGACGCTGGCCAGAGCGGCCTTGGAAGCCCGGTCCATCAGCCGCCCCGCCCTGCCCGGCCCCGAGAGTGCCAGCGGCCCGGCGGCTTCGTCTCGTATCCGTCCATACCTTTCCAAGCCTCGGCTAAGAAGTGTGGCGCATTGTACTTAACCAATTGATATTAAATGGATTTTACTGCCGATGCCAGAGTCCTCGCGGCACAGGCCCGAGCTGAGGATTCCGGAGGAAAAGCCGCCGCGACGCGACGACATTCCGGGCGGCCTGGCGCATGATGCCGGTAAGCGCTCCAAGGCGCGGCTGCGGTGGGAGGAGAAGATGGGCGTTCTGCCGTCCGCTCTGTCGTCGAACGGCTATGATCTCGATTGCAGCCCGGCGCGGCTGGGCTGGCTGAAGCCGAGCGACCCGGCGGAAGACCTCGCCGCCCTGCGGTCGCGCTACGACTCCGAGGGCTATCTCTGGCTGCGGTCGCTGCTGCCGCGGGCGGCGGTGCTGGAGTTCCGCCGCCACGTCTTCGCGCAATTCGCCGAGTTCGGCCTGCTGGCCGAGGGCTCGGATCCGGTCGAGGGCAAGGCCTCCGATCGCCCGGCCGATCCTGCATCGCGCGGCCGGCTGATGGAATTGGTCCGCTCCGCCGCCTTCGAATCCTTCTGCCTGATGCCGGAGCTGTGGCGCTTCATCGACCGGCTGATCGGCGGCACCTCCACCCTGCACCGGCGCAAGATCCTGCGCTTCACCCGGCCCGGCGACCCGGCCGCGACCGGCGCCCATTACGACCTGATCTACCTGCGTGCCGGCACCGACTGGCTGGTCACCGCCTGGATCCCGATCGGCGACGTGCCGGTGCGGATGGGCGGCCTCTTATACCTGCAAGGCTCCCACCGCCTCGGCCGCGAGATGGAGGCGGAGTTCGGCCGGAAGAACGCCGACCTGTCGCCGGAGGAGCGGATCAGCGCCTACAACCGCAACATGACCGAGACCGGCTGGATCTCGAAGGATCTGCCGGCGATGGCGGAGCGCTTCGGCACCCGCTGGCTGGCGGCGGACTACGCTGCCGGCGACGTGGTGCTGCACAGTCCCTACATGATCCACGCCGCGACCCGCAACGACGACCCGGACGGGACCATGCGCCTGTCGGCCGACATCCGCTTCCAGGACGTCCGCGACGACGCCGACCCGCGCTGGGGCAGCCATTGGAGTCTCGGCGACGGGCTGTGATCACGCCCCGTCGCGGTCCCAGGGCGGGACTCCGCGGAAGGTCTCGGCCAGGAAGTCGACCATCACCCGCACCTTGGCGCCGAGGTAGCGGCGGCTGGGATACACCGCCAGCACGTCGATATCGGCCATCCGATAGCCGGGCAGCAGCGGCACCAGCCGGCCCTGCCGCAGGTCACCGCCGATCAGGAAGGTCGGCTGCCAGATGATGCCGAGCCCGGCCAGGGCGGCGGCGCGCGCGGTGTCGCCGTTGTTGGCCTGCATGACGCAGGGCACCTTCACCGCATAAGGCCGCCCGGCCTCGTCGGCCAGGTGCCATTCGACCGTCGCGGCGCCGCTGTAGCCGATGCAGTCATGGGCCAGCAGGTCGGCGGGTGTCGCCGGCGCGCCGCGGCGGGCGATGTAGTCCGGCGCGGCGCAGACGATGTTGCGCGAGGCGGCCAGCTTCCGCGCCACCAGCGCCTGCGACCCGGCGCGCGAGATGCGGATCGCAAGGTCGTAGCCCTCGCCCACCAGGTCGACGACGCGGTCGACCAGGTCGACCTCTAGCTCGATCTGCGGATACCGCGCCAGGAAGCGCGGCCACAGCGGCGCCAGGTGCAGGATGCCGAAGCTGACCGGCGCGTTGACCCGCAGCCGCCCACGCGGGCTGAGCGCGGCGGAGGAGGCGATCGCCTCGGTCTCCGCCACCTCGTCGAGGATCGCCCGCGCCCGCTCGGCCAGCGCCTGGCCCGCCTCGGTCAGCGACAGCCGGCGCGAGCTGCGGTTGAGCAGGCGGACGGCGAGATGTGCCTCCAGCTCGTTGACGTAGCGGGTGACGTTGGCCGGCGAGGTGTCGAGCGCGTCGGCGGCGCGGGTGAAGCTGCCTTGGGCCACCACGGCGGCGAAGATCTCATAGGCACGCAGCCGGTCCATCGGCGTCAATCATTCAGGAAAGCTGAATGATCCTATCAGAGTCATGGCCTCGTTCCCAGCTTTCCTGCAGCATATGTTCTGCGGCGACGGCGGGCGTCGGGCCCGCCCCGATCCAGGAGATCCGAGATGCGTCGTTTGGAGAACAAGGTCGCGATCGTCACCGGCGCCAGCGCCGGCATCGGCCGGGCCACCGCGAAGCTGTTCGCCGCCGAGGGTGCCAAGCTGGTGCTGGGCGCCCGCCGCGAGGCCGAGCTGGCCAGCCTCGTCGCCGAGATCGAGGCTGAAGGCGGCCAGGCCGTGGCGCTGGCGGGCGATGTCCGCTCCGAGGACTATGCCCGCGCTCTGGTGGCGCTGGCGGCGGAGCGGTTCGGCCGGCTCGACATCGCCTTCAACAATGCCGGCACGCTGGGCGAGACCGGCGCCAGCACCGGCGTCACCGAGGCCGGGTGGGCCGACACGATCGCGATCAACCTGACCGGCGCCTTCCTCGGCGCCAAGCACCAGATCGCCGAGATGGCGAAGCAGGGCGGCGGATCGGTGATCTTCACCTCGACCTTCGTCGGCCACACCTTCGCCTTCCCCGGCGTCGCCGCCTATGCCGCCAGCAAGGCCGGCCTGATCGGCCTGACCCAGGCGCTGGCGGCCGAGTTCGGCCCGCAGGGCATCCGCGTCAATGCCGTGCTGCCGGGCGCGGTCGACACCGACATGTACCGCACCGCCAATGCCACGCCGGAGGCGCGGGAACATCTGAGCAGCATGCACGCCCTGAAGCGCGCCGGCACGCCGGAGGAGATCGCCCGCTCGGTCCTCTACCTGGCGTCGGACGACGCCTCCTTCGTCACCGGCACCGCGTCGCTGGTGGATGGCGGCATCTCGATCGCCCGGGGGTGATCGAGATGCC
>NZ_JBCNNF010000415.1:0-6098 GCF_039594555.1 Inquilinus sp.
ACCTGATCGACGACGCCTCGGCGCTGGACCCGGCCTGGCTGGACGGCAAGGAGACGGTCGGCATCACCGCCGGCGCCTCCGCCCCCGACAGCCTGGTGCAGGAGCTGGTCGAGACCCTGCGACGTTTTGGCGACGTCGAGGTCTCGACGCTGACGGGCGTCGATGAGAATATCCGCTTCCGCCTGCCATCCCAATTGACCGCACCGGTGCCTGCCGAGTAGGCAGTGTCGCTTGGCCCGGATTTCGGCCGACAGTCTTGCGAAGGTCCCCATGGGCATCCCGCTTCAACAGCAGATCCGTATCGGCGCTTACCTTCTGAAGAACCACCTGATGGGCACCAAGCGGTACCCGATGGTTCTGATGCTGGAACCGCTGTTCCGCTGCAACCTGGCCTGCGCCGGCTGCGGCAAGATCGACTACCCGGACGAGATCCTGAACCAGCGCCTGTCGGTGGCCGAGTGCCTGCAGGCGGTGGATGATTCGGGCGTGCCGGTGGTCTCGATCGCCGGCGGCGAGCCGCTGCTGCACAAGGAGATGGCGGAGGTGGTGCAGGGCATCATCGCCCGCAAGAAATACGTCTACCTGTGCACCAACGCGCTGCTGATGGAGAAGAAGCTCGACCAGTACAAGCCGAGCCCCTACTTCATCTGGTCGGTGCATCTCGACGGCGACCGCGAGGACCACGACCGGTCGGTGTGCCAGGACGGCGTCTACGACCGCGCGGTAAAGGCGATCAAGGCCGCCAAGGAGCGCGGCTTCCGGGTCAACATCAACTGCACGCTGTTCAACAACGCCGACCCCGAGCGCGTCGCCAACTTCTTCGACGACGTCAAGGCGATGGGCGTCGACGCCATCACCGTGTCGCCCGGCTATGCCTATGAGCGGGCGCCGGACCAGCAGCACTTCCTGAACCGCCAGACCACCAAGCAGCTGTTCCGCGACATCTTCAAGCGCGGCGACAAGGGCAAGCGCTGGTCGTTCAGCCAGTCGTCGATGTTCCTCGACTTCCTGGCCGGCAACCAGACCTATCACTGCACGCCCTGGGGCAACCCGACCCGCACCTATTTCGGCTGGCAGCGTCCCTGCTACCTCCTCGGCGAGGGCTATGCCCAGACCTACAAGGAGCTGATGGAGGAGACGGACTGGGACAAGTACGGCACCGGCAACTACGAGAAGTGCGCCAACTGCATGGTGCATTCGGGCTATGAGGCCAGCGCGGTGAAGGACATGTTCCGCAACCCGCTGAAGGCCTTCATCGTCGGCATGCGCGGCATCCGCACCGAGGGGCCGATGGCGCCGGAGATCTCGCTCGACCGGCAGCGCCCGGCCGAGTTCGTGTTCTCCTCCCACGTCCAGAAGGCGCTGGAGAAGCTACGCCACACCCCGAAGGTCGCGGCCGCCAAGGGGGCCGGCGGCGGCAAGTAAGGCCTTCATCGCCGCGCTGCTCTGCCGCCCCAGGCGGATCAGCGCCGGCAACTGACCAGGGCTGCGGGCCAGGGCCCGCAGCACCGGCCCGATCGCCGGGCGACCCTCCGCATCGAGGCCGACCAGCGCCGCCGGCGGCAGGCCATGCGCCGCCGGGTCGGCCACGGCCCGCAGCACGCCGAAGGGCAGCCCCGCTTCGGCCGCGGCTCGTGCCACGGCTGCGCTCTCCAGATCGACGATGACGGCGCCGCTGTCGCGGTGCAGCCGGACCTTGGCCGCGGCGGTGTCAACGATAACGTCGCCGCCCCAGACATTCCCTCTCACGGCGCCGGGCAGTGCGGCCACGAGCCGCGCCGCCAGCTCTGGATCGCAGGCATAGGCGGCGTCGGCCGTCGCCACGGCGCTGCCGATCACCAGATCCCCGGTCACCAGCTCCGGCGCCAACCCGCCGGCGATGCCGAAGCTGAGCAGCGCCGTCGCCCCCTGCCCCGCCAGCTCGCGGGCCAGATGCTCTGCCCGGGCGGGATCGCTCGCCGAGCAGGCGACCAGCGGCGAGATCCGCCGCGCGATCTCCGCCTCCCGCGCCAGCCCGGTCAGGATGCCGAGCATCGGAGACGCCAATCCAGGAATCCTCCCCCTCCCCTCGCGGGAGGGGGTAGGGGGAGGGGGTTGTCGATCGAAGGGCTCCCCGGCGGCCGGCCGAGAGCCCCGCTGCAATCAGGCCAAATCCGAAGAGACGGCGCTGTTCGGCGCGAGCCCCCTCCCCCTACCCCCTCCCGCAGGGGGAGGGGGAGAATAAGAGGGAGCGGCGGTTTGCAGAGACCGCCTGGAATCGCGTTGGCGTGAGTCGGCTGGTGGTGGTTTCGAGAACCGGAGCGCAGCGGACGTTGGTCCGTGAGCACCGGAAGCGGAGAAACCGCCATCAGACGGCCGCGCCGGCGCGAGTCCGGGCGCTCTCTCACATCCCGACCTCGACCCGGCCGCTGTTGCTGTCGCGCAGGCGGCGATAGCGGGACAGGGCCCAGGTCGGGAAGAAGGCCGGATAGCCGTGATAGCGCAGGTAGAACACGCGCGGGAAGCCGACCGCGGTGAAGCTGGGCTCGTCCCACAGCCCGTCCACGCGCTGATGTGCCGACAGCCAGGCGACGCCGCGCTCGACCGCCGGGTGCTTGGCCTCGCCCACCGCCATCAGCGCCAGCACCGCCCAGGCGGTCTGCGACGCGGTCGAGGTGGCCGGCGTCATCTCCGGCTTGCCCTCGTAGTAGCTGTCGCCGCTCTCGCCCCAGCCGCCATCCTCGCGCTGCTGCGAGACCATCCAGGCGACGGCACGGCGGATCATCGGGTCCTGCGGGTCGATGCCGATGGCGTTGAGGGCGCACAGCACCGACCAGGTGCCGTAGATGTAGTTGGTGCCCCAGCGCCCGAACCAGGAGCCGTCGGCCTCCTGCTCCTGCCGCAGGAACTCGACGCCGCGCGCCACCGCCGGGTCGTCCAGCCGCCGGCCGAGTTGCCCCAGCATGCTGAGGCAGCGCGCCGTGACGTCGGAGGTCGGCGGGTCCAGCAGCGCGCCATGGTCGGCGAAGGGGATGTGGTTCAGGTAGTGGTAGGTGTTGTCGACCTCGAAGGCCGCCCAGCCGCCATTCTTGCTCTGCAGCCCGACGATCCATTCGACGCCGCGGTCGATGGCCTCGCGGTAGCGCTCCGGGTCGGCCCGGTGCATGGCCATGACCACGACCGCGGTGTCGTCCAGGTCCGGGTAATGCGCGTTGTTGTACTGGAAGGCCCAACCGCCCGGCCGCACGTCGGGCCGGCGCCAGGCCCAGTCGCCCTTCACGTCCAGCACCTGGCGCGGCACCAGCCAGTCCAGCCCCTGCTTGGCCCGCGCCACCGCCTCGGGGTCGTCGGATTCCAGCAGCGCATGCGCGGTCAGCGCCGTGTCCCAGACCGGCGACAGGCAGGGCTGGGCATAGGTCACGCCGCCGACCGTGTCGACCAGCTTCTCCACCGAGGCCCAGGCGATCTTCAGGTCCGGATGGTCGTCCGGATAGCCCAGGCATTTGAACATCATCACGGAGTTGGCCATGGCCGGGTAGATCGCGCCCAGCCCGTCCTCGCCGTTCAGCCGCTCGGTGACGAACTCCACCGCCTTGCGGATCGATGTCTCACGGCGCGGGAAGAACGGCTCGACCGGCCGCAGCACGCCGTCCAGCCGGCGGAAGAACCGGCCCCAGAAGGTGCCGTCGACATGGACATGCCAGTTCTTCACCTGCTCCGGCGGCTCGACCATCAGCTCCTGGATCGACAGCGCGCCCGGATTTACCGGCCGGGGCTTCTTGGCCATGATCACCAGGAGCGGCACGATCACCGTGCGGCTCCAATACGACACCTTGTTCAGCTGGAACGGGAACCAGGAGGGCAGCACCATGATCTGCGCCGGCATCACCGGCACGGCGCGCCACGGCACCTGCTCGAACAGCGCCAGCAGGATGCGGGTGAAGACGTTGGACCGGGCGGCGCCACCGGCGGCCAGAATGGCGGCACGGGCACGGGCCATGTGCGGCGCGTCCGGGTCGTCGCCCGCCGCCTTCAGCGCGAAATAGGCCTTCACGCTGGCGCTGATGTTGAACGGCCCGTCATGCCACAGCGGCCAGCCATCATGCCGGTCCGACTGGATGCTGCGGATGTAGTCGGCCAGCTTCGCCTCCTTCTCCCGGTCGACCACGCCGAGGAAGTGCTTCAGCAGGATGTATTCCGCCGGAATGGTGGCGTCGGCCTCGAGGATGAAGGCCCAGTGGCCGTCCTGGCGCTGCAGGTCCAGCAGCCCGCCGACGCCGCGGCCGATCGCGTCGTCGAGGCTCGCGCGGGTGGGGCCTGCGAGGTCTTCGGTCTGGAAGGAAGGGCTGGAGATGGTCATGGGGACGGGTCTGACGGCTGACGGGACAGGGAAGCGCCGGGCTGGTCGTAGACGCGGCCCTTCCAGGCCCCGCCGATTCCGGCCCAGTGGCGCCGCGCCGAATCGATGGTGGCGCCGAGATACACCACCGCGGCGAGCGGCAGGAAGGGCGCCCACAGGGGTGAGCGCCGGTAGAAACGCAGCATCGGAACGTAGGTGGCGCTCATGATCGCCCAGGCGGCCAGGGCGAACCACCGGGCCGCCCCCTGCCCCAGGATGGTCAGGGCCGGCGGCGCGATGTAGGTGACGATCAACCCGGCCACGGTGCCGAGCAGCAGCCAGGGCGAATAGCGCAGCTGGGTGTAGGCGGTGCGGGCGACCATGCGCCAGATCTCGCCGACATCGCCATAGACGCGCAGGCTCTCGGCCTCGTCGGTGAGGTCGAGGCGGATGCGGCCGTTGCGCTTCAGCGCCGCGGCCAGGGTGCAGTCGTCGATCAGCGCGTCGCGGATGGCTTCGATGCCGCCGATCCGGGCCAGCGCCTCGCGCCGCACCAGCATGCAACCGCCGGCCGCGCCGGCCGTGGCCTTGTCCGCCCGGTTCACCCAGGCGAAGGGGTACAGCATCTTGAAGAAGAAGACGAAGGGCGGCACCAGCCAGCGCTCGGCGAAGTCGAGGCAGCGCAGCCGCACCATCAGCGACACCAGGTCCAGCCGGTCGGCCTCGCCGCGCGCCACCAGCTGCGCCAGGTTGTTCGGCCGGTGGACGATGTCGCCATCGGTCAGCAGGATCCAGCGCGCCTCCGGCTCCAGCCGCTCCGCCGCCGCGACGCCCTGCGACACCGCCCACATCTTGCCGACCCAGCCGGGCGGCAGCGGCGCGCCGGAGATCACGGTCAGGCGGTCGGGAGCCCCCGCGGCCTCCGCCGCGGCCCGGGCGAGATCGGCGGTGCCGTCGGTCGACTGGTCGTCGACCACCACCACCCGCAGCCGGCCGGGATAGGCCTGGCGCAAATGCGAGCCGACGGCGGCGCCGATGCCCTCGGCCTCGTTGCGCGCCGGGATCACCACGACGATGCCGGGCCATTCCGCCGGCGGCGGGGCGGCGGGCGCGGTTGTCGCCTCCCAGAACTGGCCCTGGGCCAGCCACAGCTTGAGCCACGCGACCAGGCTGGCGAGGGCGAGGACTAGGCCGATCATGTCAGGTAACCGTTGGCCCGGAACCAGTCGAGCGCGTCGACCAGGGCCTGGCGCGCCGGCCGCGGCCGGTAGTCCAGCGCCGCGCGGGCCTTGTCCGAGGAGAAATACATGGTCTTGCGCGCCATGCGCAGCGCGTCGCGCGTCACCATCGGCTCCTTGCCGGTGAAGCGCGACACCGTCTCCGCCACCAGCGCCACCGGCCAGATCGGCCCCAGCGGCAGCCGGATCTTCGGCGCCTTGCGGCCGACCAGGGCGGCGATCTCGGCCAGGATGGCGGACAGCGCGAAATCCTCGCCGCCCAGGATGTAGCGCTCGCCCGGCACGCCGCGGGCGAAGGCGGCGAGATGACCCTGGGCGACGTCGTCGACATGGACCAGGTTCAGGCCGGTGTCGACGAAGGCCGGGATGCGGCCGGTCGCGGCCTCGACGATGATCCGCCCGGTCGGGGTCGGCTTGACGTCGCGCGGCCCGATCGGGGTCGACGGGTTGACGATCACCACCGGCAGCCCGGTCTCGGCCGCCGCCGCACGCGCCGCATCCTCCGCCAGGAACTTGGAGCGCTTGTACAGGCCGATCATCTG
>NZ_JBCNNF010000416.1:0-6075 GCF_039594555.1 Inquilinus sp.
CGGCACGATCTGGTTCAGCTCCTCGATCGAGATGTCCGGGCTGTCGATGGTGGCCAGGCAGGCGTCGATCACCTCGCCCAGATTGTGCGGCGGGATGTTGGTGGCCATGCCGACGGCGATGCCGCCCGCGCCGTTGACGAGCAGGTTGGGGAAGCGCGCCGGCACCACCGTCGGCTCGGACTGGGTCTCGTCATAGTTCGGCTGGAACTCGACCGTGTCCTTGTCGATGTCGTCGAGCATCGCCTCGGCGGCCTTGGCCAGGCGCGCCTCGGTGTACCGCATCGCCGCCGGCGGGTCGCCGTCCATCGAGCCGAAATTGCCCTGCCCCTGGATCAGCGGCAGCCGCATCGAGAAGTCCTGCGCCATGCGCACCATGGCGTCGTAGATCGCGGTGTCGCCATGGGGGTGATACTTACCCATGACGTCGCCGACGACGCGGGCCGACTTCTTGAACGGCTTGGTCGAATCGTAGCCGCCTTCCTTCATCGCGAACAGGATGCGGCGATGCACCGGCTTGAGGCCGTCGCGCACATCCGGCAGGGCGCGGGAGACGATCACGCTCATGGCGTAATCGAGGTAGGAGCGCCGCATCTCCTCCTCGATCGTCACCGGGGTGATGTCGAAGTGGGGCGGCGTGGGCGAACGTTCGGTCAAAGCACTGTCCGGGCTGCTAAAAGGACGCGCCCGGACAGCCTGCCGGGCGGGGCGACGCTAGCACGTTTCCGCACCTGCGAACAATTCGTTACACGGCCGCGCCGGGGCCTCGGGAACGCCCTCCTCAGGCAGCGGCACCCGCCCCTGCGGAGGCCCGGGCATCGCCCCGCGCCAGGAGGTGGAACCGGAACGCCAGCAAGGCGACCGAGACCACGCTGGCGATCAGGATCGCCTCGAACAGGCCGGTGGCGCCACGCTGCAGATGGACGCCCAGCACCCAGCCCAGCGGCGTCATCACCACGATGTAGGAGATGGTGTGCAGCAGCGTCGGCACGACGACGTCGCCGCGGCCGCGGAGCGCATTGGCCATCACCACCTGGCCGCCATCGACGATCAGGATGAAGGTCGAGACCACGACCACCGGCACCACCAGCGGAATCAGCGCTGGGTCGCTGGTGTAAGCCTCGGCGATCGGCCGGGCGAAGATCCACAGCGTCGCGCCGAACCCGACCATGACGACGCTGTTGACGCCGAGGCCGACCCAGCCGGCCAGCACCATGTCCTTCAGGTCGCGCCGGCCATGGGCGATGCCGACCCGGACCGCGGTGGCGGAGCCGAGGCCGAGCGCCACCATGAAGATCAGCGCGATCAGGTTGAGGCCGATCGAATAGGCGGCCAGCGGCAGGGTGCCCAGAATACCGGCGAAGAAGGTCAGCGCGGTGAAGGCGCCCGATTCGATGAAGATGCTGAGGCCGCCGCCATAGCCGAGCTGGCGCTGCTTCGACCAGTCGCGCCAGCGCCAGCCGCGCCAGCGGCGGATACCGTAGGCATCGCGGTCGCGCATCCACCAGACATAGGCGACCAGGCTGGCGGCCAGGAACACGCGCGAGGCGGTGCTGGCCCAGGCGGCGCCCATCGCCCCGAGCTCCGGCAACCCGGCGACGCCGAACACCAGCAGCCAGTTGACCAGCGCGTTCAGGACATTGGCGCCGATCATCGCGATCATGCCCGGCACCGGCCGCTTCAGCCCTTCGAGAAAGAAGGCGGTGACGGTGTAGATCACCGCCGCCGGCATGCCCCAGCCGAGGACGATGGCGATGTCGGCGCCGGCCTTGGACAGCTCCGGCGTCTGCCCGGTCAGGACCAGCAGCGGTTCGATGAAATGGCACAGAATGGCCAGCGCCAGGCCGATGACGCCGCCATAGATCAGCGCCCGGTGCCAGACCGCGCCGCATTCGTCGGGCCGGTTGCGGCCCAGCGCGTTGGCGGTGGTCACCAGCGTGCCGATGACCAGGCCGGTGGAGGTGCCGATCATGCTGCCGATCGGCGCATTGGCGATCGAGAGATGGGCGAGGTCGGCGCTGCCGTAGCGGCCGACGAAGAGAGTGTCGACCAGCGCCATCAGGATCAGCCCGGCGCGGGCGACGATCACCGGCAGGGCCAGGCGCGTCAGCTCATGGACATGTCGCCGGACCCGGGCGCGCATCCAGCTTTCGCCCGGCCGGATCGGAACCTGGTACGTCACGGCGCCCCTCCTCCCCTTGGAGCGGCACCGTAGCAGCAGCGCCGCGACGGGATCAGCCGTTCAAACGCCAGATCTGCCATGCGACCGCCGTCGCATAGGCCAGCCAGAGGAGATAAGGCACCAGCATGGCCGCGGCGGCGCCGTCGACCCGCCGGAAGGCGATCGCGGTGGCCGCGGCGGCGAGAAGGACGGGCACGATCATCACTGCACCGAGGGTGACGCTCTCCAGCCCGAAGAACATCGGGCTCCAGGCCAGGTTCATCACCAGCTGGACCGCGAACAGGCCCAGGGCCGTGCCGGCGCCGGGGCGGTCGCGACGGCGCCAGATCCGCCAAGCGGCGGCGCCCATCAGCAGGTACAGGATTGTCCAGGCCACCGGAAACGCCCAGTTCGGCGGGGTCAGCGACCCCTTGGCCAGCGCCCGGTACCAGGGGGTGTCGCCGCTGCCGCTGAGAACGCCCGACAGCATTCCGAGCAAAAGGCAGCCGGCCATCGCGGCGGCCAGCGTCCACAGCGGCGGGCGCCGAGCTGCGGAAAACGATTCGGTCATGATCCCTCCATCGCGAGACGGGATTGATCTAGAACGCGCTGTCGGCGGTCGAGTCCCCGGACTATCCTGCGCCTCGCCGAACCAGCGGAGCCGCCATGATCACCGCCCTCGCCTTGTTCGCCGTGCCCGTTGCCATCGCCGCCATGATCCCCGGCCCGGCCCAAACCGCGCTGGTGGCACGGGTGCTGTCGCGCGGCGCCGGCGAATCCCTGCCCTTCGTGCTCGGCATGGTCGCCGGCAACGCGCTGTGGCTGGCCGCGGCGGTGTTCGGCCTGTCCGCGTTGGCTCTGACTTATGAGCCGGTCTTCGTCGCGGTGAAATGGGCTGGCATTGCCTATCTCGCGTTCCTCGCCTGGAAACTGTGGCGCGCCCCGGCGGCCGAGCCGGAGGCGGCACCGCGACGGACCGGCGGGATGCTCGGCGGGGCGGCGCTGACGCTGGGCAATCCGAAGGCGGTGGTGTTCTACGGCGCGGTGCTGCCGCAGGTGGTCGACCTGACGACGCTGGACGCCGCCGGCATCGCCGCGGTGTTCGCCGTGCAGATCGGCATCGACCTCGCGGTGCAGGCGGCCTATGTGGTCGGCGCCGCCCGGGCCCGCAGCTTCTTCCGCTCGCCGCGCCGGCTACGGCTGGTCAACCGCTCGGCCGCCGCGATGATGGCCGGATCCGCGGCATTGATCGCCAGCCGGGGCTAGCTCAGGCCGTGACCGGCGCGCCGACCGGTTCGGCCGGGCCGGCCTCGCCCTCCATCAGCCGGCGCTCGGCGGCGAACAGGGCGGCGATCGCCTCCTTGGCGCGGGCGACGCGGGGCGAGCGGCCGACATCCTGGTGCACGACCAGGCGGTAGCGGTGCTCCATCTCCGGCACGATCGGCGACACCCGCACCAGTTCAGGATCGTCATCGCCGATGAAGCACGGGATCAGCGCCAGGCCGGCCCCGGACATCAGCGCCGACAGGATCAGGTCGGTGGTGGTCAGGCGCAGGACGCGCGGTCCAGGCACCGCTTCAAGCCGGGCCCGCACTGGAGCGGCGGCGGTGATCGGGCTGGTGCCGCCGACACGCTCGCGGTCGTAGATGACCCACTCGCAGCGGTCGAAGCGATCCTCGGTCCAGGCCTCGGGGTGACGGTCCACATAAGAACGCAGGCCATAGACGGCGTAGGCCGAGCGGGCCACCAGGCGGGAGCGCAGGCCCGGCAGGTCCGGCACGGCGGTGTAGACGCCGAGATGCACCGAATCGCCGCCGAGATCCGGCACGGCGCGCTCGAAATCGATCGCCAGGTCGATGCCCGGCAGCGCTTCCCGCAGCCGCGGCAGCCTTTCGGCCAGGAAACGGCTGGCCCAGCCATCGGCGGCGACTCGCACCAGCCCGGTGCCGGGGTCGGCCTGGATCCGCGCCTCCCGCTCCAACGCCACCCCTGCCTCCGCCATCGCATCCAGATGCGGCAGCAGCGCCTCCAGGGCCGGGGTCGGGCGATAGCCGTCGGCGCCGCGGTCGAACAGGATCAGGCCCAGCCGCTCCTCCAGCGCCTGGACCCGCCGGCCGATGGTGGGCTGGCTGAGGCCGAGGCGCCGCGCCGCCGCCGACAGGCTGCCGGTCCCGACCACCGCATGGATCACCCGCAGATCATCCCAGTCCATCGCGCCCGGCCCCGCCTCGCCTGCTGAACGGAAACGTACAGACCCTCTTCGAACTTGTCGAATGGCGTACATCCACGTTCGCCGCCATCCTTTGCTTCATCACCGCCCGATGCATCGGGCCCTGCACCTCACCTGCCAGGCATCTCTCCTGACAGGATGATGTCAGGAGGGGTGGCGTAGTCTCCGATCATCGCCCCGGGTCGCCGGGGCCGGGGATGGAGGATCGGATGGCCGTGCTGACGGAGGTGGTGATGTACCGGGCTCGGCCTGGCGCCCCGGCCAGGACCGTGGTCACGGTGTCCGACGCGACCGGCCCGGTGATCACCGGAGGCTACGGCATCGACACGGTGCCGCCGTCGGTGCCGAAGGCGGCGGCCTGCCCGATCGCGATGGCTTCTTCGAGGAGATCGTCATGAGCACCCATGTCCTGCGCCTGCCGCTGCGGCAGCGCCCCGTCGGCCTGCTGGGCCGGATCTGGCGGCGTTTCTCCGGCGGGCCGGCGCGCCTGGTGCGGCGGCCGGGCCGGCTGCGGCTCGAGACGCTGACCGATGCCGCCCGCCGCGACCTCGGCCTGCCGCCGCGCAGCACGGAACCGCGCGGCCGCTGAGCGCCCCTACTCCGCCACCTTGACCAGGAGCTTGCCGAAATTCTCGCCCCGGAACAGCCGCAGGAAGGTCCGGGGTGCGTTCTCCAGCCCTTCGGCCACATCCTCGCGGTAGCGCAGCCGTCCGTCGCGGATCCAGCCGGAGACGTCGCGCAGGAAGGCGGCGTGCTGGTCGGCGAAGTCGCCGACGATAAAGCCGCGCAGCGTCAGCCGCTTCGACAGCACCTCGCGCATCATCTGCGGCATCCGGTTCGGCCCTTCCGGCTGGCCGACAGTGTTGTACTGGGCGATCAGGCCGCAGACCGGGACCCGGGCGAAGGGGTTCAGGAGCGGCCACACCGCCTCCCACACCGCGCCGCCGACATTCTCGAAATAGACGTCGATGCCGTCCGGCACGGCGGCGCGCAGCCGGTCGGCGAAATCCGGCGCGCGGTGGTCGACCGCGGCGTCGAAGCCAAGCTCGCTGGTCAGGTAGGCCCCCTTCTCCGCCCCGCCGGCGATGCCGACGACGCGGGCGCCCTTGATCCTGGCGATCTGCCCGACCACCGCCCCGACGGCGCCGGAGGCGGCGGAGACGACGACGGTCTCGCCCGGCTTGGGCTGGCCGATGGTGAGCAGGCCGGTATAGGCGGTCATGCCCGGCATGCCGAGCACGCCGACGGCGGTCGAGATCGGCCCCAGCGACGGGTCGACCTTGCGCAGCCCGGCGCCATCGGACAGCGCATAGTCCTGCCAGCCGGTGCGCCCCTCGACGATGTCGCCCGGGGCGAAGCCGGGATGGTGCGAGGCGACGACGCGGCCGACCGCGCCGCCGACCATGACCTGGCCGATCTCCACCGGCGCCGCGTAGGATTTCGCGTCGCTCATCCGGCTGCGCATATAGGGGTCGAGCGACAGCCACAGCGTGCGGATCAGCAGTTGGCCGGGCCCGGGCGCCGGCACCGCCTCCTCGACCAGGCGGAAATCGGTGTCCTCCGGCTCCCCGACCGGGCGCGCGGCCAGCAGGATCCGGCGATTCACATCGGTGCTCATGACGGGCTCCCATCTACGCATGACGGGAGCTAAGCATCATTGTCGCGCATGATGAAGGGGTTCGATCGA
>NZ_JBCNNF010000417.1:0-6064 GCF_039594555.1 Inquilinus sp.
GCCGATCGCCACCAAGAACAACGGCTATGACGGGCTCGACGCCGAGCTGGTCTTCAACAAGACCAAATTCGTCGACCATGTCGCCTTCATTAAGAAGATGTACGACGAAGGCCTGTTCGTGCTGAAGACCAAGGAGGGCGGCCAGGACGTCGTCCCGGCCTTCGCCTCCGGCACCTGCCAGATGACCCAGTCCTCGGTCGCCGACCACGGCACTATCGGCAAGCTGGCCGCGCCCGACATGCATTGGGACGTGGTCAAGCTGCCGATCTGGGCTGGCACCGAGCGCAAGAACTCGCTGGTCGGCGGCGCCTCGCTGTGGGTCCTCGCCGGCAAGTCCGAGGGCGAGTACAAGGGTGCCGCGGCGTTCCTGAACTTCCTGGCCCAGCCCTCCTCGGTCGAGTGGTGGTCGACCGTCACCGGCTATATCCCGGTGACCAATTCCGGCTTCCAGGCGATGAAGGCCGCGGGCTTCTACGACAAGGCGCCCTACAAGGGCCGCGAGATCGCGATCGAGAGCCTGACCTTCACCCCGACCACCCCGGTCTCGCGCGGCATCCGCCTCGGCGGCTACATCCAGATCCGCAAGGAAGTCCAGGACGCGCTGCAGGCGATCATCGCCGGCAAGGTCTCGGTGCAGGACGGCCTCGACCAGGCGGTGGAGCGCGGCAACGCGATCCTGCGCCGGTTCGAGAAGACCTATTCCGGCAAGCAGCTGCTCTGACCGGATCCGCCGCCCCCGCCCTGCCGGCCCACGGCCGGGCGGGGGTCGGCAGGCCTTCGCCCCTCCCCCACCAGCCGCCTCGGACCCGATGGAAAAACGCGCCTTCTTCAAGAACCGGACTCTGGCCTGGCTCCTGATCACGCCGCAGCTGCTGCTGGTGTTCCTGTTCTTCTACTGGCCGGCCGGCGAGGCGCTGTACTGGGCCTTCACCCTGGAGCAGCCCTGGGGCGGCGGCAATGAATGGGTGGGGCTGGAGAACTTCAAGGCGATCTTCGCGGACGGCGCCTATTGGGGGTCGATCGGCGTCAGCTTCGCCTATGCCCTGCTTGCCACCGGCATCGCCATGGCCGGCGCCCTGGTCCTGGCGCTGTTCGTCGACCGCCAGCTGCGCGGCTTCCAGGCCTACCGCTCGATCTTCGTCTGGCCCTACGCGATTGCGGCGCCCGCCGCGGCCGTGGCCTTCCGCTTCATCTTCGCGCCCGAGAGCGGGATGATCGGCGCGCTGAACGCGCTGTGGCCCGGCCTGTGGAACCCGGTGCTGAACGGCACCCAGGCCCTGATCATGGTGGTGCTGTGCCATGCCTGGATCTGGATCGGCTACAACTTCATCTTCTTCCTGGCGGCGCTGCAGTCGATCCCGAGGAGCCTGATCGAGGCCAGCGCCATGGACGGGTCCGGCGCCCTGCGCCGGATGGCCGACATCCAGCTGCCGCTGATCGCGCCGACCCTGTTCTTCCTGATGGTGATCAACCTCACCGGCAGCTTCACCGACAGCTTCGGCATCGTCGACATCATGACCGAGGGCGGCCCGGCCCGCGGCACCGAAGTCATGGTCTACAAGATCTATTTCGACGGCTTCAAAGGCCTCGATTATTCCGGCGCCGCCGCGCAGAGCATCGTGCTGATGCTGCTGGTCATGGTCCTCACCTTCGTCCAGTTCCGCTGGGTCGAACGCCGCGTCCACTACAGCTGAGGGAGGATGCGATGATCGAACGCACCCCGATCCTGAACGCGCTGACCCACCTGATCCTGATCGCCGGGCTGGTCCTGGTGCTGCTGCCCTTCGGCATCGTCCTGGCCGCCGCGACCAAGGACATCCAGGGCGTCAACCAGGTGCCGATGAGCCTGGTCCCCGGCGGCCATCTGATCGACAACCTGGCCGCCGCCTGGAACCAGGCGGAGTTCGGCCCGAAGCTGCTGAACAGCCTGATCGTCGCGGTCGGCGTCACGGTCGGCAAGATCGTGCTGGCGGCGCTGACCGCCTTCTCGATCGTGTTCTTCCGCTACCGCGCGCGGATGCTGGTGTTCTGGCTGATCTTCACCACGCTGATGCTGCCGCTGGAGGTCCGCATCGTGCCGACCTACTCGATCGCGGCCAACGCGCTGTCGCCGTTCCAGAGCATCCTCGCCGCCATCGGGCTGCAGGTCGACCTGCAGTGGAACCTGCTGAACTCCTACACCGGCCTGATCCTGCCGCTGATCGCGACCGCCACCGGCACCTTCCTCTACCGCCAGTTCTTCCTGACCGTGCCGGACGAGCTGCTGGAGGCGTCGAAGATGGACGGCGCCGGGGCGATGCGCTTCTTCGCCGAGATCCTGATGCCGCTGTCGCGCACCAACATGCTGGCGCTGGCCGCGATCCTCTTCGTCTACAGCTGGAACCAGTATTTGTGGCCGCTGCTGGTCACCACCGACCAGTCCTTCAGCACCGCGGTGGTGGAGCTGAAGCGCCTGATCCCGACCAACCAGGGCGGCCTGCCGGAATGGAACATCGCCATGGCCGGCACCCTGATCGTGATGATCCCGCCGCTGCTGGTCGTCGCGCTGATGCAGCGCTGGTTCGTGCGCGGCCTGATCGCCACCGAGAAATAAGGAGAGACCCCATGGCCCACATCGCCATCCGCGGCGTCCGCAAGAGCTACGGCAAGACCCCGGTGGTGCACGGCGTCGACCTGGACCTGCCGTCGGGCACCTTCGCCGTGATCCTCGGCCCGTCCGGCTGCGGCAAGTCGACCCTGCTGCGCATGATCGCCGGCCTCGAAGAGATCACCGCCGGTGAGATCGCCATCGGCGGCCGGGTGGTGAACCGGCTGGAGCCGCGGGAGCGCGGCTGCGCCATGGTGTTCCAGAACTATGCGCTGTACCCGCACATGACCGTGGCCCAGAACATGGGCTATGCGCTGAAGGTGGCGGGCGTGCCGAAGGCCGAGCGCATGGCCAAGGTGCGGGAGGTGGCGAAGCTGGTCGGCCTCGAGGATTTCCTCGACCGCAAGCCGGCCGCCCTGTCCGGCGGCCAGCGCCAGCGCGTGGCCATGGGCCGCGCCATCATCCGCGAGCCGGAGGTGTTCCTGTTCGACGAGCCGCTGTCGAATCTGGACGCCAAGCTCAGGGTGCAGATGCGGGTCGAGATCCGCCGCCTGCACCGGCGCCTGGGCGCGACCTCGGTCTTCGTCACCCATGACCAGGTCGAGGCGATGACCCTGGCCGACGTGCTGATCGTGATGAACAAGGGCGTGGTCGAGCAGATCGGCCGCCCGGCCGAGATCTACAACCACCCGCGCACCCGCTATGTCGCCAGCTTCATCGGCTCGCCGGCGATGAACTTCATCGAGGGCCGCATCTTCGCCCCCGGCCAGTTCGGCTTCGACGAGACCAAGACGGTCGCGATCGACCCGGCCTTCGGCGGCCGCTTCGTCGAGCGCTCCGCCGCTCTCGGCATCCGGCCGGAGCTGGTGGAGATCGTGCCGGTCGACCATCCCGGCGCGCTGGTCGCCACGGTCGACTTCATCGAGGAGCTGGGCGCCGGCCGGGTGGTCCACACCGACATCGACGGCCTGTCCTTCGCCGTCACCACCGGCGACGAGGCCGACTACACCCCCGGCCAGCCGCTGGGCCTGTACCTGCCGCCGTCGCAGCTGCATTTCTTCGACCCGCACACCGGGCTGCGGCTCGATGCCGACCTGCCGGCCGAGCATCGCTTCGCCGTCGCCACCGCCGCCTGAGATCGAGAGACCATCATGACCGAGATCATCACCGCCATCGGCTTCTCCACCGGCGTCAGCGGCAAGGGAGACCTCTCCCGCCTCGACGCCAGCCTGGGCCGCATCGCCGCGCTGGGCGCCGACGCGGCCGAGCTGTCGCTGTATGGCGAGGACCTGATCGCCGGCGGCCGCGTGCTGCCTGCCCGGGCGCAGATGCTGAAGCAGATCGTGCGCCGCCACGACCTGCGCTACACCGTGCACGGCCAGATCGTCTCCAACTTCATGGACGAGCAGAACCTGCCCTTCCAGAAGGCGGTGGTGCGGGCGATGCTGGAGCTGTGCGACCAGGTCGGAGCCGGCGTGCTGGTGCATCATTGCGGCAAGGCGGCGATGACCGACCAGGCCGGCCGCGACCGGCTGGACGCAATGGAGCGCGAGGCCCTGGCCGAGCTGGCCGAAGTGGCCCGCGGCTATGGCGTCAAGCTGGCCTTCGAGAACATCTTCGCCATGGACGACGGCGAATACCGCCAGACCCCGGCCGAGGTCGCCGACACGGTGCGGGCGGTGGCCCACCCCAACCTGTGCACGCTGATCGATTTCAGCCACGCCTATATCGAGAGCACCCGCCGCGGCCTGGACTGGCGCGCCCAGATCCGCAGCATGGCCTCGGCCACCGGCCATCTGCATGTGCATGACAGCTTCGGCCGCCCCTACACCATGACCAGGTTTTACGAGCCGTCCGAGGCCGTGGCGCTGGGCATCGGCGACCTGCATTTGCCGCTGGGCTGGGGCGACATCGCCTGGGAGGAGATCTTCGCCGAGCTGACCTTCCAGCCCGACACGGTGATGATCCTGGAGCTGAACGCCGACCGTTACGATGCCGAGCTGGCCGACAGCCTGGCCCGCGCCCGGCGCCTGGCCGATCTGGTCAACCAGCGCGCGCTGGCGGCCTGATCCGGACGATGCGGCAGATCATCACCAGGCGGGCCGGCGTGCTGCCGGCCCCGGACCCGGTCCTTCTGGCCGATGCCGCCCTGGCGCCGGACGATGCGCATGACCGTTTCGCCGCCCAGGTGCCGGCGCTCAATGCCGTCGAGCATCGGCCGGCGGAGGAGATGTGGCCGGTCGGACCACAGCTGCGCGTCGCCGCCTGGAACGCCGAGCGGCTGAAGTACCACGCCCCCTCCGCCGCGCTGCTGCGCGCCACCGGCGCCGATGTGGTGCTGCTGACCGAAGCCGATATCGGCATGGCCCGCTCCGGCAACCGGCACACGGTGCGCGACCTGGCCGAGGCGCTGGGCATGGGCTGGGCCTATGGCGTCGAGTTCGTCGAGCTCGGCCTCGGCGATGCCCGTGAATGCGAATGGCACGCCGACGAGGACAATCGCTGCGGGCTGCACGGCAACGCCATCCTCAGCCGCCACAAGCTGCTGGACCCGGTGGTCATCCCGCTGGATGCCGGCGGCACCTGGTTCGCCGGCCGCAGCGGCAACCAGCGCCGGCTGGGCGGCCGCATGGCCATGGCCGCCCGGCTGGACGCGCCGCGGCCGCTCTGGCTGGTCGCGGCGCATCTGGAGAGCCACAGCGACGCCGCCGACCGCGCCCGCCAGGGCGAGCGGCTGGTGGCGGCGATCGACCGGCTGGTCCCGGCCGGCGCCGGGGTGGTGCTGGGCGGCGACTTCAACACCAAGGAGGCGCTTGGGTCCCTGGAGGCGCCGGAGGAGCCGCTGTTCGCCGTGCTGCGCGATGCCGGCTTCGACTGGCACCGCTGCAACGCGCCCGGCCCGACCCAGCGCACCCGGCCGGACGGCACGCCGGTGCCGCCCTTCGCCAAGCTCGACTGGCTGTTCACCCGCCATGCCGATGCCGAGGCGCCGGCGACGATCGCCGCCGTGGACGAGACAGGCGCCGCCATCTCCGACCACGACGTGGTGGCGGCGACGGTGCTGACGGGGTTGGCGGTCGAACGGCAGCAGACGGCAAGCATCGAAGCCTGACCTCGTTCCACAGCCCTTTGAAACTTCTATCCTCGGGCTTGCCCCGAGGATCCAGGGGCGGCCAGAGCGGCTCTCGGTGGCCCCTGGATTGCCGGGTCAAGCCCGGCAATGACAGAACAATGGGAATCCGACTGCACCCCACATAAACCCGATGTCATGAAACGTCGCGGCCTTCCGCTCCGTATAGAGGGATGGCCGCGCTATCCTGTGCCGTGGCCGCGACCCCGACCGTGTCCATCGAGGACCCCATGCGCTCGCCTTTCACCGACCGTGCCGGCCGCTTCTCCTGGCTGAAGACTGTGGTCTTCGTCCTGCTGCTGCTGCCCGGCCTCTGGTATGGCGGGCGGCTGCTGGCCGGCGACCTG
>NZ_JBCNNF010000418.1:0-6056 GCF_039594555.1 Inquilinus sp.
GTCGATCGCGGCGATCTGCGGCAGGCCGCCGGGGATCAGGTGGATCAGGGCGTTGAAGGCGTGGATCATGCCCGGCGCCATGACATAGGTCACCGGCACCTTCGCCTCCTTCAGCATCCGGGCATAGACCCGCGCCTCGTCGCGCAGCGGGTCGCATTCCGCCGCCAGCACGAAGGTCTTCGGCAGCCGCGGCGGCACCGGGTGCAGGATCGGCGAGGCCAGCGGATGGTCCGGCGCCTCGTCCGGGCCGAGATAGCATTGCCGGAACCATTCCAGGTCGACGCGGTCCAGCCCGTAGCCGTCGCCGTAATCCAGCACCGAATGCTGGCTCATGGTCAGGTCCAGCCATGGGCACAGCAGGTAGGTCAGGGCGATGCGCGGCCCGTTCTCGGTCGCCGCCAGCCGGCTGATCGCGGCGGCCAGGCCGGCGCCGGCGCTGGTGCCGCCGACCATCAGCCGGCGTGGATCGCCGCCGAAGCTTGCGGCGTGATGCGCGGTCCACAGCAGCGCGTCATAGGCGTCGTCGATCGCCGCCGGGAACGGATGGTCGGGGCCGAGGCGGTAGCTGGCCGAGATCACCAGCGCCGGGGTGTTGGCGGCGATCCGCCGGGCCTCGTCCTCGCTCTCCTCGATGCCGCCCAGCACATAGCCGCCGCCATGGAAATACAGCGCCACCGGCAGCGGCCGCCCTCCGGTCCCCTTCGGCCGCAGGATGCGCACCCGGCGCGGCCCGGCCCGGCCCTCGATCTCGTAATCCTCGACGAGATCCATCTCCGGCAGCTTCGGCATCCGCGACAGCTTCAATTCGCTGAACAGCGCCTTGGCGCGGTCCGCCCCGACATCGGCCCAGGACTGGATGCTCGTCTTTTCCCGCCAGCGCTCCACCGCCTCCAGATACGCCTCGCAGTCGGGATGCAGGATCATCAAGGACTCCGGATCGACGGGACGGTGCTCAAGGGCCCGGGCGGAACGCTCAGCGCGCGACCATGGTTCCGATGACGTTATCGAGCTGTCATCGTCCCGATGACGGGCGCCCACAGCACGTCATCGATATGGTCCGCCCCGGTCGCCAGCATCACCAGGCGATCGAACCCTAGCGCGATCCCGCTGCAATCGGAAAGGCCGCCGCCGCGATCCGGGTCGAGCGCCGCCAGGAAGTCCTCGTCGATCGGATAACGCACGCCGTAAAGCTGCTGCTTCAGCTCCATATCGGCCTCGAACCGCGCCTGCTGCGCCGCGGCGTCGGTCAGCTCGCCGAAGGCATTCGCCAGCTCGAGGCCGGCGACATACAGCTCGAACCGCTCGGCGGTGCGCGGATCGGCCGGATTCGGCCGCGACAGCGCCGCCATCGACAGCGGGTATTCGATCAGCACGCAGGGGGCGCCGAAGCCCAGCTTCGGCTCGATCCGCTCCAGGAACACCCGGAAGAACAGGTCGTCCCAGCGGTCACCGTCGCGCGCCGGGATGCCGACCGCCGTGGTCGCCGCGTTCAGCAGGGCCAGGTCCGGGTTCAGCGGGTCCGGCGCGGTCGCCAGCAGGTCGATGCCGGTGAACTCCAGGAACGCCTGCTGCACCGTCAGCACCCGCCATTCGGCGAAGGGGTCGCAATCCTGCCCGCGCCAGCTCAGCCTGTCCCGCCCCGCGGCGCAGGCCGCCGCCTGGAACAGGGCCTGGCAGTCGTCGATCAGCGTCCGATAGCCTTCCCCCGCCCGATACCACTCGATCATCGAGAATTCCGGATGATGGGTGGCGCTGCGCTCGGCGTTGCGGAACACATGGCTCAGCTGGAAGATCCGCTCCAGCCCGGCCGAGAGCAGCTTCTTCATCGCGAATTCGGGGCTGGTGTGCAGGTACAGGCGCTGCGCGTCGTCCGGATGTGGCCCGCGCAGCTCGGTCGCGAAGGCGACCAGATGCGGCTCCAGCCCCGGCGAGACCTGCAGCGCCGGAGTGTCCACCTCGAGGAAGCCGCGCTCGGCGAAGACCTGGCGGACGGCAGCGGTAATCCGCGCCCGCGCCTCCAGGTAAGGCCGCTTGCGGGCATAGACGCCGCTCTGCCACCAGCGGCCGCGCAGGCCCCGAATGCCCGGTTCCGTCGTCATGGTCCTGTCCGATCCCGTCATGCCGCCTCGATAGCAGGTCGCCGCGCGCGGCGCAGCGTTGCTGTCATGGTGCCGACTCGACATTGCCCTTGCCGGGACTTGCTGCTAGGGTCCGCGCCCATCGCGCCACCCTGTCGTGCCGCCCCGGCGCGCCAGTGGGGCGCGAAACGCATTTATCTGCAGAAGATCCGCCATGAAGGTCAATGCCATCACGATCCGGCCCGGCAACGTCCTCGAATACGAGGGCAAGCTGATGCTGGTGACCAAGATCGAGATCATTCAGCCGGGCAAGGGCAATGCCGTCATCCAGGTCGAGATGCGCGACGCCCGCACCGGCACCAAGACGCAGCAGCGGTTCCGCACCCAGGAGACGGTCGAGCGGGCCCGGCTGGACGAGCACGAGATGCAGTTCCTGTACCAGGAAGGCGACAACCTGACCTTCATGGACAACGAGAACTTCGAGCAGACCCAGGTCCCGGTCGAGACCGTCGGCGAGCCGGCGCGCTTCCTGCAGGAAGGCATGGTCTGCACCGTGACCATGTATGAGGGCTCGGCCCTGTCGGTCGAGCTGCCGCAGACCGTCACCATGCGGATCGCCGAGGCGGACCCGGTGGTGAAGGGGCAGACCGCCTCCTCCTCCTACAAGCCGGCGGTGCTGGAGAATGGCGTGCGCGTCATGGTCCCGCCGCACATCTCGGCGGACACCCGGATCGTCATCAACACGGCCGACGGCACCTATCTCGAGCGCGCGAAGGACTGATCTCCCCTTATGGCCGGACGTTCCCCCCTCATCACCGTCATGATCCGCGCGGCCCAGAAGGCCGGGCGCGGCCTCGTCCGCGATTTCGGCGAGGTCGAAAACCTGCAGGTCAGCCGCAAAGGCCCCGCCGACTTCGTGTCGGCCGCGGACCTGAAGGCCGAGGAGACCTTGCGCGACGAGCTGACGCGCGCCCGCCCGCGCTTCGGCTGGCTGATGGAAGAAGGCGGCGTGATCGAGGGTGAGGACAAGGACCGCCGCTGGGTCGTCGACCCGCTGGACGGCACCACCAACTTCCTGCACGGCATCCCGCATTTCGCGATCTCGATCGCGCTGGAGCAGGACGGCGTGCCGGTGGCCGGGGTGATCTTCAACCCGGTGACGGACGAGCTGTACTGGGCGGAAAAGGGCGCCGGCGCCTTCCTCAACGACCGGCGCCTGCGCGTCTCCAGCCGCAAGAACCTAGCGGATTCGCTGATCGGCACCGGCATGCCCTTCATGGGCCGCGGCGACAGCCTCGCCTATCAGCGCGAGCTGCAGATGATCATGCCGCATGTCGCCGGCATCCGGCGGATGGGCGCGGCCTCGCTCGACCTCGCCTATGTCGCCGCCGGCCGCTTCGACGGCTTCTGGGAGACCGGGCTGAACCCCTGGGACATCGCCGCGGGCATCGTCCTGGTGCAGGAGGCGGGCGGCTTCGTCACGGATGTCGACGGCAAGAGCCCGGCCTTGAATGCCGACACCGCGGTGGCCGGCAACGCGCTGATCCACAAGACCCTGGCCATGGCCATCACCAAGGCCCGCGCCCCGCGCACGCCGAAGGCCGCCGCGGCGTCCTGATCCAGGACTTTCGTCGCAAGGGCTGCATTCCTTCGACGGATGGCCCTGTCCTGACGCTGCTTGGCGATTGTTTCGCCCTCCTCCGCTGAGCTATGGTCCGCCCCGTTGCATGCGGGTGTATGATCCATGGTCCGTAGCGTTGTGAGGTTTGGCTTGGCCCACCGTCAGCAGACCGGCCAGCGGGCATGGGCCCGCGTGGCGGTTTTGGTCCTTCCCGCCGCCCTGATCATCGGGGCGGCGACCGCGCGGGCGGAGGATCCGCTCGCCGACAGCGACCTGTCTCTCGACACCCGACTCCTGACCCGCGGCGAGGCCGCGCGCCCGGCGCCGCTGCCGGTGCCGACCTCGGCCGGCCCGGTCACCGGCCCGATCCCGTTCTTGGAGCCGTCTTACCAGCCGGCGGCCATCCCGTCCCTGCCCGGCCTGGTCGACGAGCCGGCGCCGGCCTATGACGCCGACGTGGTCGTGAGGGGCGGCGGCGGTTTCGCCGACCCCAACGTCAAGGTCAAGGCCATGCCGGGGATGAACCCCAACGACGTGGTCGGCCTTATCGTCGGCAACGGCTTCCGCATCCGCTTCAGCCCCGGCGCCGAGGAGATCGGCACCGAGGCCGGCGACCTGCTTTCCGGCCTGGTCGAGAAGCTGGCCGCCGACGGCGGCAGCCAGATCGAGATCCGCGCCTATGCCGGGGCCAAGCCCGATCCGGCCAATGCCCGGCGCATCTCGCTCAGCCGCGCGCTCAACATCCGCTCCTTCCTGATCGACCGCGGCATCGACAGCAAGCGCATCGCCCTGCGCGCGCTTGGCAACACCTCGCCGCCCGACCAGCCCGCGGACCGCGTCGACCTCCGGATCCAGTAGAAAGCCTCCCGATGTCGATGACCGCCCTGGCATCCCGCCCGTCCTCGATGCGCCCGGCGATGTCCAGCCCGCGGCGGTATGTCGTCCGGATGACGGCCTTCGTCATCATCGTCGCCATCGTCGCGGCCCTGCTGGCGCCCGGCGTGTCCTCCGCCTTCCTGTCGAACCCGGCGCTGAACGGCGTGATCCTGGCCGCCACGCTGTTCGGCATCGTCTTCTGTTTCCGTGCGGTGCTGAACCTGGAGCCCGACATCCGCTGGATCGAGGCCCATCTAACGCAGCGCGCCCAGGGCGGGCGGATGGCGGCGGTGCAGCCGCGCCTGCTGGCCCCGGTCGCCCGGGTGATCGCCGAGCAGCAGGGCGAGCTGAGCCTGTCGCCGCTGGCGATGCGGTCGCTGCTCGACGCCATCGGCGCCCGGCTCAGCGAGAGCCGCGAGATCTCGCGCTACCTGATCGGCCTGCTGATCTTCCTCGGCCTGCTCGGCACCTTCTGGGGGCTCCTGGAAACCGTGCGCTCGGCCAGCGGCGTGATCGCCGGGCTGAACATGGAATCGGCCGACCCCAGCGCCGCCTTCGCCACGCTGAAGCACGGGCTGGAGGCGCCGCTGCAGGGCATGGGCACCGCCTTCAGCGCCTCGCTGTTCGGCCTCGCCGGCTCGCTCTCGCTCGGCTTCCTCGAGCTGCAGGCCAGCCAGGCGCAGAACCGCTTCTACAACGAGCTGGAGGACTGGCTCTCGGCCAATACCCGCCTCTCGGCCGGCCCGCAAGGAAGCGGCCTGCAGGTGGAGGCCGGCGAGCCGGTGTTCCCGGCCTATATCGAATCGGTGGTGGCGCAGACGGCCGAGAATCTCGACGCGCTGCGCCGCCTGACGGCGCAGGCGGAGGAGGATCGCCGCGGCCAGGGCGGCGCGGTGGGCGCCGTCGCCACCCAACTGGCGGCGATCGACGACCATCTGCAGGGCCAGCAGGCGCTGATGGCCCGGCTGGCGGAGGGCCAGCAGGCGACGGCCGCGGTGCTGACCCGCCTCGCCACCGCGCTCGAATCCGACCGCTTCGGCATGGATGAGCCGACCCGCCAGCACATTCGCAGCCTGGACACCACGATGCGCCGGATGATCGAGGAGCTGTCGACCGGCCGGATCCAGCTGTCCGGCGAGATCCGGGGCGAGATCAAGCTCCTGGCCCGCACCATCGCCGCGCTGGCGGAAGGCTCCGAGGCCCGCTGATCCATGGCGATGCTTAGCCCGCATGCCTCGCCCTCCGTGTGGCCTGCGCCGGTTCAAGACGCCGGCAGGGCAGGAGGCGCGCGCGGCGCGATGCAGCGCATCGGGCAAGCGCGGCGACGCACCCTGCCGGCGTCTTCAACCGGCCCGGAGGGTTGCCTTGCGGCGGGCGCCTGCGGCCCCGGGCGGCTCGACCGTATGTCCCTATGCGCTCTTCGCCGCCCGGAGCCACATTCACCGGCGCGGACGAAGTCTGCGCGATGATGGGTTACTTCG
>NZ_JBCNNF010000419.1:0-5970 GCF_039594555.1 Inquilinus sp.
CGAGCCGATGCTGCGGCCGGGCCTGGCCGCCGCCGTGCACAGCCCGGCCGATCATCAGGTCGATAATCGCTGGCTGGTGCCGGCCCTGGCCGAGGCGCTGCGCCGCGCCGGCGGCGGGCTGCACGACCATGCGGCGGTCGACTCCGTGATCCTGGATCGCGGCCGCGCAGCAGGCGTGATGGTGGCCGGCGAGGCGCGGCCGGCCGATGTCGTGGTGCTGGCCGCCGGCGCCTGGTCCGGCGGCATTCCCGGCATCCCGCGCGAGGCGCTGCCGCCGGTCCGGCCGGTGAAGGGCCAGATGCTGGCGCTGCAGATGGACCCGGCGGCGCCGCTGCTGCGCCATGTGCTGTGGGCCGGCAAGGCCTATCTGGTGCCGCGGATCGACGGCCGGCTGATCGTCGGCGCCACGGTGGAGGAGCGCGGCTTCGACACCACCGTCACCGCCGGCGGCCTGCTGTCGCTGCTCGACGCCGCCTGGCGGGCCCTGCCGGGGATCGAGGAGCTGCCGGTGATCGAGAGCTGGGCCGGGCTGCGCCCCGGCAGCCGCGACGACGCGCCGGTGCTCGGCCCCTCGGCGATCGAGGGGCTGGTGCTGGCCACCGGCCATCACCGCAACGGCATCCTGCTGCTGCCGGCGACGGTCGAGGCGGTGGCCGGCACCATCCTCGACGGCACGCTGCCACAGGCGGCGGAGCCGTTCCGCATCGACCGCTTCGCCCGGATCCAGGAGGCCGCCCAATGAGCGTGCCGGGGACCGTGAATGTGAACGGCGAAGCCGAACCCGCGGCCGGGGTCAGCGTGCTCGACCTGCTGCTGGCCAAGGGCATCGACCCGGCGGCGCGCGGCACCGCCGTGGCGCTGAACGACGCCGTGCTGCCGCGCGCCCGCTGGCCGGAGCATCGCCTCGCGGCCGGCGACCGGGTCGAGATCGTCCGCCCCTTCCAGGGCGGTTAAGGAGTAAAGCCATGCAGGATCCCTTCATCATCGCCGGCGTGGCGCTGCGCTCGCGCCTGTTCATCGGCTCCGCCGGCTACGCCAACCGGCAGCTGATGCTGGATGCGATCGAGGCCTCGGGGGCGGAGGTCGTCACCGCCTCGATCCGGCGGATCAGCCTGGAAGGCTATGCCGAGAGCCTGGTCGACCTGGTCGGCGACCGCTGGCGCCTGCTGCCCAACACCGCCGGCTGCATGACCAAGCGCGATGCGGTGCTGACCGCGCAGCTGGCGCGCGAGGCGCTGGGCACCAACTGGCTGAAGCTGGAGCTGATCGGCGACCGCGAGACCCAGTATCCGGACGTCGCCCAGCTGGTCGAGGCGGCGGAGGAGCTGGTGCGCGACGGCTTCGTGGTGCTGCCCTATTGCAATGACGACCTGGTCACTTGCATGCGGCTGGCCGACGTCGGCTGTGCCGCGGTGATGCCGCTGGGGTCGCCGATCGGCTCCGGCCTCGGTATCTCCAACCCGCATGCGATCGAGATGATCTGCAGCCGCATCCAGGTGCCGGTGGTGCTGGATGCCGGCATCGGCACCGCCTCGGACGCGGCGCTGGCGATGGAGCTCGGCTGCTCCGCCGTGCTGCTGTCGACCGCCGTGGCCAAGGCGCGCGACCCGGTGCGCATGGCCCGGGCCATGGCCGCGGGGGTCGAGGGCGGTCGCCTGGCCTCCCTGGCCGGCCGCATCCCGAAGCGCCGCCTGGCCGACCCGTCCAGCCCGCAGCTCGGCCTGATCGGGACGTGAGCGGAGATCGAGGCCTGGGCCACCCCCTCACCCTCCCGTCGCCAACGCGACGGGCCCCTCCCTCTCCCCGAGGAGAGGGGAACAAGGGCTGCGGGTGAGGGGATGGAGAGCCGACCTTGCCTGCCGTCGCCGCCGCTGCTGCTGATCACCGATCGGCGCCAGGCGGCGCGGCCGCTGACCGGCGTGGTGGCCGACGCCCTGGCCGCCGGCTGCCGCTGGGTCAGCCTGCGCGAGAAGGACCTGACGGCGGCGGAACGCCTGGCTCTGCTGCGCCCGCTGCGCGCCCTGGCCCGGCCGGTCGGGGCGGTGGTCACCGTCCATGCCGATCAGGAGGCAGCGGCCGCGGCCGACGGGCTGCATCTGGCCGCCGGCGGCGACCCGGTCGCGGCGCGGCGGCGGCTCGGCCCGGCCGCCCTGATCGGCGTATCGTGCCATTCCGGCGGTGAGGTCGACGCCGTCCTCGCCGTTGGGGCCGACTATGTCACCCTCGGCCCGCTGGCGCCGACCGCGAGCAAGCCGGGCTATGAGCCGACCCTGTCTCCGGCCGAAGCCGGCACTATCGCCGGGCGTCATCCGGGCCGGGTGATCGCGCTGGGCGGGGTCGGGCCCGATCTGGTGCCCGGCATCATCGCCTCGGGCTTCGCCGGGGTCGCGGTGATGGGCGGGGTGATGCGCGCCGGCGACCCCACGGAGCTGGTCCGCGAGTACCTCGTGGCGCTCGGCATGCTATAGGGGCGGCGCCGAGGGGAGCCCCGCCGCCATGAAGCTGCGATTGCGGCCGCTGCGCGTCCTGGAATTCGTCCTGGTCACGCTGCCGGGGCTGGTCGGGCTGTTCTTCGCCCTGCGCGCCGCCGCCCCGCTGATCGAGCTGGTCCAGGCCGAGCTGGCGCGCACGCCGGAGGTGCAGGAGGTCGAGGCGGCGCTGATCGCCCGGACCCGCGCCGCGACCTCGCCGGAGCAGATCGATGCCGGCATCGCCCGGGCCTTCGCCGATGACGACATCGACGGGATGGCGGTCTGGCTGCAGGTGGCCGGGATGACCGGCATCCCGGTCAAGCCGGAATGGCAGGCCCGCTACGCGGACGAGACCTCGACGGCCAGCACCGCGATACGGACCGCACGGCAGGCGGTGGCCGGCGCCGTGACCGGGGAAGGCCACGGCCTCTCCGGCCTGGCGGGGGCCTTCACCGCCGACATGACCTTCGTCGGTGACCTGCGCGATATCGGCCGCGAGCTGTGGCATTTCGGCAATGACGAGCCGGTGGACGAGCTGGCGCTCGGCCTGTCCGGCATCGGGCTGACGCTGACGGCGGCCACGTGGGGCTCCGGCGGGGCCGCGGCCCTGCCACGCGGCGCGGTGTCGGCCTTCAAGATCGCGTGCCGGACCGGCCGGCTGTCGGCGCGCTTCGCCGAGCGCCTCGGCCGGATGGTCGCCGATGTGGTCGATTTCCCGGCCCTGCGCCGCCAAGTGCGGGAGGCCGGGTGGCGGGACACGGTGATGCGGCCCGGCGCCGTCTTCGCCGCCGCGATCCGCCATGACCGGCTGGAAGGGCTGGACGAGGCCGTGGCCGCCGCGGGCCGGGTGGCCGACCGGGTCGGGCCGGCGCAGTCGGTTGAGCTGCTGCGCTATGTCGACGACGTGCCCGATCTGCGCCGCGTCGACGAGGTGTCGGCGGTGATGGGCGACCGCACCCTGGCCGTGTTCACGGTGCTGAAGCGCGGCGCCCTGGCCACGGTGAAGGCGACGATCCGCTGGTCGCGGCGCCTCGCCGACCTGGCCGCCACCGTGCTGTTCGGCGCGATCGGCTTCCTCTTCGGCCTGGTGTACTGGCTGCGGCTGCTGCTGCTCGGCCTGATCTATGGCGTCTGGTGGGGCTGCCGGGCCTGCTTCGCCCGCTGACCGGTCAGCCCTCCAGCAGGCCGCGCGACAGGATGCCGGCGAAGCTGGTCTCGGCCGGGCCGGTCATCAGCACATGGCCGTCGCTCTCGCGCCATTCGATCAGCAGCGTGCCGCCGTCCAGGTCGACCCACACGGTGCGGTCGGTCAGGCCGCGGCGCACTGCGGCCACGCCGGCGGCGCAGGCGCCGCTGCCGCAGGCCTGGGTGACGCCGACGCCGCGCTCCCACACCCGGTAGCGCAGCCGGTCGCGGCCCATCACCTGGACCACGCCGATATTGGCGCGCTCCGGGAACAGCGGGTCGTGCTCCAGCACCGGGCCGACGCCGTCGATCTGCACCTTCTCGGCCTCCGGCACGAAGAACACGGCATGCGGGTTGCCCATCGACACGCCGACCCCGTCGGTCAGCAGGCCGGACGACACCGGCAGGTGCAGCGTGTCAGCCTCATACGCCAGCGGGATGTCTTGCCAGCCCAGCCGGGCCGGACCCATGTCGACGGTGACGCCGCCTTCCGGGGCCTTGCGGCACTCCAGCAGCCCGCCGCGGGTCTCGACCACCAGCGCCTCGGCGCCGGTGTCGGCCATCACCAGGGCGGCGACGCAGCGCGTGCCGTTGCCGCAGGCGCCCGATTCGGTGCCGTCGGCGTTGAGGATGCGCATGAACACGTCGGCGCCCGCGCTCTGCGCCGGCTCGATCACCAGCAGCTGGTCGAAGCCGACGCCGCGGTGCCGGTCGGCGATGCGGCGGGCCTGGTCGGGATGGATCGTGATCGCCCGCTCGCGCGCGTCCAGCACGACGAAGTCGTTGCCCAGCCCGTGCATCTTCCAGAACGGCAGCCCGTCCATCGCCCTCTCCCCGGTCTCTCCCGCTCTCATATGGCATCAACAGGCCCCGCTGCGCGAGGGTCGAGCCCTGCGTGATCGACAGGGCGAGGGCCGGCGGCTAGCATGGCGGGCGACGGTGCCTCGGGAGACCGGGGTGAAAAGGGAAGCCGGTGCGCCTTTCGGGCAAGGCCGGCGCTGCCCCCGCAACTGTAGGCGGCGAGCCCGCGCCCGAAGCCACCGGACCGGTCCGGGAAGGCGGGCGCCCCGGGCGGCGACCCGCGAGCCAGGAGACCTGCCGTCGAAGTGTGCGTGTGACGGGGCGGGGTGTCCCCGGGCGGCACGCCGGACATCGGCCCTGCCCGTCCGGCTCCCTCCCGAGAGCCCCTGCCGAAGGCGGGAGATGCTGTGGTGACCGAACTGACCGTGCGGCCGCTGGGCGCCGCGGATGTGCCGATGCTGCTGGACATGCTGCGCGAGCTGGCGGCGTTCACCGGCGACCAGGCGGCGATGACGGCGCAGCGCGCCGATCTCGACGAGGCGCTGGCCGAGGTGCCGCCGCGCTTCCGCGGCCTGATCGCCGAGGATGGCAGCGGCGTGGTCGGCTACGTCACCTACACCATCGACTATTCGATCTGGACCGGGGGCGACTTCATCCGCGTCGACGACGTCTATGTCCGCGACCGGGCGCGCGGCCGCGGCATCGGCCGACAGCTGATGCGGGCCCTGGCCGATATCGGCGTGGCCCAGGAGATGCGGGTGCGGTGGGAGATGGCGTCGGACAATGCCGGCGCCCGCCGGCTCTATGACGGTATCGGTGCCGGGCCGGAGGACAAGACGATCTGGCGCTGGCCGGTCGCCGCCATGGAATCCTTCCTGAACCGGACCGAGCCGCCGCCGGCCCCCGATTCCGTACCGTCCGAGGCCGGCCGCGGCCTGCCGGGCGAGGACGGCTTCATCCTGGTGCTGCGCCGCGACCGCGGCACGGAATAGCCAGGGACTGAATCCTATTTCGGTTTGTCGGACATCGCTTTGCGCTTGCGTCCCGCGGGCGGTTGGGTGAGCTTTTGCTCGGACGGGGAGCATTAATTCGATTCCGGCCGCTATGGGCGGACCGGAACGGGCGCCGGACGGAGATGCGGATGATCCGAACCGGCGTGTGCATGCATCGATGGATTGTCATGCCGAGGGCCTAGGATTCTGGTCCCTTGCCGGAGGAACGCGATGACCGTCACCGCCGCCCAGCAGCCCACTCCCCGCCAGGATGCCGTGCAGCCGCCCCCGGGCGGAAAGCCGGGCACAGACGCCGCCGCCCGCTTCACCCTGTCGGTGCAGAAGGCGAAAACCGGCGATCCGGGCGGCTATGTGCCGGCCAAGGCCGATGCCACGCCGCCGGCTTTCCAGGACTACAAGGCGATCGGCCGGCCGGGCGAGGTCGGGCCCGACACCATCCGCTACGAGACCAGGGACGGCACCAAGGTCATCGTCGCCAAGGCGACCAACCCGGACCTGTA
>NZ_JBCNNF010000042.1:0-26762 GCF_039594555.1 Inquilinus sp.
GTCCGGTCTCGGCCAGGGCATCGTCTGGACCGGGATGTGGATCGCCTCGGCTTTCGGCGTCGCGGCGGAGGTGCAGGGCGTCGCCTCCGGCATGGCCTCGACCACGCTGAACATCGGCAACGCCATCGGCCTGGCCGTGCTGATCGCCATTGCCAATGCCGGCATCGCCGCGCAGCAGGGCGAGGCGCTGCGCCTAGCCGTCGGCGAGGGTGCCCGCCTGGCCTTCCTGCTCGCCGTGCTCGGCATCATCCTCGGCGGGCTGGTGGCGCTGGCCCTGCCGCGGCGGGCCCGCGGCGCGGCGGTGCAGGCGGCCGCCTGAGGCCGGGAAGGGCGCGCCCGGACCTCAGGGCGCGCCGCCCGCCGCCTTCAGATAGGCGATGACGTCGCGCCGCTCCTGCCGGTTCGGTAGGCCGGGAAAGCTCATCCGGGTGCCGGGCACCAGGGTGCGCGGGCCGGCCAGCCAGCGGTCGAGCGTCCCGTCGTCCCACACCAGCCGGGCCCGCCGCATCGCGTCGGAATACTCGTAGTCCGGCGCGGCGCCGGCCCGCCGCCCGACCACGCCGTGCAGCGACGGGCCGTAGCCGTTCTCTCCGGCCTCGATCGAGTGGCAGGCACTGCAGGTCTCGAAGACCTCCTCGCCGCGCGCCGGATCCGCGGTCTGGGCCCGCGCCGGCGCCGGCAGCAGCGGCACCAGCAGAGCGCACGTCGCCAGCAGGATCATCCTCCTGTGCATTCGACACCTTTCTGCAGATGATTTTAACGTGAGTGATAGTCACATTTAAGAATGTGATAGATCCTCACTTTGAGAAAGGCAAGCGGAATCCGCCCGGCTTGACCGCCGGCCGCGGCGCGATCATCGTTTCCGGGCTTCGCAGGGCGCATCGGCTGGGGCCGGAGGGGAAATGCCCGCCTGCAGGACCCACAACCCCGGATGCGCCCCATGCCGAACCTCGAAAATCTCCGCAAGCAGGCGAAGACCGTCCTGCGCTGGCATCGCGACCGGCACCATCCGGTGGCCGAGCAGATCCGCGCCTGGCTGCCCCGTTTCGGGCACCTGACCGATGCCGAGGTGCTGGCCCGGCCCTTCACCCTGGCCGACGCACAGGAGCTGGTGGCGCGGCGCGAGGGCTTCGGCGGCTGGCAGGCCCTGGTCCAGGGCCTCGAGGCCGCGCCCGGCCCTACGCCGCAGCCGCAGGGCCGGCCGGTGCTGGGCCTGGTCGAACCGCAGCTGCTGGTCGCCGATATCCGGGCGGCCTGCGACTTCTATGGCGGGACGCTCGGCTTCACCGTCGTCTTCGTCTACGGCAATCCGCCCTTCTACGCCCAGGTCACGCGCGACCGGGCACGGCTGAACCTGCGCCGGGTGCACGGCCCGGTCTTCGCCCCCGGCTTCCGCGAGCGCGAGACCGACCTGCTGGCGGCGACGATCGCGGTCGACGACCCCAAGGTGCTGTTCCTGGAACTGCAGGCTGCCGGCGCGCCTTTCCACCAGCCGCTGCGGACCGAGCCCTGGGGCGCCCGCACCTTCATCATCCGCGACCCCGACGGCAACCTGGTTGCCTTCGCCGGGTGAGCGCCGGCGTCAGGCCCGCCCGGATCGACGGATCCCGCGAGCCGGCGGCCCTATTGCTTCATCGTGGCGATGGTGCCGTGGGCGACCAGCCAGCGCTTGCCGTCCGCGGCCACCACGATCAGCGGCAGATTCTGGCGCAGGCTTAGGAAGACATGCACCTCGGTGGGGATCGGCGACACCGGCTCGGCCACCATGAAGGCCACGGCCGGGTGGCCCTCGGCCGTCTTCTGGCCGGCCAGGCAGGAGGGCGGGGGCAGGCGGCCGCCGGACAGGATGCGGCCGCCATCCGGGCTGACCAGGAAGCGGAAATGGCCGCCGACCATGAACACGCCGGGATCCTCCGACGTCGCCAGGGCATAGACCCGCCAGTTGCGGGTGCCGGGGTCGCGGAACACCACCGGCCGGTAGGTCTTGGAGCAGGGCTGGTCCAGCCGGCCCAACGCGGTCTGCGCCGCGGCGAACTGGGCGGCCTGGTCCGGCGTCAGTGGCGCGCCGTCGCGGCGGGCCAGCACCGGGGCGGCGCCGCCGGCATCGACCGTGACGTCGTAGGCCGCCTCCGGCCCTTGGCTGCCGCGGCGGACGAAGCGGACCAGGATGCCGTTCGCCGATGGCTCGGTCACCCAGCCCACCACGCCGCCGGATTGCGGGTCGATGCCGTTGCGGCGCAGCGTCGCGCTGGCCAGGGCGGTGGCGCCGTCGATGGCGAAGATCTGCCGGCCCAGCGTGGTGGCCTGGCGGAAGGCCGGCCCGGTCTCCGGCACCGCATTGGACGGCGCAGCGGCGTCAGCCGGCGGGATGGTCTGGCCGGGCGGGGTCTGCTGGGCGAGGGCGCCGGAGGCGGGCAGGGCTATCGCCGCCAGCAGCAGCCCGGCCGGCGCGAGCCGGCGGCGAAACGCGAAGGAATCCGGTCGCATGCTGTCTCCGCTGTGATCGGCGGCCACCATGCCGCGCTCCGGCGGCCGGGCCAACCCCTGTCAGGAGTCAACGGGACCCCAGTCCAATCGTGCCTTGTCGGCCTTGGCTCTCGCCTCCTGCGGCGTCGCGCCGGCGCGGAGATGCGTGTCATAGACGAGCTTGCGCCAGCCCCGCTCCGCCTGTGCCCGCCAGTGCAGGGTCAGGACCAGCAGCGTCCCGATCACCGTGACGGCCAGGGCGGCGCCGACCTGCCAGGGCAGCACGATCAGCAGGATGGTGAACAGCAGCAGCGCGCCGGGAATGACGAAGGCCATCGCGCCCTCCGGGTCCGTGGGGCCGTTATTCGCGAGGGTCGGCCGGAGATGTGGCGCGATCAAGGCTGCCTCCGGCCGCGGTACGACAAACGCGCCGCATCGCAGCGGCACTAAACATTTGACGTACTCGGATCTGACCATCGGGTTTAATTCCATGGCCGTCCGAAGCGACTCGCCGGTTGATGAGGAGGTGCGATCGATGGCTGCGACTCCCTGCGCCACCTGCCCGCTGCGCAGCCAGCCGCTGTTCAAGACGAACACGGCCGAGGAGATCGAATTCATCGCCGGCATGCGCCGCGGCAACCTGAGATACCCGGCCGGGGCGCAGATCCTGTCCCAGGGCGATGACGACAGCGACCTCTACACCCTGCTCTCCGGCTGGGCCTTCCGGTTCAAGGAGCTGGAGGACGCGCGGCGGCAGATCCTGAACATCCTGATGCCGGGCGACTTCATGGGTTTCCACATCGCGCCGCAGACCGGCGCGCCCTACGGCATCGAATGCCTGACCGATGTCGAGGTCTGCGTCTTCCCGCGCCGGCGGCTGTGGGACCTGTTCCGCAACCATCCCGGCCTGGCCTACGACATCACCTGGCTGACGGCGCATGAGGAAGGCATCGTCGACGACAACCTGCTGTCGGTCGGCCAGCGCTCGGGTGTTGAGCGCGTGGCGACCATCGTGCTCGCGGTCTACAAGCGGGCGCGGCAGCTGGATTTGGTGCGCGACAATGCGCTCGACTTCCCGCTGACCCAAAGCCACATCGCCGACATGCTGGGCATGTCGCTGATCCACACCAACCGGGTGCTGCGCCGGCTGCATCGCGACGGCGTCTTCACCCTGGCGCGCAAGAAGCTGCATGTGCACGACACCCGCGCCCTGCGGTCGCTCGCCGCATGGGCCGAGGCGCCCGTGCCGAAACGGCCACTGATCTGAGTTTCCGCTGTTTCTCTCATACAGGTGTGGTGCGCGGCGTCGTTCGGCGCCTGCCCCGTGCCGTTTGTTGCAACCATGAGGAGAAAATGACCATGGCGACCCGCAACCTCGAACAGGATGTCGATGCCCTGACCCGCATGCTGGCGGAGCTGCGGTCCGAGATCGGCGTGCTGGCCGGCCGTGCCGGCGATGCCGCGCAGGATGCCGGTCGGTGGGGCGCCCGCCGCGTCGGCCACGCGGCGGAGGCCGCCGCCGGCGAGATTCAGGGTCATGTGGCGGAGCGGCCGCTGACCGCGCTCGGTCTTGCTTTCGCGGCCGGCCTCGCGATCGGCCGCTTCCTGGTCCGCTGACCGTCGTCGCGGCGCCCCGGAACTCCCGCGACCGAGGTGCCGTTAACTCACCGGTCCGTCTCGGATCGGTTTCCCAGCCAAGGAGGAAATCCAATGGACAAGGATCGCGTTAAAGGCGCCGTCGATCAGGTGGTCGGCAAGGGCAAGACGGCGGCCGGCAAGGTGACCGGTGACCGCGGGCTCGAGGCCGAAGGCCGGGCGCAGACCGCGTCAGGCAAGGTCCAGTCCGCCGCCGGCAAGGTGAAGGACGCCGTCCGGGACGTTCTGAAGAAGTAAGGAGCAGACCATGATTACACGCATCGTTCTCATCGCCGGCCTGATGGCCGCCGGCCTCGGCATGGCCGCCTGCGACAACACCGTCCGCGGCGTCGGCCAGGACACCCAGAAGGCCGGTCAGAGCATCGAGCAGTCGACCAAGCCGAACCCGCCCTGATCGGCCGCCCGGGCGGATGGGCCCACCATCCGCCCGGGCATCCCGATGACTTCCCTGCCGCACCCTGAAGGACCCGCATGGACCTGATCCGGATCATCATCGCCATCCTGCTGCCGCCGCTGGGGGTGTTCCTTCAGGTCGGCTTCGGCGGGGCGTTCTGGCTCAACATCCTGCTGACGCTGCTGGGCTACATCCCCGGCATCGTCCACGCGGTCTGGGTGATCGCCCGGAAGTAACGAACAGCGGCACTGGAATCCCGGCGCCCGATCGGAGAGGCTGGCGCGGTCGCCCACCGGTCGGAGTCGTCGCCATGCCGAACACCCGCATTGCCCCTTACGGTTTCTGGAGGTCGCCGATCACCTCCGACCTGATCGTGGCGCAGTCGATCGGCCTGTCCGAGGTCCGGCTGGACGGCGACGCCATCTGGTGGCTGGAGGGCCGGCCGCAGGAGGGCGGGCGTGGCGTGCTGATGCGGCGCGCGCCCGACGGCACGGTGGCCGAGATCAGCCCGCCCGAGGTCAATGTCCGCACCCGGGTGCATGAATATGGCGGCGGCGCCTGGACCGTCGCCAACGGCACCGTCTTCTTCTCCAACGACCGTCCCGGCCCCGCTGGCGAGCGGCCGGACCGCCGGCTCTACCGCCAGGTGCCGGGTGCCGCGCCGGTTCCGGTCACGACCGCGACCGGCGAGGCCGGGGAAGAGTGGCGCTTCGCCGACGGGCTGATCGATCCGCGCCGGCGCCTGTGGATCGGCGTCGGCGAGCGGCACCGGCCCGGCCAGGGCCATCCCGACAACATGATCGTCGCCGTGCCGCTGGAGGGCGAAGGCGCCGGCAGCATCCGCATCCTTGCGCAGGGCCATGACTTCTTCGCCTCGCCGCGGCTGTCGCCGGATGGCGGGCGGCTAGCCTGGCTGGCTTGGGATCACCCGAACATGCCATGGGTCGAGACCACGCTGTTCGTCGCCGACCTCGACGCCGCCGGGTCGCCGGCCGGGGCGCCGCGTATCGTCGCCGGCGGGTCGGGCGAATCGGTGTTCCAGCCGGAGTGGTCGCCCGATGGACAATGGTTGGTCTTCGCCGCCGACCGCTCCGGCTGGTGGAACCTGTATCGCTGCGACGGGAAGGGCGGGCCAGCCGAGCCGGTGCTGGCGATGGCGGCGGAGTTCGGGCAGCCGCAATGGGTGTTCGGGATGTCGGCCTATGCCTTTTCCGGCCCCGGCCGCCTGTTGTGCAGCTATATCGAAGGCGGCCTGGGCAAGCTGGCGCTGGTCGATCTCCTCACCGGCGCCCTGACGCCGGTCGACGTGCCCTTCACCGACATCAGCTCGGTCCGTGCCAATGAGCGGGTCGCGGTGTTCCGCGCCGGCTCGCCGCGCGACCCGGCCCAGATCGTCCGGCTCGACCTTGCGACCGGGCGGTGGGAGGTGCTGAAGCGCGCCACCGAGATCGGCGAGGACCCGGCGCTGCGCGGCTTCTTCGCCCCGGCCCAGCCGGTCGAGTTCCCGACGGCGGGCGGCCGCACCGCCCATGGCCTGTACTACCCGCCGACCAGCGCGGACCATGCGGCGCCAGCCGGTGACGTGCCGCCGCTGGTGGTGAAGATCCATGGCGGGCCGACCTCGGCCGCCTCGTCGACCCTCAATCTCGGCATCCAGTACTGGACCAGCCGCGGCATCGCCGTGCTCGACGTCAACTATGGCGGCAGCACCGGCTACGGCCGGGCCTATCGCGACCGGCTGAACCTGACCTGGGGCGTGGTCGATGTGCAGGACGCAGTGGCCGGGGCGAAATACCTGGCCGCGCAGGGCCTGGCCGACTCTGCCCGCTCGGTGATCACCGGCGGCAGCGCGGGCGGCTACACCGCCCTGGCGGCCCTGGCCTTCGACACCTATTTCGCCGGCGGCGCCAGCCATTTCGGGGTTAGCGACGCCGCGGCCCTGGCGCGCGACACCCACAAATTCGAGTCGCACTATCTCGACTGGCTCATTGGTCCCTATCCGGCGGAGGCGGAGCGGTACCGCGAGCGGTCGCCGCTGTTCCATGCCGACAAGCTGTCGAAGCCGGTGATCTTCTTCCAGGGCGACGAGGACGAGGTGGTGCCGCCGAACCAGACGGAGGCGATGGTCGACGCCCTGCGGGCCAAGGGCCAGCCGGTCGGCTACGTCCTGTTCGCGGGCGAGCAGCACGGCTTCCGCAAGGCCGCCAACATCCAGCGGGCGCTGGATGGCGAGCTGGCCTTCTACGCGGTCGAGATCTTCAAGACCGGGCTCGCCTTCTAGCGTCACCGCGGCCGGGCCATATGGTCCGGCCGCGGTGGCTGGCCGGCTTACTTGTGGATCGGCGTGGTCAGCTGGGTCTCGCCGGTGTCGACCACGAACACGGCCAGCAGCTTGGCCGGCTCGGTCTTGCTGCCGTTCGCGCTGATGGCGTGGCGGTCGCCCGGCAGCTCGGTGAAGCTCTGTCCGGCGGTGTAGGTGGTGACCGGCCCGTCATTGACCTGGCTGGTGATCGATCCTTCCAGCACCGTCGCGGTGATGAAGGCCGACCTGGCATGGGTGTGGGCGTCCGAGGACCCGCCGGGGGCGTATTCCACCAGGACGGCCCGCAGGCTCTTGCCCGGGACGTTGGGGATCTCGTGGTCATAGAGCAGCGTCACCTTCGTGCCGACATCGGCGGCATGGGCGGGGCCGGTGAGGAGGACGGTCAGCGCGAGGGCGCTAAGGAGGCGTTTCATGACTATAACCTTCAGGTTGGTTGAAACGGGGGCAGAGATCAGGCCTGTTCGCGGGCCTGATGGAACCACGCTTCGAACCGGATCATGCCGAGGCGTGGAATGATGCGGGGGCCTGGCGGCCGGTCGTCCGGCACGACGTCCGGCCAACCGACGCGGGGGTTGCTGACGACCGCGCGCGGGTCGTCGGTGGCCCGGAGATAACGGGCAACCAGCTCGCTCAGGCGCAGCCGTTCCGGCCCGGCGATCTCGATGGTGTCGTTGAGCGGGGCGCCCAGCGCGATCCGGGCCACGAAAGCGGCGACGTCGTCCGGGGCGATCGGCTGCACGGCCGCCGGCGGCAGGCGCAGGATGCCGCCCAGCGCCGCCGACCGGACGATGCCGCCGAGGAACTCGAACAGCTGGGTTGAATGGATGATGGTGTAGGGCAGGCCCGAGGCCCGGATCAACCGTTCCTGCGTCGCCCTGCCGCGGGCGTTGCCGCCGGGCTGCTGCTCCGCCCCCGCGACCGACAGCGCCACATGGTGCCCGACTCCGGCGGCCGCCTCGGCGGCGAGCAGGGCGCGCTGCGCGGCCTCGAAAGCGGCCACAGCCGTGTTGCCACCGCAGGACGCCGCATCCGACAGATCGACCACCACCTCTGCCCCGGCCAGGGCCGGCCCGGGCCTGCTGCCGGTGGATGCGACTTCATGGCCGACCTGCCGGAGGAGCCGGGCGGTCCGGGCGCCGATCAGCGCGGTGCCGCCGATGATTACGACCTTCATGTCCTGCCTCGCAGTGAGGAGGCGCCGGCGCCCGATGATGTCCCCGGGCAGCGCTTCGACCTCAAGACGAGACGGGACGTGCGGATGTGACAGTGCGGCCTCTGGCTTTGCGCGGCCGGAGGCGGTGCGCGCTGGCGGCTATTCCCGGGCGAAGAAGGCGTAGGTGGCGGTATAGGGCACCCCGATGCGGGTCCCGGGCCGGGAAGGCGGTGTCGCGGGCACGGCCCCGCCATGCGCGGCCAGGCGCTCGACATAGGCGACATGGGCCAGGATGCCGGAGGCCGGGTCCGCCGCCACCGTGATCAGCAGCGCCGGGATGTCCGCCGGATCGGCCGGCGGCGCGGACACCACCGGCACCGCCGGGTCGCGCGCGACCTTGCTGCCGTCGGCCGCCTCCCAGGACGGGCCGGCATAGTGGTAGATCGTGACCCGGCCGTCCTGGCTAGGCAGCCGAGGGCCGGTCAGGCGGGCCAGCGGCGCCTCCAGCTCCCAATGCAGCACGCCGCCGGTGTCGTCGCTGCGATAGATCTGGACGCCCGAGCCCTTCGCGGTGAACAGCAGCCTTGCATCGGCCGGACTCGGCAGCTCCGGGGCGGACGCCGCCGCAGCCGGCAGGGCCACCAGCAGCAAGCAGGCGCAAAGGGCATATCGAGGCATCGCAATCACCGGGCGAAGAATGGTGGAGGGAAGGGCACGGCCAATTCCGTGCGGCCGACCTGAGGCTGGCCCACCACCGCTACGGAAGCATGTCGCCGTTGTTGCATTCGCAACCGGGAGGCCGCCGTGTTTCAGCCGCCCTCGGCGAAATAGCGGCCGGGGGTGACGCCGAAAGCCTTGCGAAAGCCGGCGACGAAGGCGCTCGGCCCTTCATAGCCCAGCCGGTCGGAGACATCGCCGACCGAGGCGCCGAGCGACAGCCACTCGACCGCCTTGAGCAGCCGCGCCTGGCGCCGCCAGGCGCGGAAGCTCAGGCCGGTCTCGGCCCGGAAATGGCGCTCGAAGGAACGTTCGGACAGGGCGGCCCGGGCGGCCACCTCGGCCAGGCCGTCGGCGCGTGCAGGGTCGGCGGCCAGCTCGGCCACGGCGCGCCGCAGCCGGGCCGCTTCCGGCATCGGCAGGTGCAGCGGCGCGATCGGCTCCGCCACCAGCTGGTCGAGGATGACGCCGACAATCCGTCCCGCCGGGCCGCCGACCGCGGCGGCGTCGCGCGGATGGCCCAGCAGCGCCAGCACCAACTCGCGCAGCAGCGGCGACAGCCGGATCACCGAGGGCTCGGGCGGCAGATGCCGCGCCGCTTCCGGCCGCAGGAACAGGTAGCGTAGCGCCGAGCGCTGCAGGTAGGTGACGGCGTGCGGCACGTCCGGCGGAATCCACAGCGCCCGCTCCGGCGGCACGACGAAGCTGCCACGCGCCGTCTCCACCGTCACCGAGCCGGAGACGATGTGGAACAGCTGCGCCCAGCGGTGGCTGTGCGACCGGAAATGCAGCCCGGCCTCGACCTCGCCGGCATAGACCAGCGCCGGGGCGGGATAGTCCTCCGCGACCGGCCGGTCGAGATCGGGATGGGCCAGGTTGTCCGGATGGATCATGGCGACTCGGATATAGAAATCCGATGAATGGCGCCAGAGATTGGCGACTGAAAACCATAACCTGTCAGAATGACGCTAACACGTAGATCGGGTACGGGCTTAGGGTCGCACCCATCGACGCCGGCCGCCCGCTGCAGGACATCGCGGCCAAGCCGGTGGCATCCAGCAAGGGACTCCGATGATGGACAGCGCAACGGCCGTTCCGTGCCGCGAGCCGCGGGCGATTCGCCCGGCGCCGCCGGTCCTGGGGCGCCTCGCGGCCTGGATCCGGCGGCAGGTGAAGATGTCGCGGGACACCGCGAGGCTGATGGCGCTCGACGACCATCTGCTCGCGGATATGGGGCTCACCCGCGGCGAGATCCGGGGCCTGGTCCGCCACAACCGCCTTCCGGCCGGGTGGACCGGGCGGTAGGGTCGGGCTGCTACACCAGCCCGACCCGACGCACCACCGGCTCCAGCACCGCGTCGACGGCAGCGGGGTTGTCCCAGGCCAGCTCGACGCGCAGCGCCTCGACCATCGGCCGGGCCTCGGGCGGCAGGCGGACCAAGTCCTTCTCCGTGGTCACCGGCACGGCCTGCCGCTCCTGCGCCGTCTCGACCAGCCGCATCACCTCGTCCGGTGTGTAGGCGTGGTGGTCGGGGAAGGGGATGGCGCCGGCGAGCTCTGCGCCGAGCTCCGCCAGGGTGGCGAAGAATTTCCCCGGCCGGCCGATGCCGGCGAAGGCCAGGACCTTGCGGCCGCGCAGCCTCGCCGCGTCCTCCGCCACGGGCACCAGCCGGGCGCCCAGCGCCGGCAGGCCGTGGCGGGCGGCGAGATCAGCGATCCCAGCCCGGTCGGCGCCCATAACCACCAGGGCATCGGCGCGCTTCAGCCCGTCCGCCGGCTTTTCCCGCAAGGGGCCGGCCGGCAGGATCAAGCCGTTGCCGAAGCCGCTGCCGCCATCGACGACCAGCAGCGACAGGTCCTTTGCCAGGCTCGGATTCTGGAAGCCGTCATCCATCAGGATCAGCCGGGCTCCCGCGGCAGCGGCGGCCCGCGCTCCCGCCGGCCGGTCGCGCGAGATCCAGGCCGGGCCCGCCCGGGCCAGCAGCAGCGGCTCGTCCCCGACCTCGGCGGCGGAATGCCGGTCGGGGTCGACCCGCACCGGCCCGGCCAGCGACCCGCCATGGCCGCGGCTGAGGAAATGCGCCTCGACGGCGATCTCACGGAACCGCCGGCCCAGCGCCAGCGCCACCGGGGTCTTGCCGGCGCCGCCCGCCACCAGGTTGCCGACGCAGACCACCGGCACCGGCGCCCGCTGCGGAGAGACCCAGGCCCGGCGCAGCCGCGACGCGACGTCGTAGAGCGCGCCGGCCGGGGCCAGCAGCCAGGCTGCCGGCGTCGCCTGGGGGCGATACCAGAAGCCGGGGGTCTTCATCCGGCGGCTCCGGTCACGCCAGGATCGGCGTGATCAGCGGCTCCAGCGTCGCCATCACGGTGGAGACCACGCCGCGGTTGCGTTGGGCCACGGCGCCGGCGGCGCGGGCCATGCGGCGGCGCTCCACCGGGTCGTCCAGCAGCCGGCCGACCGCGGCGGTCAGGGCCGCGGCATCGGCCACCGGCATCGCCGCCCGGGCCTGGCCCAGCTGGGCGGTGATGTCCGGGAAGTTGGTCATATGCGGGCCATAAACCAGCGCCGCGCCCAGCTGCGCCGCCTCGATCGGGTTGTGCCCGCCGAACGGCACCAGCGACCCGCCGATGAAGGACACCGGGCAGACCCGCAGCCAGATCCCCATCTCGCCGATCGTGTCGGCCACCAGGATGTCGGTGTCGGCGGCGGGCAGCCGGGTCTGGCTGCGGCGAACCGCTTTCAGCCCGGCCGCCTTGGCCAAGCCGGCGATCTCCTCGCCCCGGTCGGGGTGGCGCGCCGCCAGCACGGTCAGCAGGCCCGGCCGCTTCGCCGCCAGCGCCTTGTGCGCCTGGATGATCTGCTCCTCCTCGCCGGCATGGGTGCTGGCGGCCAGCCAGACCGGGCGGCGGCCGATCGCCGCGCGCATCGCCGCCAGCTCCTCGAGATCGGCATCCGGCGGGTCGGAGGAGAATTTCAGGTTGCCGACCTGGCCGACGCCGCGGGCGCCGAGGGCGCGGAAGTTGCGGGCCGAGCGCTCGTCCCAGGGCAGGATCACCCGGAAGATGCCCAGCAACCGGCGGATCAGCCGCGGCAGCCGGCGCCAGCGCCTGAACGACCGCTCCGACATCCGGGCGTTGACCAGGGCGATGGGCAGGCCGCGCGCCTCCATCTCGGTCAGCATGTTCGGCCAGATCTCGGATTCGACCCAGATCGCCAGATCCGGCTTCCAGTGGTCGAGGAAGCGGCGGACGAAGGCCATGCGGTCCAGCGGCGCGAACTGGTGCATCGCCCGGTCGGGCAGCCGCTCGCCGATCAGCCGGGCCGAGGTCACGGTGCCGGTGGTGACCAGGATGGTCAGGCGCGGGTCGCGCTCCAGCAGGCGGCGCACCAGCACCTGCACGGACAGCACCTCGCCGACGCTGGCGGCATGGACCCAGATCAGCGGTCCCGCCGGGCGCGGAATGCTGGCATGGCCCAGCCGCTCGCCGCGGCGGGCGGGGTCCTCGCGGCCCGCGGCGGTGCGGCGGGCCAGCAGCAGGGGCACGAAGGGGCCGGCGGCGTCGGTCAGCCCGCGATACAGCGCGTAGATCATCCAGACTGGGTCGGGGTCATCGGAAGGGGTGCAGATGAGTCAGAAACTGATCTGTACATGCCTCCCAGGAATAGCGCAGCGCAAAACTGCGGCAATCCTCCGACGGAACTTTCAGCGCCTCGCGGATGGCGAGGCCCAGATCCTCGTCCAGCCGGCCGACCGGGGCATCGCCGATCACGTCGGCCGGCCCCTGCACCGGATAGGCGGCGACCGGCACGCCGCAGGCCAGTGCCTCCAGCATCACCAGGCCGAAGGTGTCGGTGCGCGACGGGAAGACGAAGACGTCGGCATCGGCATAGGCGTCGACCAGCGCCTGGCCCTGCTTGGCGCCGGTGAAGGTGACGTCCGGGTACTTCGCCTGGAAGGCGGGCAGGGACGGGCCGCCGCCGACCACCACCTTCTCGCCGTCCAGCTTCAGCGACAGGAAGGCGTCGAGGTTCTTCTCCACCGCCACCCGGCCGACATAGAGGTGCCGCGGCCGCTCGCGCCCGGGCCGCGCCGCCGGGCGGAAGCGGTCGGTGTCGACGCCGCGGCTCCAGCGCGCCAGGCGGCGGAAGCCGCGGCTGCTCAGGTTCCGCTCCAGCGTGTCGGTCGCCACCATCACGGCGCTGGCGGCGCGGTGGAAATGCCGCAGCAGCGCATAGGTCGAGGCCAGCGGCATGCCGGTGCGCAGCTGGACGTATTCCGGGAACTGGGTGTGGAAGGAGGTGGTGAAGGACAGCCGCCGGCGGATGCAGTAGCGCCGTGCCGCCCAGCCCAGCGGGCCTTCGGTCGAGATGTGGATGGCGTCGGGGTCGAACGCGTCGATCAGCCGGGCCATGCGCCGGCTCTGGCCGATCGCCAGGCGGATTTCGGGATAGGTCGGGCAGGGGATGGAGGCGAAGCGGTCGGGCCCGATGACGTCGACCGTGTGGCCGCGGCGCCGCAGCTCGTCACGGGTCGATTCGATGGTGCGCACCACCCCGTTGACCTGGGGCAGCCAGGCGTCGCTGACGATCAGGATGCGCATCAGCCGGAAATCGACCCCGTCGCTGCCATGGTCCCGGAGACTATACCCGATATCGGATCAAGCGGCGCGCTGCGGCTTCAGCGCGGGCTCCGGCGCCGCCACCGCGTCGCGGGCCGCCACGATGTCCGCCCAGTGCAGGATCTCCAGGCGGCCGTCCTCATGCTCCACCAGCGCGGTGCAGCTCTCCACCCAATCGCCGTCATTCACATAGGTCATGCCCTGCATGTCCTTCAGCTCGGCGGTGTGGATGTGGCCGCAGATCACCCCGTCAACGCCGCGCCGCCTGGCTTCCTCGACCAGCGCGAGCTCGAAGCGGCCGACGAATTCGACCGCCCGCTTGGCCCGCTGCTTCATATAGGCCGAGAGCGACCAGTAGGAGAAGCCGAGACGGCGGCGGATCAGGTTCAGGGCGGTGTTGGTGTGCAGCAGCAGCTCGTAGGCCTTGTCGCCGATATGGGCCAGCCACTTGGCGTAACGCACCACCACGTCGAACTGGTCGCCATGGATGACCAGGAAGCGGCGGCCATCCGCGGTTTCGTGGATGCAGTCGTCGGCGACGTCGACATCGCCGAAATTCTGGCCCACGAACTGCCGCGCGGCCTCGTCATGGTTGCCGGGGATGTACAGCACGCGGGTGCCCTTGCGGGCCTTGCGCAGCAGCTTCTGGATCACGTCGTTGTGCGGCTGCGGCCAGTACCAGCTCTTCTTCAGCCGCCAGCCGTCGACGATGTCTCCCACCAGGTACAGCGTGTCGGAGTCGGTGTGCTTCAGGAAGTCGAGGAGGAGGGTGGCGTTGCAGGCCCGGGTGCCGAGATGGACGTCCGAGATCCAGATGGTGCGATAGCGCGTCACCTGATCCATGGGTATCAGCCCTTCGGCGGTCATATACCGTCCGTATAACCGAGGCGCCTTCGACAAACAACATATTGATGTCCTCTGCGATCTCGCAGATGCAAAAATTAATAAAACGGTCACGAGTGCTTTTGGCCGGCCGATCTGTCGCGATCTGTTCGTTGGCTCTTGAAGAGCTTTGTGAATCTTTTCTGAAGCGGGTGGATTGCTTTCGAAGGAAGAAGGGCCCGCCCTCCCCTGGTTGCGGACAAGGGAGGGCGGGCAGCCGCGGGGCGTGCTAGGGCACGAGATCCACCGCGGCCATCGGGTGATCGGAACAGGTGGCGACGACCGCATCCCGCTGCTTGTCGCCGCCGCCCCGACCATCTGACATCGCGGCCTTTGCGGCCGTCTCGGATCGAAAGCGGCTCAAGATCGGGCAAAATCCGCGGCAGTTCGAGAGCCTTCCGGCGTCGCAGGCAAGAACGCAATGAAGCGATCGGGCGATAGGAATAAAATTTCCGCCGAAGGGCTAGGCCGCCGGACGCCGTGGGCGGTTGCCGTGCCCGGCGCCCCGCCCTTCCCTGATTGCGGACAGGGAAGGGCGGGGCGCCGCGGCCTTGTTACAGCACGAAATCCGCTGCGGTCAGGGCATGGTCGGAATAGACGGTGATGATGGCATCCTGCTGCTTGTCGCCGGTGGTCTCGAGATAGACGCCGTAGCGGCCGCCGCCGAAATCCAGCGCCCGGATCTGGCCGGCGGCGGTGAAGGCGCCGGTGCCGAAGGTGAAGGCGGCGTCGCCGGGGCCCGCGCCGTTGGCGTCGATCGCCGACAGGTCGATCTTGTCGCCGGTGGTGAAGTCGGTGATCGTGTCCCGGCCCGCGGCCGCGACCGTGCTGTCGCTGATCGCGACATAGCGGAAGGTGTCGTTGCCGGCGCCGCCCTTCAGCACGTCGGCGCCGCCGCCCCCGGTCAGCACATCGTCCCCTGCCAGCCCCCACAGGGTGTTGGCATTGGCGTCGCCGGTGATGGTGTCGTCGAAGCCCGAGCCCATCACCTGCTCGATCCCGGTCAGCGTGTCGCCCTGGGCGTCGCCGCCGACGCCGGCGCCGCCGCCGATCACCACGGTCACGCCGGCGGCCGAATTGGCATAGATGGCCGTGTCGATGCCGGCGCCGCCGGTCAGTTGGTCAGCCCCGGCGCCGCCTTCAAGGATGTCGTTTCCGTCACCGCCGTCGATCGTGTCGTCACCGGCACCGCCCCTGAGGCTATCATTGCCGCCATTGGCGAAGATCTGGTCGTTCCCGATGCCGCCATCGATCGAATCGTTGCCGTCACCGGCCGGATCGAAGCCGTCATCGCCGGTCAGGGTGTCGGCCCCGTCGCCGCCGACAATGCGATCGGCGCCGTTGCCGCCGTTGATGACGTCGTCGCCGGCCTCGCCCGACACCGAGTCGTCGCCGTCCCGGCCGTCGATGTTGTCGGCGCCGTTCTCGCCGCCGATGATGTTGCGGTCGGCATTGCCGGAGAGGAAGTCGTTGCCGCTGGAGCCGTACAGGTTCTCGATGTTGGTCAGCGTATCGCCCGTGGCGTCGCCGCCGAAGATCAGGTTCGACTGCAGGTCGACGAAGACATCGGTCGACCCCTGGTAGTTGGCGAAGTCCGATCCCGCGCCGCCGTCGAGATGGTCGGCGCCGGCGCCGCCGCGCAGTGTGTCATTGCCGTCGCCGCCATTGATGGTGTCGGTCCCGTCGAAGCCGATCAGCACATCGGCCTGGGACGACCCGGTGATGGTGTCGTCGCCGGAGAAGATGCTGGCCAGCATCGTCATCTCGCCGCCGGGGCTGAGCAGGCCGGCGGCGATGTCCGCCAGGGCCGTGTTCATGCCGGTGATCGAGAACACCGGCGTGAGCGCCGGCTTGGCGTAGCTCAGGCTGGTGACGGTGCCGGCGAAGGTCGACGGGAAGGTGAACGACATGCCGGTGCCGGTGAGCGACAGCAGCCCGGTGTCGTTGAAGCTGACGAAGCCGGTGGTCGGCGTGATGATCGGAAAACCGGCGATGCCCGCGGTCGCGATCTGCGACAGAGAGCCGAACTGGATGCCGGCGCCGTTGAGGCCGGTGCCGTTGAGAACACTGAAGACCGCCATGGAAATGCCTCCCCCTGAATGAGCATCCGATCCTTTGACGTGGCGGCCTTCGGGGCCGTCCCGGACCGGAACTGTCTCAAGATTGGGCAAAATCCGACGCGGTTCGAGAGCGTTCCTGGGGCGAAACAAAGAACGCAAGGAATCGATCGGCCGGCGGAACGACATTTCCGTCGGCCGATCCGATCGTGCCGGATTTGGCTGGTCGGGCGGCCAGGCTGCCCGCAACCGAAAGATCCCGCCCTCCCCGGTTGCGGTCGGGAAGGGCGGGTGGCTGCGACAGTGCTACAGCACGAAGTCCGCTGCGGTCAGGGCGTGGTCGGAATAGACGTTGATGATGGAATCCGGCTGCTTGTCGCCGGTGGTCTCGATATAGACGCCATAGCGGCTGTTGGCGAAGGCCACGATGCGGATCTCGCCGGCAACGGCGGTGAAGTTGCCGGTGCCGAAGGCGAAGGCGGTGTCGCCGTTGCCGCTGTTGCCGTCGGCGTCGATCGCCGACAGGTCGATCTTGTCGCCTGTCTGGAAGTCGATGACGGTGTCCTTGCCGGCGGCCGCGACCGTGCTGTCCGCCACGCTGGTATAGGCGAAGGTATCGTTGCCGGTGCCGCCTTTGAGCACATCGGCCCCGACCCCACCGGTCAGCGTGTCATTTCCGGCCAGGCCCCACAGCGTGTTGGCATTGGCGTCGCCGGTGATCGAGTCGTCGTGGAACGAGCCCACCACCTGCTCGATGCCGGACATCGTGTCGCCCTCGGCATCGCCGCCGCTGGACACGCCGCCCATCACCACGGTCACGCCGACGGCCGAGCCGCCATAGCTCACCGTATCGGTGCCGTCACCACCGATCATCTGATCGGCGCCGGCGGCCCCCTCGAGGATGTCGTTGCCGGCACCGCCGTCCAGCACGTCGTCGCCGGCGCCGCCATACAGGCTGTCATTGCCGTCGCCGCCGAAGACCTGATCGTCGTCGGCCCCGGCGTCAATCGTATCGTTGCCGCCGTCGCCGTTCAGGATGTCGATCCCGGCCCCGCCGGTAAGCCGGTCGGCTCCGTCGCCGCCTGAAACAGTGTCGTTGCCGACATCGCCGACCAGGAAGTCATCGCCGCCATTGCCGGCTATAGTGTCGTTGCCGAGCTCCCCGACGATGATGTTGCGGACATTGTTGCCGGTCAGCACGTCGTCGTGGCTGGAGCCGTACAGGTTCTCGATGCTGATCAGCGTGTCGCCCTCGGCGTGGCCGCCCGAATTGGTGCCGGCCAGCAGGTCCACGGTCACCGCGGCGTTCGAGAGCTGGTAGTTGGCGTAGTCCGAGCCGTCGCCGCCGTCCAGGGTGTCGTGACCGAGGCCGCCCCTCAGGCTGTCGTCGCCGCCATAGCCCTTGAGAACGTCGTCCATCGTCGAGCCGAAGGCCCGGTCGTTGCCGGAGAAGACGATGCCCAGGACGGCTTCCTCGTTGCCGCCCATGACCAGCCCGGCCAGGGTCGACAGCGGGGTGACCATCCCGGTGATGGTGAAGATCGGCGTGGATGACGGGTTGTTGTAGGTGATGCTGGTCACGGTGCCGGCGAAGGTGGCCGGCTGGGTGAAGCTCATGCCGACGCCGGTGAGGCCCAGCTTGCCGCCGCCGACGAAGTTGATGGTGCCGCTGGTCGCGTTGATGTTCGGATTGCCGGCGATGCCGGATGACGCAATTTGCGAGAGCGTGCCGAACTGGACACCGTTGCCGTTGATGCCGGTGCCGTTGACAACCGTAAACACGGCCATGGAAATACCTCCCCAATATGCCCCCCGATCATCGACGGCCAGCCATGGCGGCTGGGTGGATCGGGATTGACTAAAGATTGGGCTGAATTTTATGCAGTTCGAGATCGTTTCGGCCGCAATACAAAGAACGAAAGAAAGATGTTGATATATTAATGCTAAATTTCGGGCGAACTCTCACAAAATGCTAATTCCAGGCCAAACGCCCGGCTGGCGTGACTTTTTCTGTTTCTTTGCCGAAACGAAATGGCGCGAGCCGCCTGACCGGGCGGCGTTACCGCCCGGCCACCGTCATGCCGTCGATCCGCACCGTCGGCGCGTCCATGCCGTAGCGCAGCACCAGGTCGTTCGCCGGGACCAGCGCGCGGTACATGTCCTTCAGGTTGCCGGCGATGGTGACCTCGTTGACCGGATAGGCCAACTGGCCGCGCTCGATCCAGAAGCCGTGGGCGCCGCGGCTGTAGTCGCCGGTGACGCCGTTGACCGACGAGCCCATCAGCCCGGTGACGTAGAAGCCGTCCTGGATGTCGGCCATCAGCTCCTGCGGCGAGACGCTGCCGGGCGCCAGGTACAGGTTGGCGGGGGAGGCGCCGGGCGGGCCGCTGGTGCCGCGCACGGCATGGCCGGTCGGCGCCAGGGCCAGCTGCCGGGCCGAGCGCAGGTCGAGCAGCCAGGTGGTCAGCCGGCCATCCTCGATCAAAGCGCGGCGGCGGCTGGCCACGCCCTCGCTGTCGCAGGGGCGGGACCGCAGCCCGCGGCGGATATGCGGGTCGTCGATCACCGCGATGCCCGGGGCGAATACCGCCTCGCCCATCTTCTCCTTCAGGAAGCTGGTGCCGCGGGCGATGGCGGCGCCGTTGATGGCGCCGACCAGGTGGCCTAGCAGGCTGCGCGACACCCGCGGGTCGAATACCACCGGCACCCGCGCGGTCGACGCCTTGCGGGCGCCCAGCCGGGCCACGGCGCGGGCGCCGGCGCTGCGGCCGACCGTGTCCGCCGATTGCAGGTCGTCGGCGTGAACCGCGCTGGTGTGGTCGTAGTCGGTCTCCATCCCCGTGCCTTCGCCGGCGATGGCGGAGACCGAGATGCTGCTGCCGGTCGACCCGGTGACGCGGGCGAAGCCGTTGCTGGCGACCATCGCCGCCATGCTGCGGCCGAAGCCGGCGCTGGCGCCCTCGGAATTGGTCACGCCCTGCACCGCCAACGCCGACTCCTCGGCCGCGCGGGCGCGGTCGGACAGGGTCTCGGTCGACGGCTCGACCGGGTCGACCAGGTCGAGATCCGGCAGCGCGGTCGCCAGCTCGGACGGGTCGGCGATGCCGCAATAGGGGTCCTCGGGCACCACCTTGGCCATGGCCACGGCGCGCTCCACCGCCTCGTCCAGCGCGGCCTGGCGGCGGTCGGAGGAGGAGACGATCGCCATGCGCTTGCCGATGAAGACGCGCAGCCCCAGGTCGCCGCCCTCCGACCGCTCGACATGCTCGAGCTTGCCGAGGCGGTAGCTGATCGAGATCGAGGTGCTGTCGAACAGCACCGCGTCGGCAGCGTCGGCGCCGGCCCTCTTGGCCTTGTCGATCAGGCCGGACAGCAGGTCGAGGGTCGCGTCATGGGAATCGGGCATCGTGCGGTCCGTCGGTTCCGGGGCCTCCCTCATGTAGCGACGCCGCCCCCGCCGCGGCAAGGTGCAAGGGCAAGCGGACGCATCAGTCGGGTGTCGCCGGGGCTTCAACTCCACCGTCAGGACGCGCATCCTGGCGGGGCGAGTCGGCGCATGGAGGGATCGGGCGTGATCGTGAGACGGATCGGGGCGGTGCTGGCCGCCGTCTGGCTGCTGGCGCCCCTGCTGGCGGCCACGCCAGCGGGCGCGGTGGAGGAGGATCCCGCCTGGAGCCAGGTGCGGCTGGCCACGCAGGGGGCGCCGCAGGTGATCGGCAGCTATTCCAACGGCTGCATCGCCGGCGCGGTGCAACTGCCGCCGGAAGGACCCGGCTATCAGATCATCCGCCTCAGCCGGAACCGCAACTGGGGCCATCCGAACCTGGTGGCGACGCTGGAAGATCTTGGTCGACGGGCCCAGGCCGCCGGCCTGCCGCCGCTCCTGATCGCCGATATGGGACAGCCGCGCGGCGGCCCGATCACGGATCATGCGGCCCATGAGAATGGGCTGGACGCCGACATCTGGCTGCGCCTGGACCTGCCGATGCTGGCGCGCGACCAGCGCGAGACGCTGAAGCCGGAATACATCACCGGGCCCTGGACCGACTATATCCCGCGCGGTGCCCTGTCGCCGCAGCAGGCGCAGCTGATCCGCCTGGCGGCGACCGAGCCGCGGGTCGAGCGCATCTTCATCCACCCGGCGATCAAGCGCGAGCTGTGCGCGATGAACTGGGACGACCGCTCCTGGCTGCATGTCGTGCGGCCCTGGACCGGCCACAACGAGCATCTGCACATCCGCATCGGCTGCCCCTCCGGCAGCCCGTTGTGCCGCGAGCAGGACCCGGCGCCGGCCGGCGACGGCTGCGGCGCCGACCTGATGTCCTGGTTCCCGATGCGCGCGCCGGTGCCGAAGAAGGGCGGCAAGCCCTATGTCCCGCCGCCGCTGCCGGCCGCCTGCATGGCGGTGCTGAACGCGCCGGCGGTGACGGCCGGGCAATAGCGACGGCTCCGGTTCGGCCGCGACCCTGCGGGTCTCCGCAGGGTCAGCCCGGGGCCACCACCTTGGTCACCACCCAGCAATGCTTGCCGATGCGGCGGGTGCGCTCGAAGCCCTGGCGCTCGAAGATCGAGATCGCGGCGTTGAACAGGAAGGCGCCCGCCACGGTCCGGCCCGCCGTCTCCTCGGGATAGCTCTCGACCGTGCCCCCGCCCAGCCGGGCGATCTCCCGCAGCGCACCGTTCAGCGCGGCCGCCGCCACGCCGCGGCCGCGATAGCGCTTGTCGGTGAAGAATCAGGTGATCCGCCAGTCCGGCAGCCTCTCCAGCCCCTCGCCATAGGCACGCTTGTGCTTGATGTTGGTCAGCTCCTCCGTCCGCCCGAACTGGCACCAGCCGACGCAGTCCGCGCCGTCATAGACCAGGGCGGACTGGGTGGTGCCGGCGCGCACCCGGCGCTCCTTCATCTCCCGGCGGGCCGCCACCGATTCTGCGCGTTTGGCGCCCTCCGGATGGAAGTTCATGCACCAGCAGCCGCCCCAGATGCCGTTGTGGCGCTCGACCAGGGTGCAGAAATCCGGCCAGGTGGACATGTCCAGGGGCTTCACCGTGAAGCCGTCCATCGTTCCCCTCCCTCGGCCGGTGCTACGGCAGGCTCAGATAGGTGGCCGGCCCTTCGAAATCCTGCTTGCCGAGGGCGACGCCGGCTTGGCGCAGGATGGCGTAGGCCATGGCGATGTGGAACTGCAGGTTCGGCAGCGCATAGAGCAGCAGGAAGGGCAGGCCGGCGAAGCGGCGGGTGCGGCCGCCCAGCGTGACGTCGATCACCCGCGCTTCCGACCCGTCGACCTGCTCCGGCCGCAGCGCCTCGATAACGGCGAGGGCGGAGTCGATCCGGGCGGTCAACGCGGCGAAGCTCACCGGGCCCGGTGGAAAGCTGTGCTGGATGCCGCGGTTGAACACGGCGACATCCTCCGCCTCCGGGTCGGGCAGCGGCAGGCCGGCCAGGCGGACCGCGGCGCCGCGGGCGCCGTCGGCGGCGATCTGCACCTGCCGGTGCAGCGGGAACATGTCGGTCGCCAGCCGGCTCTCCAGCAAGACGGTGGGGGCGATCCCGTTCGTGGCGGTATGGGCCTCGCCCTTGGCGAGGATGCCGCGGCAGTTGGTGAGCGCGCGGGCGAAGACGGGGATGGAGGCCTGGTACATCGAGATGGTCATGGCCGTGCCCCCCTCTCCGATGGCGGCTCACCGCTACCGCGGGCGCAAGGCCACCGCGTAGACCAGGCTGTCGGCCTCGGCGCCGCGGAGGTGCGGGGCGCGGTCGTCCTCGTCGGTGATCACCGCGGTCTCGCCCTCGGTCACCGCCAGGTGCCGGCCGATATCGACCACGGCGGTTCCACGCAAGACATAGAACAGCCAGACCGGCGCCGGCTCCAGCATCGCGTCGGCGTCGTCCAGCGCAGCCACCCGGTGGTCGATCTGCAGCGACCGGTCGGCGATCACGTTCAGGTCGCGCACCGGGCCGGCGACCAGTTTGCAGCTGGTCACGGCCTCCCCGTCGAAGTCGAAGGGCTCATGCGGCCGGTCGATCCGCACCGTCCGGGGCAAGTCGCCGGGGTCCGCGATGGTCAGGTCCATGCCGCGGCCGGACAGCAGCATGATGGTGCGGCAGCAGGCCGGGAAGGGGGAGAAGGGTCCGTCCGATTCGACCTCGGCCAGGCTCAGCCGCCAGCGGAAGCCGGACGGGGTCTCGGCCGGCTCGACCGCGATCTCGGCCGTCCGGCCCCCGCCGTTGCGCCAGGGCATCAGGCGGTGCTGGGCGGGCGAGATGATGCGGGTGGGCATGGGCGGCGCGACCTCGGGCAAGAGAGGCCGAACGATAGCACAGGACAGCGCCGGTCCACCCGCGATCGCATCACGCCTGTGAGCCCTTTCCGGAACGCGGCCTATCCCTTCGCCGTCATTCCCGCGAAAGCGGGAATCTCTGTCCGGGCAAAGCGTCGCGAGATCCCCGCTTTCGCGGGGATGACGGATTGAGGAATTGGGAAAGATCTCTCCTGCGGATTACTTCGCGTCGTGGAAGATGATGCCCAGCGTGTGGCGCCGGCCGCTGCGGAGCCGGCTGACGCCGTGGCGCAGATTGACCCGGTAGTCGCCGCGCGTGCCGGCCACCGGCCGGTGGTGCACGGCGAAGGCGACGCCGTCGCCCTGGCGCAGCGGCACCACCTCGAGCCGCGACTGCATGCGCGGGCGCTGCTCGGTCAGCACGAACTCGCCGCCGGTGAAGTCGCGGCCGGGCTCCGACAGCAGGATCGCCACCTGCAGCGGGAAGGCCAGGTTGCCGTACAGGTCCTGGTGCAGGCAGTTGAAGTCGCCGGGCTCGTATTGCAGCAGCAGCGGCGTCGGCCGGGTCTGGCCGGCGGCGTGGCACGCGTCCAGGAAGTCCTCGTGCCGCTCCGGATAGCGGGTGGCGATGCCCATGCGCGCGTTCCAGCCATTGGCCACCGGTGCCAGCCGGGGATAGAGGGCGGCGCGAAGCCCGGCGATCGGGGCGGGCAGGGGATAGGCGAAGTACTTGTACTCGCCCCGGCCGAAGCCGTGCCGGGCCATCACCACCCGGCTGCGGAACGGCTTGTCCTCGGGGTAGAGGGCGGCGACGGCACGACATTCCTCCGGCGTCAGCAGCGCCGGCAGCACCGCCGCGCCGTGCTGGTCCAGCTCCGCCGCGGCGGCGTCCCAGTCGAGGGCGGCGACCTGGTCGATCGGCAGGGGGGCGGCGGGCACGGCGTCATCGGGGCGAAGGGCGGTGCGGGGCATCGGTCGGGCCTCCTGGTCTCTGTGATGACGGCAGGATGGCGCCCGCGGTTCCGGCACGCACTCCGTCGCTTGCGGTCAAATTGCGGCGGGACCGGAGCCGGAGGCCGGATGGCACAGGAGAATGGCCGGATTGCGGAGGGACGGGCTTCGTTCCGCCCTGGAAACGACGTGCGGCCGGCCGATACCTCCCGTCGAACCCGGCCGTGGGGCCGGAGGATCCAGGGGAGAGAACCATGCTGAAGCGTCTGATCGCCCGCAAATGGCTGTTGGGGACGGCGCTGGCCGCAACGCTAGCCGCGCCGGCCTGGGCTGCGCCGGGCCAGGGGCAGGATCGGCCGCGGGTCGAGGTCGCCTTCGTGCTCGACACCACCGGGTCGATGACAGGGCTGATCGACGGCGCCAAGCGCAAGATCTGGTCGATCGCCACCAGCATCGTCGAGACCAACCCGAAGGCCGAGATCCGGATGGCGCTGGTGATCTATCGCGACCGCGGCGACGACTATGTCGCCCGGACCTACGACCTGACCACCGACATCCAGGGCCTGTATGGCGACCTGCTGCAGCTGCGCGCCGATGGCGGCGGCGACTGGCCGGAATCGGTGAACGAGGCGCTGCATGCCTCGGTCCACAAGCTGCATTGGAGCCAGGACCAGGCGACGCGGAAGATCGTCTTCCTGGTCGGCGACGCGCCGCCGCACATGGACTATGCCAACGCCCCGCAATATCCGGAGGTGGTGGCCGCCGCCCGGCGCGACGGCATCGTGGTCAACGCGGTGCAGGCGGGCGATGCCGGCGACACGCGGCAGATCTGGCAGGACATCGCACAGCGCGGCGCCGGCCGCTACATCCCGATCCCGCAGGATGGCGGCCAGGTGGTGGTGATCGAGACGCCCTTCGACGGTGACATCCTCCTGCTGCAGCGCCGGATCGACGCCACCGTGATCCCCTATGGCTCGGCCCGGCAGCAGGAGAGCGTGCAGGGCAAGATCGACCAGCGCGCCGCGGCCCCGGCCTCGGTGCAGACCGAGAACTCGATCTTCTACAACAAGCGCGCCGGCCGCAGCGAGGTGGTGACCGGCGCCGGCGACCTGGTGGCCGACATCGCCGCCGGCGCGAAGTCGCTGGAGTCGGTGCCGGAGGACGAACTGCCGGCGGTGCTGCAGGGCAAGTCGGCGGCCGAGCGGCAGGCCTATGTCGACCGGCAGCGGGCCGAACGCGCGACGCTGACGGCACAGATGGCGGAGCTGGTCGGCAAGCGCGACGCCTACATCGCCGAGCAGTCGAAGCAGAACGCCACGGCCTCGACCGACAGCTTCGACCGGGCGGTGGAGGAAACGCTGCGGGTGCAGCTGCAATAGAGGGCGCGGGCTGGGTTCGCGGCGGCCAACCCAATCCTCCGGCAACTCCCTGTTTGTCATCCTCGGGCTTGACCCGAGGATCCAGGGGCTTTCAAGAACCGCTCTCGGTGGCCCCTGGATTGCCGGGTCAAGCCCGGCAATGACAGGAAGGGATGATCGAGGCATCGGGCTCGCCGCCGCGGCCCTCTTCTATCCCCGCGGCACTGGCGTGTAGGTCACCATCCTCAGGTCCGGGGCGCCCTCGACCACGAAGGTGGCGTGGGCGAATTCCAGCAGGCCCAGCGTGTCATGGCGGATGCGCTTGATGCCTTCGCTGCGCTCCGCCACGTCCTGCTGCGGCCACCAGCGGCGGAACTCGGGGCTGGTGGCCTGCAGCGCTTCGACCAGTGCTACGAAGGCCGGGTCGCCGCCGGCCCGGCCATAGTCCAGGCGGAACTTGGCGACGACGCGGCGGACGCCCTCTTCCCAGTCCGGCATCATCCGGCGGTAGCGCGGGTCGGTGAAGATCATCCACAGGCTGTTGCGCTCGGCCGGCGGGACCAGCGCGTAGTCGCCGAACAGCGCCGTGGTCGCCGCATTCCAGGCGACGATATCCCAGCGCGCGGTCTTGACATAGGCGGGGTTCGGCAGGCTGTCGAGCAGCCCCTGCAGGATCGGCGAGACTGCGGGCAGGCCCGGGGCGGCATGCGGCGGCGGGCGATGCTGGGCCAGGGCGTAGAGATGCGCCCGCTCCGTCTGGTCCAGCCGCAGCGCCCGGCACACCCGCTCCAGGAAATCGGCGGAGACCTGGATAGCGCGGCCCTGCTCGAACCAGGTGTACCAGGTGACCCCGACCCCGGCGAGCTGGGCCACCTCCTCGCGCCGCAGCCCCGGGGTGCGGCGGCGGGACCCGGCCGGCAGCCCGACCTCGTCCGGGTTGGTGCGGGCGCGGCGGTCGCGCACGAAGTCGGACAGGGCGCGGCGATCCTCGGTGCGCTGCAGGCTGGTGACGGCCATAGGCTGTTGCTTCTACTAATAGGATAAGAACTTATCTTTTCCTATTATAGGCCATCCCGCAGTCTCTGTCTCGGGCGGACGGACCCGCCCCGATGGAGATCCCGCATGACCGATGTGACCTGCGCCGCCGGGGCCGCCCGGCGGGCGACCGTGGCTCGTCCCTGGCTCGGCCTCGCCGTGATGCTGGCCGGGCCGTTCATGACCGTGATGGATGTGATGATCGTCAATGTGGCGATCCCCAGCATCCGGCTCGGCCTCGGCGCCAGTTATGCCGAGGCTGAGCTGGTGGTGGCCGGCTACAGCCTGGCCTATGCGGTGGCGCTGATCACCGGCGGGCGGCTGGGCGACCTGCAGGGGCGGCGGCGGATGTTCGTGACCGGCCTCCTCGGCTTCGCCCTGACCTCGGCCCTGTGCGGCCTGGCGGCCAGCGCGCAGACGCTGATCCTGGCCCGGCTGCTGCAGGGCGGCGCCGCGGCGCTGCTGTTCCCGCAGGTGTTCTCTCTGATCCGCGTCACCTTCCCCGAGCCGCGGGACTGCGCCAAGGCCTTCGCCGCGCTCGGCGTCGTGCTGGGGCTGGCGGCGGTGTCCGGCCAGGTGCTGGGCGGCATCCTGGTGGCCGCGGATCTCTGGGGCCTCGGCTGGCGCCCGATCTTCCTGCTCAACGTCCCGATCGGCCTCCTGGCGGCCATGGCCGCGCCGCGGCTGATCCCGGCCGACCGGGTGGCGCCCGGCCAGCGGCTGGATATCGCCGGCGTGGCCTTGAGCGCGCTCGGCCTCGGCCTGCTGCTGTACCCGCTGATCGAGGGGCGCGAGGCCGGCTGGCCGGCCTGGTCGCTGGCCATGCTCGCCGCCGCGCTGCCGGTGCTGGCGCTGTTCGCCTGGC
>NZ_JBCNNF010000420.1:0-5963 GCF_039594555.1 Inquilinus sp.
CGATCTCGCCGCGGGTGTGGACCCGCAGGTTGGCGTCCAGATTCGACAGCGGCTCGTCCATCAGGAAGGCGGCAGGCCGGCGCACCAAAGCGCGGGCCAGGGCCACGCGCTGGCGCTGGCCGCCCGACATCTGGCCCGGCTTGCGGTCCAGCAGATGGTCGATCTTCAGGCTGGCCGCGGTCTCGCGGACTGAGGCCTGGATCTCCGCGCGCAGGGCGCGCTGGCCGGGCATCAGATTGCCGATGAAGGGCAGGCGCTGGGCCGTCGACAGCCGCCGCATCGCCAGCGGCACGGCGATGTTCTGGCCGGCGGTCAGGTGGGGATACAGGGCGTAGGACTGGAACACCATGGCGATGTCGCGCGCCGCCGGCCGCAGCGCGGTGATGTCGCGGGCGCCCAGTTGCACCGTTCCGGTATCGGCGTGTTCCAGCCCTGCAGCGATGCGCAGCAGGGTGGTCTTGCCGCAGCCGGACGGGCCGACCAGGGCGATGAACTCGCCCGGCGCGGCCTCGATGGTCACGTCCTGCAGGATGCGGTTGCCGCCGAACGCCTTGCTGACCCGGCGCAGCGCCAGGCCGGTCACGAGGCGGCCTCGACCGGCTGATGGCGCGGATACACCTCGTGGATCACGTCGTCGATCACGAAGGGCCGCAGCTCCGGCAGCTCGACGATCTCGCTCGACACCGTCTCGTCCAGCGTGTGGATCACGGCGCCAAGGATGCGTTCGCCCGGCATGTCGCGCTCCATCGGCCCGACGACGAAGCCGGAGGAGGGGCCCCAGACATAGCGGGTGCCGAGATGGGCGCCGGTCCAGGCGCGGTGCAGATGGCCGCTGGCGACCAGGGCCACGCCGTGCCGCTCGAACAGTTCCAGCAGCCGGCGGCGCGGCGCCGGGCGGATGCTCCAATATCCGGTGTCGCCCTCGTCGGGCGTGTCGATGAAGATCGGCTTGTGGGTAAAGGCCACGACGCCGCGGCCCTCGCAGGCCTCCAGCACGCCCTGCAGCCAGGCGAATTGCTCGGCCTCTTCCTCGTCGCCGCCGCCGATGACCTGGCTGTTCAGACCGACCAGGCGCCAGCCGGGCTGGTCGTGCACCCAGCGGTCCGGGCCGATGATGCGGCGCCAGCGCTCCAGCCGTTCCCGGTTCGCCGGCTGGCGGGTGCCGGGCAGGTCGCCGACATCGTGGTTGCCGGGCACCGACAGCACCGGGAAGGGCAGGGCGCGCAGCAGTTCGGCGCAATGCTCCAGATCGGTCTCGACATCCGCGCCGTCGACGCTGAGGTCGCCGGTGTGGACCACCAGGTCCGGCCGTGCGGCCTGCAGCCACTCCGCCAGCGGCGCCCAGTTCGGCGCGAAGTGGCTCTTGCCGGGGCTGAGATGGGTATCGGTGATCTGGACCACCCGCACGGTCGGCTCCTTTGCTGCTGCCGATCACGCCGCATGTCGTGGCAAAGCACCCGCGCATGGGGCGGCCCGACGAGCGGCGGCAATCGGATGTGTCGAAAAAGCGAGCTCTGGTGCCGCGGCCGGTATCCGGTTCCGCTGCGTCTCGCGGCGCGCGGATGATAGGGAGCAGGGATGACGGATCTGTTGCGGTCGGATGAAGAATCGATGTCCGCCGGGACGGCATCGGCGGTCGACGCCGTGAAGCCTCGGCGGGCATCATGTCCCGGAGGCGACTCGATGAAGGCGGCTGGATGATCGTTCGAGGATGGCTGGCGGCATGGCGGTGACGGCGGAGGCGCCGCGGCGGCGATCCCCGCTGCTGATGGCGCTGGTGCAATGGAACCGCGCCACCATCCCGTGGCCGGTGGCGCTGCGCAACGCACTGGCCGTGGCGGTGCCGGTGATCTTCGGCGTGATTTTCGGCCAGACCGATGTCGGGCTCGCCGTGGCCGGCGGCGCGCTCAACGTCGTCACCTCGGACGCGCCGGGGCCGCATGCGCTGCGGTTGCGCCGGATGCTGCTGATCTCGCTCGGCACCGGCCTGGCGGCGCTGGCCGGCTTCTCGCTCGGCACCCATTGGCTGCCCTTCCTGCCGGTGCTCGCCGTCTCGGCCTTCCTGCTCGCCATGCTGGTGGCGCTCGGCCCGGTGGCGATGCAGGGCGGCACCGCCATCCTGATCGTGCTGGTGGTGACGGCGGGCACGGCGGGCCACGGCTTCGATCCCTGGGCCGCATCCGGCCTGTTCTTCGCCGGCGGCCTGCTGGCGACGCTGTTCTCCGTCGCCGCCTGGCCACTCAGGATCTACCAGCCGGAGCGCGACGCCCTGGCCTCGGTTTACCGCATGCTGTCGGAGATCGCGCGGGCGATGCCGGAGGATACGGAGTTCATGCCGCTGGCGGATTCCCTGGGCGAGGCGCAGCAACTGCTGGCCCGCAGCGGCGCCGCCCGGATCCGCGGCGTCGAGGCGTTCCGCATCCTGCTGGGCTTGGCCGAGCGCATCCGGCTGGAGCTGCTGGCCTTGTCCGACCTCCGGGGGCAGGTCGACGACCCGGCACTGCCGGCGGTGATGCGCCAGGCGGCCGTGGTGCTGCGCGGCCTCGGCATGGCGCTGCGCCAGGGCCGGCCGATGGAGGGCGGGGCGGCGCTGAAGGGCTTCGAGGCGGCGCTGGCCGGGCTGCGCGATGCCCGCCACGCGGCGCATGACCCGCTGCTGCGCTCGCGACTGCATCTGGCGGAGGCGCGGGCGATCGGCCTGGCCGGCGCGCTGCGCGCCGCGGTCCGCAACTCGGCCGAGGCCGGCGCCCGCGGCGACCTGAGGGCGGCGGAGCGTGACGCCCTGCAGCCGCCGGCGCTGCGCCCCGGCGCGCCGCTGGCGACGCTGCGCGCCAACCTATCGCTCTACTCCGCCGCCTTCCGCCACGCGCTGCGCCTGACCGTCTGCGTCGTGGCGGCGGAGGCGTTGGGCCGGGCCATCGGCCTGCCGCAGTTCTACTGGATCGCGATGACCGTGGTGATCGTGCTGAAGCCGGATTTCGGCGGCACGGTCAGCTTCGGCTTGCTGCGCATGTTCGGCACCCTGGCCGGCCTCCTGGTGGCCACCGCCGTGATCTATCTGGTGGCCGACCATCCGTTGGCCCAGGCGCTGCTGATCGCGCCGCTCTATTTCGGCTTCCGCTACCTGGTGCCGGTGCATTACGGCCTGGCGGTGTCGCTGCTGACCGCCGTCGTCGTGCTGCTGCTGGGGCTGGCCGGTCAGCCGGCCGGGCACACGCTGCTGGACCGCGGCGCCGCCACCGTGCTGGGCAGCCTGCTGGCGCTGGCCGCCTATCTGCTGTGGCCGACCTGGGAGCGGGGGCGGGAGCGGCCGGTGATCGCCGCCATGCTCGACGCCTATGCCGCCTATCTGGCGGCGCTGCTCGGCACCGATGCGAAGGCCCAGGCCGAGGCCCGTACGGCCGCCCGTGCCGCCCGGGTCAACGCCCAGGCCTCGGTCGAGCGGCTGCGGGTCGAGCCGGCCGATCCCGGCCAGCCGGCGCGGGCCGAGGCGATCTTCGCCAACGCCAACCGCATCCTGCGCGCCGGCATGGCGCTGGAAAGCGCGCTGCACGACCACGGCGGCAGCGCCCTGGCGAAGCACGCCGCGATCGGCGCCTTCGGCCACACCCTCACCGCGGCGCTGGGCGAGCTGGCCGCCGGCCTGCGCGAGCACCGGGCCTCCGCCATCCCGTCCGACCTGCCGGCGCGGCACCGGGCGCTGGCCGAGCTGGTCGACCCGGCGGCCCAGCCGGAGGCGGATCAGCCCGTGATCATGGCGCTGCTGGAGGCGACCGACCGCATGGTCGATGCGATCGAAGCTCTGGCCGGTGTGATCGATGCGAGCGCGACCGCTCCATCGCCACAGGTGACCCCGGCGGTGGCATAATCCGCCCGGGTTCGGCCACACCGGCGGCGAGGGCCCACCGCCAGCAAGGGGAAACGCCATGACGGTCAAGGGAAGCTGCCATTGCGGCGCGACGCAGTTCGAGGTGCCGACGGCGCCGGAGACCGTGACGCGCTGCACCTGCTCCTTCTGCTCCAAGCGCGGCGCGCTGTGGGGCTACTACCCGGCCGCCGATTTCAGGCTTCTGACCGCGCGGGACCGGGTGTCGACCTATCAGTGGGGCAGCTACACCATCCATCATCACCATTGCGGTGTCTGCGGCTGCGGCACCTACACCGAGACGCCGGACTTCAGCACCGGCCAGCCGGACTTCAGCAATCCCAAGGTCAGCATCAACGCCCGTCTGCTCGACGATTTCGATCTCGATGCGGTGCCGGTCCAGGTGATCGACGGCAAGAACCTCTGGTAGTCAGCGACGGCGAGCCGGGGCGCCGCCCTCCAGCAGCCGGACCAGGCGCCGGTTCTGGCGGGCTCGGGCGGCGTCCAGCGGTGAGCCGCCGAACTCATTCGTGCGGTTCGGGTCGGCGCCACGCTCCAGCAGCAGCTTCGCGGCCTCGATCCGGTTCTGCATCACGGCCTCGTGCAGCGGCGTGTTGCCGAGCTCGCCCGACGCGTTCACATCGGCGCCGCCGTCCAGCAGCGCTGCGATCTCGTCTGTGCGGCCGCGGATTGCCGCGACATGGATCGGGGCGTCGCCATGGAGCCCGGCCTGGTTTACATCGGTCAGGTCGATCCCGACGAAATCCGGCAGGCCCTCGTCCCTGTAGCATTTCAGCACGTCATCTGCGTTCATCGTCGTCTCGTTTCAGGCCGCGTCGCGCTGCAGGGCAGCGGTCTCGACCACGGCGGCAATGGCGTCGAGCATGGCAGTGTCGTCGCCGGCCATGCCTTCCATCGACGCCATGCGGGCGATCACCGTGGCGGCCACCGTCTCCTCCACCGTGCCCTCGGCATAGGCGTAGTAGATCACCGCGCGCTCGCCGTCGCGATGGCAGCGGCCCTCGATCTGCTGCAGCTGGATGGCGCTGTGCCGCATGTCGTGCACCACCAGCGACCGGTCGCGCTCGCCGCCCGGCAGCTCGCCACGATGCAACGAGATCGATTCCGTGATCGTGAACAGCACGGCGTCCAGTTGGCCGGTCTGGAAGGCGATGCGGACGGCCTCGTTGGTCTCGCCGCTCTGCGTGCCATTGATCTCGCCGACCGACCAGCCGCGGCCGATCAGCGTCTCGGCCAATATCGCGCTGGTTTCCAGGAAGGCGGCCGACACCGCCACCTGCTGCCCGTTCGTCAGCAGGTCCTCGCAGAAATCCGCGGTGCCAGGGATGCGCAGCAGGCTGGCCTTCTGGCGGAAGCGCAGATCGGCGGCCCAGCCGGTAGCGCGGCGGGTGCTGCCGCCGGCAAGGCCCAGCTCGCGCCGGAATTCGCGCCAAGTGGCCTCATAGAGCCGGCGGGACGGAGCATCCAGCCCGGTCGGTGCCAGCTCGCGTTGCACCTCCGGCCAGCCGGCGATGTCCTCCGGCCGGCGGCGCAGGCCGATCGCGTTGGAACCTTTGTACAGGAGGTCCGCCATCACCCGGCGGTCCTCCGGATTCGGATCCCAGCTCCAGTTCTTCCAGCGGCCCTTGGCGCGGCCGATGCGCAGCCGCTTCATCAGCATCCGGAACCCGTCCAGGTCACCGGCGCCGCCGCCCGCCGCCTCGGCCAGCAGCCGGCCGAGATAGGACAGCTCATGCGGCGCCTGCCCGGCGGTGGCGCTCATATAGATGGTGAAGGCGGCGGCCGCGGCCATCTGCCGGCAGACCAGGCCCTGCTGCGAGCTCGGATTGCGGATGCGGTGAGCCTCGTCGATCACCACGATCGGCCAGGTCCGCTTCGGCGTGCCGTGCTTCGCCAGCTCGTTGTTCCTGGCTCGGGTCGACCGCTTGGTGCTGACCGGGGGCGGCGCCAGCAGCGACTTGGTCTTCTCGAAATTGATCAGCATCACCCGTTTCGCCGCAGTGCCGGACCGGGCGATGGTCCGGCGCCATTGCGGCACGGCGCCCTTCGGGCAGATCACCAGCACCTCGTTTTCCGG
>NZ_JBCNNF010000421.1:0-5940 GCF_039594555.1 Inquilinus sp.
CGGACGACTGCACGGCAATCGTCGGCAGCGTCGCCGGGACGTCGGCGGCAGGAGCGGAAGCGGGAGCGGTTTCGGCGGAGGCGAGCAGCGGCGTCAGGATCGAGGACGGGCACATCACCAAGGAGCAGGCCGACGCCGCCCGGGCCGAGCCGCTGGTGACCAAGGACCGGCGGCAGATCGAGTTCGTCAGCGCCAATTATTTCGCCGAGGAGGTGCGGCGCGAGCTGCAGCGCCTCTATGGCAACGACGCGCTCTACCAGGGCGGCCTGTCGGTGCGCACCTCGTTGGACCCGCATCTGCAGGACCTGGCCGACCAGGCGCTGCGCGGCGGCCTGCGCAACTACGACATGCGGCATGGCTGGCGCGGCCCGCTGAAGAAGATCGAGGGCTTCGACGACTGGGCCGGGCAGTTGGCCAAGATCGACCGGCCGGCCGGCGCCGGCGACTGGCAGCTGGCCGTGGTGCTCGACGTCGACGCCAAAGCCGCTTCGATCGGCTTCTCTGACAAGAGCCGCGGCACCATTCCCTTCGCGGAGATGAAATGGGCCCGGCCGTGGCGCCAGAACCAGACTGTCGGCCCCGATCCGAAGCGACCCGCCGACGTGCTGGCCAAGGGCGACGTCATCCTGGTCGAGCCGACCGGCCCGGTGCCGGAGGACAAGGCGGTGCCGCAGGAATTCGGCCTGCGCCAGATCCCCGACGTCCAGGGCGCGCTGGTGGCGCTGGACCCGAACACCGGCCGGGTGATGGCGATCACCGGCGGCTACGACTATGCGATGAGCGAGTTCGACCGCGGCACCCAGGCGGTGCGGCAGCCCGGCTCGACCTTCAAGCCCTTCGTCTATCTGACGGCGCTGGAGGCCGGCTACACCCCGGCTACCATCATCGACGACGCCCCGATCACCATCGATGTCGGCACCACCGACTGGACGCCGGAGAATGACGACCACCGGTTCCTGGGCCCGATGCCGCTGCGCGTCGGCGTCGAGCGGTCGCGCAACCTGATGACGGTGCGGCTGATCCAGGCCGTCGGCCTGGACAAGGTCAAGGACACGGCGGAGCGGTTCGGCGTCTACAAGGACATGCCGCTGCTGTACTCGATGGCGCTCGGCGCCGGCGCGACCACGCCGCTGCAGATGGCCACCGGCTTCGCCCAGATCGCCAATGGCGGCAAGAAGGTGATCCCGACCTTCATCGACCGGATCCAGGACCGCACCGGCAAGACGATCTACCGCCATGACGACCGGCCCTGCGAGGCCTGCGGCCAGCCCTGGGCCGACCAGGCGACGCCGGTGATCCCCGACACGCGAGAGCAGATCGCCGACCCGGTCTCGGCCTATCAGATGACGTCGATCCTGCAGGGCGTGGTCCAGCGCGGCACCGGCGCGGCGCTGAACAAGCTGGGCTTCACCCTGGCCGGCAAGACCGGCACCACCAACGACGCCAAGGACGCCTGGTTCGTCGGCTTCGCGCCGGACCTGGTGGTGGCGATCTATGTCGGCTTCGACGACCCGAAGACGCTGGGGGCGCGGGAGTGGGGCTCCACCGCCGCGCTGCCGATCTTCGGCGACTTCATGGCCGCGGCGCTCAAGGGCAAGGATGTGCCGCCCTTCCGCATCCCGCCCGGGGTCAATCTGGTGAAGGTCGACCGGCAGACCGGCCAGCCGGCCTATGGCAGCGACGGCAACACGATCTGGGAGGCGTTCCGCCCCGGCACCGAGCCCGGCACCGGCTATGCCCTCGACCGGCTCGACGGCAGCGGCGGCACGCCCGCCGACCAGGGCACGACGGGCTTCGGCGACACCGTGCCCGACGCGACAACCGGGACCGGCGGGCTGTACTGATCCGCCCGCCGCGTTCCGGACGATGTGAAGCAATGGGGACAGGCGCGATCAACCGGTCCTAACCCAGGAGGAAGGCATGGCCCTTCGGAAGTTCATCATCGAGCGCGATATCCCGGACGTCGGCAGCCTCGAGCGCGAGCAGCTGCGCGGCGCCGCCGCCAAGTCGAACGAGGCGCTGCGTGAGATCGGCCCGGACATCCAATGGGTCGAAAGCTATGTCGCCGACAACAAGACCTTCTGCGTCTATCTCGCCAAGGACGAGGGCGTGATCCGCAAGCACGCCGAGATCAGCGGCTTCCCGGCGACCAAGATTACCGAGATCCGCAAGATGATCGACCCGACCACCGAGCGGGCCGGCTGACGAAGCGCCGGCGGCGGACGGGGCGATGGGCCTCTCGGACTTCATCCGGCTGCTCGAGGCCTATCGCGACACCCGCTACCTGTTCGCCGCCGACGGCGCCGAGCACGAGGTGCGGATCGACCGCCGGAACCCGGCGGCCGAAGCCTGGCTGATGGGGCGCGGCGCCGCCGGCGGCGGCTTCATCACGGCCGACAATCCGCGCAGCCGGCTGACGCCGGCGGCCGAGAACGTGGCAGCCCGGCAGCGCCTGGCCGAGACGGTTCGCGAGCGCGGCGCGGAGGCCGTGCCGCACACCGGCGCCGGCCAGGACGGCGCCTGGCCGCCGGAGCAGGGGCTGCTGGTGCTCGGCCTGCCGGTCGCGGAACTCGCCGCCCTGGCCGAGGAATTCGGCCAGAACGCCATCGTCTGGTTCGCCCCCGGCCAGCCCGCCCGGCTGGTCCCGACCCGGCTGCTGTTCGAGGCGCTCGGCCCGGAGGCCGGGGCGGGCTGACGTCTCAGGCCGACATTCGGAAAGAGAGACTCGTCATCCCGGGCGCGGCGCAGCACGCAGTGATGCGCTGCAGACCGGGATCTCTTCGAGTCCGTGCCGAGATCCCGTGTCTGCGCAGCAGCGCTTCGCGCCGCAGCGCGCACGGGATGACAGCTCAATGTCCTCGCCCGCTGGTGGTATCAGCCCGCCGCCGGTTCGAACAGCGGCACGATCTCCATTTCCGGCACCAGCACCAGGCCCTTGTCGGTGATGCGGATCTCCGGGATCACCGACAGCGGGATCAGGTTGAAGCCCATATAGGGGATGGCGCAGCCCGCCTTCTCCCATTCGGCCTTCAGCGTTTTCACCTCCTCCGCCACCTCGATCACGCGCTTGTCGGAGAGCAGGCCCGCGATCGGCAGCGGCACCATCGCCGTCACCTGGCCGTCGCGCACGACGCACACGCCGCCCTGGGCCGCCGCGATTGCCTGCAGCGCCACCTGCATGTCGGCCTCGTTGGTGCCGGCGATGATGATGTTGTGGCTGTCATGCCCGACCGAGGAGGCGACGGCGCCCGCCTTCAGGGTGAAGCCGGACAACAGGCCGTGCGCCACGTTGCCGGCCGATTTGCCGTGCCGCTCCACCACCGTGACGAAGCACAGGCCGTGCCGGTCGAAATGCGCCTGCCAGTCATTCGCCGGCTCCAGCTCCACCGTGACATGGCCGAGCGTGATGCCGGGCAGGACCGTCCGGATGGCATGGGCGGTGACGCGCCCGGCCGGCAGGTCGGGCGTCAGCTTCACCGCCGCCGACAGCCGCACGGTGTGATACGCCGCCTCCGGATAGCGCCAGCGGGCGGACAGCGCTTCATCCAGGACCGGGGTGATCCGGCGGTCCTCGACCACCAGCTCGCCGCCATACCAGGTGCTGACCGGCTTGTGGCCGTCGTCCAGCAGCACCAGATCGGCCCGGCGGCCGCCGCCGAAGCCGCCGATCTCGCCATCCTGGCCGAAGCGGGTGGCGCCGTGCAGCGACCCCATCGACCAGGCCTGCTCGGGCGACATCCCGGCGCGCATCGCCTCGCGCACCACCCAATCCAAGCCGAAATGCAGCAGGTCGTCGGCGTCGCGGTCGTCGGTGCAGACGGCGACGCGCTTGTGCGAGGCGCCCAGCTCGGTGATCGTCCTGATCGCCTCGGGCAGGCTGTGCCAGGGCGTGGTCGGCGGGCCGCCGCGCAGGAACAGCCAGATGCCGGCCTCCAGCATGTCGTCGGCGATGTCGCGGTCGATCGCCTCATGCGTGTCGGTGACGCCGGCGGCGGCGTAGGCGGCGACGAACTCCCGGCCATAGACATGGCCCGAGACCGGCCGGCCGCGCTCCAGCGCCGCGGCCAGGATGGCGTGGCTGCGCTCGTCGCCCATCGTCACCGGGACGAAATCCATCTTCTCGCCCAGCGCCACCGCCTCGGGCCAGCGGTCGAACAGGCCGGCGATCTTCTCCGCCGTCAGGTCGCCGCCGGCCGTCTCCAAAAGCGGCGAGGTCGCCGGCACGGTGCTGGGCACGGTCAGGAAGATCGACAGCGGCGCCTGGCGCGCATCCTCCAGCATCGCCTCGACCCCGGCCACGTCCATGACGTTGCCGATCTCGTGGCTGTCGCAGAAGATCGTGGTGGTGCCGTTCAGCAGCGCCGCCTCGGCATAGGCGCAGGCGGTCACCATGCTGGATTCGATGTGGATGTGCGGGTCGACCAGACCGGGCGCCAGGATGGCACCCTTCCCGTCGTAAAGGCGGGCCGATCCGTCGCGGCAGGATCCCGCCGGCTTCACCGCGGCGATGCGTCCGCCGGCCACCCAGACCTCGCGGCCCGGCAGGGTGCGCTCGGAATAGGTCGACAGCACCCGGACGTCGCGGATCACCAGGTCCGGCGCGGCGCGGCCGGAGGCGACATCCGCCAGCCGCCGAGTCATGCGGGACAGGGGAAGGACGGAGAAGCGTGTGAGCCCGGGCATCTGGTCAGCCTCTCATTGGCAGCAATCGGATGGGCAGCTTACCAGGAGCGGGGGCCATTGCCGCACCGGCCAAAGAAAAAGGGGCCCAAGCGGGCCCCTTTATTCGACAGTCTGGAAGACCGGTCAGGCGTGGCCGGCCGGCGCTCCGCGGGTGACGGCGGTCAGCTTGGCCTGGGCCAGCTTCAGCGCGCGCTCGGCCACCGCCTTGTCGCCGGGGGTCTTGGCGTCGGCCACGTCCTCCTCGGCGTCGCGCAGCTCCTGCTCGACCTTGGCGCGGTCCATCGAAGCGACGGGTACCACCTCCTCGGCCAGCACGGTGCAGCGCTCCGGCGTCACCTCGGCGAAGCCGCCGGTGACGAACAGGCGGCTGGAGACGGCGCTGCGCTGCTCATAGACGTCGATCACGCCCGGCTGGACGGTCGACAGCATCGACATGTGCCCCTTCAGCACGCCGAAATAGCCGTCGCCACCGGGGACGACCACCATCTCGACCTGCTGCGCCACGAGCAGCTTCTCGGGCGAGACCAGTTCGAAGGCGAATTTCTCGGCCATGGATGTCCCCGGCTACGATGCTGCTGGCGTCAGGCGGCTTCGGCGAGCTTCTTCGCCTTGGCGATGGCGTCGTCGATGGTGCCGACCATGTAGAACGCCGCTTCCGGCAGGTGGTCGTAGTCGCCGTTGACGATGCCCTTGAACGCCCGGACCGTCTCCTCGACCGGGACGAACACGCCCGGCGTGCCGGTGAACACCTCGGCGACGTGGAAGGGCTGGCTGAAGAAGCGCTGGATCTTCCGGGCGCGGGCCACGGTCAGCTTCTGCTCCTCGGTCAGCTCGTCCATGCCCAGGATGGCGATGATGTCCTGCAGCGCCTTGTATTCCTGCAGCGTGCGCTGCACGGCGCGGGCCACCTCGTAGTGCTCCTGGCCGACCACGCGCGGGTCGAGGATGCGCGAGGTCGAGTCGAGCGGATCCACCGCCGGGTAGATGCCTAGCTCGGAGATCGCGCGGCTCAGCACCGTCGTCGCGTCCAGATGCGAGAACGAGGTCGCCGGCGCCGGGTCGGTCAGGTCGTCGGCGGGCACGTAGATGGCCTGCACCGAGGTGATCGAGCCCTTGGTGGTCGAGGTGATGCGCTCCTGCAGCGCGCCCATGTCGGTCGACAGGGTCGGCTGATAGCCCACGGCCGACGGGATGCGGCCCAGCAGCGCCGACACCTCGGCGCCCGCCTGGGTGAAGCGGAAGATGTTGTCGACGAAG
>NZ_JBCNNF010000422.1:0-5932 GCF_039594555.1 Inquilinus sp.
GACGCCGGGAGCCTCGGCCGAGATCGCGACGCTGTCCGACCCGCGCGCGGCGATCGAGGCCGCGATCGGCGACGCCGGGACGATCACGGTCGGCGGCGTGGTGCTGAAGGCGCAGACCGTCCGCGACCTCTATGCCGGGCGCGGCTGGTTCCCGCTGTGGATCGACATGGACGGGCGGCTCGACCCGCGCGTCGCGCCGATCGTCGCGCGCCTGGCCAAGGCGCGCGACGAGGGGCTGATTCCGGCCGACTATTATGTCGAGCCGCTGCAGGGCCTGATCCGGTCGGCCGATGCGGACGACGTCGTCGCCGCCGAGATCCTGCTCAGCGCCGCGGTGATGCGCTATGGCGCCGATGTCCATTCCGGCCGGCTGGTGCCGCGCGAGATCGACGACACCTTCGACATCACGCCGAAGCCGATCGACCGACCGGCCCTGGCCACTGCTGTGTCGATGCTGCCCGACCCGGACCGGTTCCTGGCCGACCTGGCGCCGAAGCATGCGCTGTACCAGAAGCTGAAGGGCGCGCTGCAGGGATACGAGACGCTGGCCGAGGCCGGCTGGCCCACCATCCCGCCGGGCGAGAGCGTGCGGCCGGGGCAGGAGAGCGACCGGGTGCCGGTGCTGCGCGCGCGCCTGGCCGCGACCGGCGAGTTCGTCGGCGATCCGGCGGATCAGAGTCGGCTCTACGACCCGCAACTGGTGTCGGCAGTCGAGCAGTTCCAGGGCAAGCACGGGCTGAAGGCAGACGGCATCCTGGGCCGCAGCACCCTGGCCATGCTGAACCGGCAGGGGCCGGAGCGGATGAACCAGATCATCGCCAGCATGGAGCGGCTGCGCTGGCTGCCGGACGATCTCGGCCCCGACTACCTGATGGTCAACCTGGCCGCCTTCTCGATGGACATCGTCGCCGACGGCCAGCTGGTGCGGACTATGGATGTCGTGGTCGGCCAGCCCAAGACCCAGACGCCGCTGTTCAACAGCGCCCTGACCTATCTCGAATTCAACCCGACCTGGACGGTGCCGCCCTCGATCGCCAGCAAGGAGTATCTGCCGAAGCTGCGCAACGATCCGGGCTATCTCGCCAGCCGCAACTACAAGCTGTTCTCCGGCTGGGGCGGCGGCTCGCGCGAGATGAGCGGCGACTATGTCGACTGGAACGGCGTCGGTGCTGGCACCATGCGGGGCTTGCGCATCCGGCAGGAGCCGGGGCCGAGCAACGCCCTGGGCAAGGTCAAGTTCATGATGGCCAACAACTGGGCCGTCTATCTCCACGACACGCCGTCGAAGAGCTACTTCAAGCGCAGCAACCGGGCCTTGTCGCATGGCTGCGTGCGGCTGCAGGACCCGATCTGGCTGGCCGACTACCTGCTGAACGGGTCGCCCGACTGGTCGCCGGAGCGGCGGGAACGGGTGATGGGCAGTTGGACCCCGACGACTCGAATCAACCTGCCGACTCCGATGCCGCTGTACCTCGTCTACCAGACCGCCTGGATCGATCAGAGCGGCGAGGTGGCCTTCCGGGACGACATCTACGGGATCGACGCCAAGGTCATCGCGGCGCTGCAGGCCCGTGAAACGCAGCGCGAACAACTCGCATCTTCACGCTGAAATCCTCGTACGATTCAAGCGTTGCTCCAATGGGCGGCCGAATTTCGGTCGCCCATTTTTATTTTTCCTTGATGACTTCGGAGTGATATAAAATATCTATTATGATTTTCCGATGATTTATTTGTCGCTTGACCAAAAGTGCGACAGATCTACCACAATGTTGCCATTATGTCACAGAGTTTCTTTGTAAACGTGAGAAGAAATGGTTGATTCCCGCTTCGGCCTGCTTCACAAAGGACGCCATCGAACGCCCGGCGCCGAGTATAGGCGTGTAAAGCGTCAGAAATGCCGGACGCGTGTCGAGTGATGGTTAGGAGCAGCGGGAACGATGCAGAGACGGCAATTCCTGAGGATGTCGGCCGGGGCTGTTGCAGCCGCCGCCGTCGCGCCAATCGCACCACTCTCAGCCCTCGCCGCCACAAATCGAAGAACGCTGCACCTCTACGACGCTCATAACCTGGTCGAAATCAAGGAAGAGTACTTTGTCGACGGCTGGTACAACCCGGACGTCCTGGCGAAGTTCAACTATTTCCTGCGTGACTGGCGGTCGGACGAAGTCCGACCGATGGATCCGAAGCTGCTCGACATCCTCAATGCGCTGCAGCGCAAGGGCGGGTCGGATGAGCCGATCCATGTCGTCTGCGGCTACCGCTCCCGCGCCACCAACGCCATGCTGGCCCGCCGCAGCCGCGGCGTCGCGCGCAACTCCCTGCACATCCAGGGCCAGGCGGCGGACATCTTCATGCCGAATATGAGCCTGGCCAGCCTGCGCCGGAATGCGGTCGACATGCAGGCCGGCGGTGTCGGCTACTATCCACGCTCCAACTTCGTCCACGTCGACACCGGCGATATCCGCACCTGGTGACGTACGTGATGCGGACGGGCAGGGGCCGCCTCCGGGCGGCCCTTTCCATTTGAGCGCCGTCACAGCTCGATCAGCGCATAGGGCCGGCCGCTCGGCTTTTCGATCGCCCAGGCGACGTTGTAGACGGGCGCCCCGCCCGGGGTGTGGCCCTGATACACGCCGCGATGGGCGTGGCCATGCACCACGGCGCTGACGGTGAAGCGGTCGATCGTCTCGGCCAGGCGCGAGGAGCCGAGAAAGGGATAGATCTCCAACGGCTCGCCCTCGATCGTCTCGGAGATCGGGGCGTAGTGCAGCACCACCATCGCCCGCTGCGTCTTTACCGTCCGCATCGCATTCTCCAGCCGCATCGCCTCGGACACGGCGACGGAGACGAACTCCTTGGTCTCCGGCTCGCCGAAGGACCCCAGCATCCGCCGGCCGAAGCCGCCGGCGAAGCCCTTGACCCCAACGAAGCCGACCCCGTCCAACTCGACCGCGCTGCCGTCCAGCAGGCGCAGCCCCGCCTCGGTCAGGATCGACCGCACCTCGTCGACCGCGCCGCATTCATAGTCGTGATTGCCGAGCACGCCGATCACCGGCAGCGGGCAGGCGCGCAGATCCTCGGCCAGCCGTTCCGCCTGCCGCACCGTCCCGGTGTCGGTCAGGTCGCCGCAGAGCACCAGCGCGTCAGCCTTCTGCGCGATCTCGCCGAACATCTCGCGCAGCGGATCGGAATCGTCCTTGACGTGGATGTCGCCGATCGCGGCGACGGTGAAGGTCCCGTTCTTCGCCATGAGTCGGTTCCGCTCTCCTGTCTCGTGTCAGGCGTCGCGCCACTCGCCCTCGCCGCCGACATCGGCGAAGCCCCACTCCTCGACCGCCGCAGCGTAGTCGACCCGCGACAGCATGCGGCCGCGGCAGACCTTCATCTGCGGCGGCGGCAGGTCCAGCTGGTGGCGCAGCCGGTCCATCAACTCGTCCATCAGCCAGCGCGGCACCCGGTCGCGCTCCGTCGGGTAGACCCAGCGGAAGTTCAGCAGATGGACCAGCAGCATCTCCCAATGCAGCTCCATGTAGCCGAGCAGCCGCTGCCAATCGATCTCGTCATGCTGCTTCAGGATGACGTGGACCACATCGGCGCCGTCATAGCGGTGGCGCATCTGGATGAAGGCCTTGGACCAGATCAGCTCGGTCGGGGCGACGATCCGGACCTGGCTGCCGAAGACCTCGATCTCGCGGGCATGCTCGAACCACTGGTCGTTCACCGGCATGGTGCCGTTCGACGAGGCATAGATCACGTCGAAGAAGTGCCGGCCCTTGTGCACCTTGCCCAGCCAGCGCTCATCCTCGATCTCGATCGAGAAGCCCTGGTCGTGGAAATGGCCAAGGATGCGCGGGCTGTCCCCGGCCTTGCAGAAGATGTCCAGGTCCTTGGTCGGCCGCGAGATGCCGGTATAGGCGCTGACGGCGTAGGTGCCGGCCAGCAGGAACGGCAGGCCGGTCGCGGCCAGATCACGCAGCGCATCGGCGTAGAAGGCCTCGGCCTGCGGGTCGTGCAGCGTCGGCGCGGCGGCGGCGGTGATCGACGGAATCGGCCGGTCCTCCAGGTTGCGGCAGGCGTTGCAACAACCGGGGGACGGGACGGTCGGTTCCGTCGCCGGCGGTCAGTCTTCGTGCCTGGCGCAGAACCCCTCGGCGTCGAGCGTGCGGAAATCCTGCAACGCGTCGCGCAGCCGGTCATGCGGCCAGTCCCACCAGCCCAGCGCCAGCAGGCGCGCCTCCACCGCCTCCGTCACCCGGCGGCGGATCGGCCGGGCCGGGCTGCCGGCGACGATGGTGTAGGGGGCGACGTCGCGGGTGACCACGGCCCCGGCGCCGATCACCGCCCCGGTGCCGACCGTGACGCCGGGCAGCAGGATCGCGCCATGGCCGATCCACACGTCGTGGCCGATGGTCACACGGTTCTCGCGCCGCCAGCCGAAGAAGTCGGCGTCGTCGGTGTCGGAAAGACCGTAGGCGGAGGAGCGGTAGGTGAAATGGTGCTGTGTCGCCCGCCAGGTCGGATGGTTCGGCGCATTCAGCCGGGTATAGGCGGCGATCGAGCAGAACTTGCCGATCTCGACGCACCAGGCCATCGACCCGTCCATCAGGTAGCTGTAATCGCCGAGCGTGACCTCGTTCAGCACGGCGTGGGCACCGACCTCGGTGTAGGTGCCGAGGCTGCAGGCCGAGACTCGGGCGGTCGGGGCGATCAGGGGCTCGGGCCCCAGGGTCTTGCTCATCGGACTCTCCGGACGGGATTCATACAGAGGTCTAGACAAGTTCGATGACGGTTCTGCTGTCGTCCGGATGATCATCCCCGTCGCATGGGCGGCTTGTGCGGGACCGCCGGATCGCTAGGCTGGCGCGGCGTCCGGCAGCCGCCCGGACGGTGTTCTCTGGCCTTGTGAATGCCCGCTTCCTCCCATCTCGGCCTGCCGCCGCTCAATGCCCTGGTCGTGTTCGAGGCCGCGGCCCGGCTGGCCAATTTCTCCCGCGCCGGCGCCGAACTGGGCCTGACCCAGAGCGCGGTCAGCCGTCAGATCCTGAAACTCGAGGCCTTCATCGGCGGCAAGCTGTTCCAGCGCACCCCGTCCGGCGTCAGCCTGACCCCGCTGGGCGAGAGCTATGTCGTTGAGGTGCGCCGCATCCTCGGCGACCTCGTGGCGGTGACCCATGGCGCGCGCGGCTCGGCCGGGCCGCGTCAGGTGACGCTCGCCTGCTCGCACGGCATCGCCGATCTCTGGCTGATGCCGCGGCTCAAGGCGCTGGACGCCGCTTTGCCGGGGATCGAGCTGCGCCTGAGGGTCACCGACGACGTCCAGCATCTGCGGCTGGACGAGTTCGACCTGGCGATCTTCTACCGGCGCGAGCGGCCGACCGGCGTCGCGTTGCATGTGCTGGGCACGGAGGAGGTTGTGCCGGTCGCGGCCCCGGGCCGGCCGGCGCTGCAGGACGACCCGGCGCCGACTCTGCTCGCGATCGAGGATTCGCTGCGCGAATGGACGGACTGGCCGCACTGGTTCGGCGCCGCGTCCATGACGATACCGGCAAAAGCCCGGTTCTGGCGGCTCGGCTCCTATGCCCTGGCGGTGCAGGCCGCATCCCAGGGGCTGGGTACGACGCTGGGCTGGACCTGGCTGCTGCGCGACCAGCTGGCCTCGGGCGCGCTGGTGCCGGCGCATGGTGTCCACCTGCGCTCGGAAGGGTCGTTCTACCTGATGCGGCCGCTGGACCGGCATGTCCGCCGCGTGGTGCGGCAGGCGATGGACTGGCTGGTCGCCAGCAACGCCGGTTAGGAGCCTGTCTGTAAATGCTACTGGCGCGGCCATCTGACGGCGGTTTCTGCGCTTCCGGTGCTCACGCACCAAACGTGCGCTGCGCTCCGGTTCTCGAAACCACCGCCAGCCGACTCACGCCAGCGCATTTCCAAGCAG
>NZ_JBCNNF010000423.1:0-5923 GCF_039594555.1 Inquilinus sp.
CTGCCCGCTGCACGCCTGGGTGATCAGCCTGGAGACCGGGTCGGTCGAGGGGCCGGACGAGGGCTGCGTCCACCGCATTGCGGTCGAGCTGCAGGCCGGCCGCATCCGCCTCGGCCTGCCGGCGCCCCGGCTGGTGGCGAATGGCTGAGGTGCGCACCACCTGCCCCTATTGCGGCGTCGGCTGCGGCGTCGCCGTGTCGGGGGGAGCTGGATGGGAGAGGCCGGAGCCGCCCCCTCACCCGGAATCGCTTCGCGATTCCGACCTCTCCCCAAGGAGAGGTAAAGGGGGGCGGGGCTCCGATTCCCCTCTCCTCGGGGAGAGGGAGGGGCCCGACGCCGAAGGCGGCGGGAGGGTGAGGGGGCTGGCACTAGCCAATCCCGTTGTCTCCGGCGACCCGATCCATCCGGCGAATTTCGGGCGGCTGTGCTCCAAGGGCGGGGCGCTGGGCGAGACGCTGGGGCTGGAGGGCCGCCTGCTCGACCCGATGATCGGCGGCCGGGCCGCGAGTTGGGACGAGGCGCTGGACCGGGTTGCCGCCGGCTTCACCGACGCCATCGAGAAATATGGGTCGGACTCCGTCGCCTTCTACGTCTCCGGCCAGCTGCTGACCGAGGACTACTACGTCGCCAACAAGCTGATGAAGGGCTTCATCGGCTCCGGCAACATTGACACCAATTCCCGTCTGTGCATGGCCTCCTCCGTCGCCGGCCACCGCCGCGCCTTCGGCGGCGATGTGGTGCCGGGCTGCTACGAGGATTGGGAGCAGGCGGACCTCGCGATCTATGTCGGCTCCAACGCCGCCTGGTGCCACCCGATCCTGCACCGCAGGCTGCTGGCCGCGCGGGAGAAGCGCGGCACCCGGATCGTGGTGATCGACCCGCGCCGCACCGCCACCTGCGACGAGGCCGACCTGCACCTGGCCATCGCGCCCGGCACCGACGTGCTGCTGTTCAACGGCCTGCTCGCCCATCTGGTGCGGACCGGCGCGCTGGACCGCAACTGGATCGCCGCCCATGCGAGCGGCTTCGAGGAGGCGGCCGTCGCCGCGGCCGAGGATGCCCCGGACATCGCCACCGTCGCCGCCGGCTGCCGCCTGCCGGAGGAGGCGGTGCGGCGCTTCTATGCCTGGTTCGCCCACACCCCGGCGACGCTGACGATCTATTCGCAGGGCGTGAACCAGTCGACCCAGGGCACCGACAAGGTCAACGCCATCATCAACTGCCACCTCGCCACCGGCCGGATCGGCCGGCCGGGTGCAGGGCCCTTCTCCGTCACCGGCCAGCCCAACGCCATGGGCGGGCGCGAGGTCGGCGGCCTGGCCAACCAGCTGGCCGCCCATATGGGCTTCGAGGACCTGGCGGCGCGCGACCGGCTGCGCCGCTTCTGGCAGGCGCCGCGCCTGGCCGAGCGGCCGGGGCTGAAGGCGGTGGAGCTGTTCGACGCCGTTGCCGCCGGCCGGATCAAGGCGCTGTGGATCATGGCGACCAACCCGGCAGTCAGCGCGCCGGATGCCGAGCGGCTGCGCCGCGGCCTGCGCGGCTGCGAGCTGGTCGTGGTCTCCGACGTCACCGCCGAGACCGACACCGCCCGCCTGGCCGATGTGCTGCTGCCCGCCGCCGGCTGGGGCGAGAAGGACGGCACCGTCACCAATTCCGAGCGCCGGATCTCGCGCCAGCGCCGCTTCCACCCCCTGCCCGGCCAGGCCCGGCCGGATTGGTGGATCGTCACCCAGGTCGCCCGCCGCATGGGCTTCGCCGACGCCTTCCCTTACGAGGACCCGGCCGCGATCTTCCGCGAGCACGCCGCCCTCTCCGCCTTCGAGAACCGGGGCGAGCGCGCCTTCGACATCGGTGCCCTGGCGGCGCTGGACCGCGAGGCCTATGACGCGCTGGAGTCGGTGCAGTGGCCGGTGCCGGCCATTCCTTCGACTGGGGACCGGCGGCTGGGCACGGCACGGCTGTTCGCCGAGGGCGGCTTCCCGACGCCGGACGGCCGCGCCCGCTTCGTGCCGGTGCGGCACCGCCCGCCGGCCCATCGCCCTGATCGCGACCGGCCGATGCTCTTGAACACCGGCCGGCTGCGCGACCAGTGGCACACCATGACCCGCACCGGCGCGGTGCCGCGCCTGGCCGCCAACAGCCCGGAGCCGGCGGTCGAGCTGCATCCCGACGATGCCGGCCGCCACGGCCTGGCCGAGGGCGACTTGGCGCGGCTGAAGAGCGGTTGGGGCCGCGCTTTGGCCCGGGTCCGGATCACGCCCGACCAGGCGCCGGGCCAGGCCTTCCTGGCGATGCACTGGAACGACCGCTTCACCGCCGACTGCGTCGCCGGCCGGATCGCCAACCCGGCGGTCGATCCGGTCTCCGGCCAGCCGGAGCTGAAGCACACGCCGGTGGCGCTGGAGCGGGTGGCGTTGGGCTGGGAGGGATTCCTGGTGTCGCGCCGGCGGATGCGGCCGACCGGCCTGGTCTACTGGACCCGCCGCGCCGCCGCCGGCTGCCAGATCTATGCCCTCGGCGGGCCGGAGCCGCCGGCCGACGGCATCATCCTCGGCCGATCGCTGCTGGCGCCGCTCCGGGACCGGCAGGTGATCGAGTTCGCCGACCCTAAACGCGGCCTGTTCCGCCTGGCCACGCTGGAGGAGGGCCACTTGGCCGAATGCCTGTTCGTCGCCCCGCCCGGCAAGCTGCCCGACCCGGAATGGCTGCTGGCCCGCTTCGCCGCCGAGACGCCGGCGCTGGACGAGGCCGACCGCCGCGCCCTGCTATCCGGCCGCGCCCCGGCCGGCGCCCCGGTCGAGGGCCGCATCGTCTGCGCCTGCCTCGGCGTCGGGCTGGAGCGGATCCTGCGCACCCTGCGGGAAGGCGGGGGGCGGAACGGACAGGGCATCGGGGTCAAGGAGCTCGGCGCGCTGCTCGGCGCCGGCACCAATTGCGGCTCCTGCGTGCCGGAGCTGAAGGAGATCGTCGCCCATGCCGCCGTTCCCGCAGCAGGCTGAAGCAGCCAATTCCGCTTCCCATTTTAGTCCCCCCTCCCCTTGCGGGAGGGGGCCAGGGGGAGGGGTCTGCGCGCGTCCGCGCGCGAATGCGGACCCGCTCTCCTTCGACAAGGGTTGGCCCGCCGATGGGGGTGGCCGGTTCAGTCGGCACGAACCCCCTCCCCCTACCCCCCTCCCGCAAGGGGAGGGGGGACTAGGAGAAAGCCGGCGGGCGGTCCATCAGGCCCCCCTGCCCCATCTCCCTGTCTTCCTGACCGTGCGCGGCCGGGTCTGCGTGCTGGTCGGCGGCGGCGAGGCGACGGCGCCGAAATTCGAGTTGCTGCGCCGGGCCGGAGCCGCGGTCCGCCTGGTCGGCGCCGGTCCCGTCTTCGCCGAGACGGCGGCCGAGACCCTCCCCGGCCCTCTGATCGCCGATCATCTCGCCGGGGCCTGCCTGGTGATCGACGCCTCGGGCGATCCCGACACAAACGCCCGCAGCGCCGCCCTCGCCCGCGCGACGGGCGTGCCGCTGAACGTGGTCGACCGGCCGGCGCTGTGCGATTTCATCCTGCCGGCGATCCTCGACCGGTCGCCCGTCGTGGTCGCGATCTCGACCGGCGGCGCGGCGCCCGCTTTGGCCGGGCTGATCCGGCAGGAGCTGGAGGCGCTGGTCCCGCCCGGTTTCGGCTGCCTCGCCGCCCTGTCCGCCACGCTGCGCGACGAGATCCGCCGCCGCATCGCCGACCCGGCCCGCCGCCTGGCCTTCTGGCGCCGCCTGTATCGCGACGGCGCGGCCGACCGGACGGCGGCGCTGGACCTGCTGGACCGGGTGGCCACGGACCGCCACGCCGCCGGATCGCTGACCAGGATCGCGATCGGTCCGGGCGGCGAGCAGGATCTGACCCTGCGCCAGGTGGCGGCGCTGCGCCGGGCCGACCTGCTGCTGGTCGGGGACGGCGTCGATCCTGCCGTGCTGGACCACGTCCGCCGTGACGCGCCGCGCCGGGGACCGGTGCGCACGCCGGCCGAAGCCGCCGCCCTTGAGGATGCGATGAGGCAGGGCCTGCAGGTGGTGCAGCTGGCGGCGAAAGCTGTTCCGCAGGGAACCGCGCTGCTGGCGGCGGAGTAGCGGGCCGGCCGCGGCGGCGCCGCAATCCGGCGGCAGGATGGGCGTCACTCTTGCCGCATGGCGCCGCCTCGTCCGCTTGCCTAATTTGGTGCGCTGCCGTCCCGCGAATGCCGATGATGACCCGTACCCTGATCCTGATCGCAGCCCTGACCCTGGCCGGTGCCGCCCCGGCCCTGGCTTCGCCCGAATTCCAGGCCGCGAGCTGCGGCTTCACCGTGCCGGACGGGCGGGCCGCCACCTGCGGCACCGTCACCGTGCCGGAGAACCGGGACAAGCCGGACGGCGCCACCGTCACCCTGGCGGTCGCCATCCTGTCCACGCCGGACAAGCTGGGCGATGCGCCGCCGGTCCTGTATCTCGAGGGCGGCCCGGGCGGGGCGGCGGGGCTGGACCCCGACGGCATCGCCCGCTGGTGGCAGCTGATCGCGCGCAACGACTGGCTGCAGACCCGCAAGCTGGTGCTGTACGACCAGCGCGGCATGGGCCGGTCGCAGCCGAACCTGACCTGCCCGGAGATGGTCGAGGCCCAGATCCATGCCAACGGCCCGGAGGGCGACGGCGGCAATGCCGCCGCGTCGATCGATGCCGCCGGCGCCTGCCGCACCCGCTGGGAGGCCGAGGGCCACGACCTGACCCGCTACACCACGCCCGACAGCGCCCGCGACGTGGCCGATCTGCGCCTGGCGCTGGGCATCGACAAATGGGTTCTGTTCGGGTCCTCCTACGGCACGCGGCTGGCGCTGGAGACGCTGCGGCGCTACCCCGACGGCATCGCCGCGATGATCCTCGACGGCGTCTACCCGCCCGGCAAGAGCCTGTTCACCGCGTCGGAGGAGAGCGACCCGGACGGCGACCGGTCGCTGCAGCGCGTCTTCGCCGCCTGCGCCGCCGATGCCGACTGCAACGCCGCCTATCCCGACCTCGCGGCGCGCTACCGCACCCTGCTGGAGCGGCTGGACGACGAGCCGCCGACCGTCACCGTGGCCCGGCCGGACGGCGGCGGCGAGGCCGAGCTGATGTTCACCGGCGGCCTGCTGTCCGAGGTGGTGTTCAACGACCTCTATTCCCGCGACGACGCCGCCACCCTGCCGGCGCTGATCGCCGGCATCGACGCCGATCGCGACGAGGCCTATGAGGACGCGGTCCAGCAATGGCTGGCCGGCCTGCTGGACCCGACCATCGCCAACGCCGCCTACGACCTGGTGGAATGCCTGGCGCCGGACGCCGGCGACCTGCGCGACGCCACGGGGTCGACCTGCCCGGCCTGGCCGGGCGCCGCGACGGCGGACGACCTCGGCTCGCAGCCGGTCGACAGCGATGTCCCGGCGCTGATCCTGTCCGGCGGGCTGGACCCGGTGACGCCGGCGACCTGGGCCCGCGCCACCGCGTCGCACCTGCCGAACGCCTTCCTGGTCGAGCGGCAGAACCAGGGCCACGGCCTGATCGGCAGCGACCCCTGTGCGGAGACGCTGACGGGCAAGTTCCTGGACGCGCCGGACCGCCAGCCGGTCGATGCCTGCCAGGTCGAACCCGACCCGCTGCGCTTCCTGGTGAATGGGTGAGGCAGAGGTCGGGCCGCTTCAGAGGCGGAGCGAGACGACTGACCAGTGGTTTGTGATTTCGTTTCACGCCCTGGTTGACCGACGGGTCTTCGGCTGAGGAGGAACGCAGCCAAGGCGGGCTCAACCCAGACCTGCATTCTCTTTATTGTCATCCTCGGGCTTGACCCGAGGATCCAGGGGCTTTCAAGAGCCGCTCTCGGTGGCCCCTGGATTGCCGGGTCAAGCCCGGCAATGACAATAAGGAAACGAATGCT
>NZ_JBCNNF010000424.1:0-5916 GCF_039594555.1 Inquilinus sp.
GCGCGAACAGGAGCGCGACGAAGGACGGGACCCAGAGCAGCACCGACAGCACCGCGCCGTACTGGATCACCAGCTGGTTGTTGATCAGCGAGATCATCAGGATCGGCATGGTCCGGACCGTCGGCGCGCCGATCAGCCAGGCGCCCTCGGTCTCGTAGAAGGTGCCGACAAAGCTCAGCAGCAGGGCGGCGGCGATGGCCGGGCCGGCCTGCGGCAGGGTGACATGCCAGAAGGTGCGGAACGGGCCGGCGCCGACATCCCGCGCCGCCTCCTCCAGCCTTCGATCCACGTTCTGGAAGGCGGCGACCGGGATCCAGATCATGAACAGCAGCGTGTTCAGCACCTGGATGATGGCGACCCCGGCGAAGGTGCCAACCAGGCCGAGCTGCAGGAAGATCGCGGCGATGGCGACATAGAGGCCGAATTTCGGGAAGGCCTGGGTGGCCAGGAAGGATAAGAGGAGCAGCTGCTTGCCCGGGAAGTCGAGCCGGGCGAAGGCATAGGCGGCGGGCAGGCAGATCGCGGCCGAGACCGCGGTGACCACCACCGAGAGCACCAGCGAGGTGCGCAGCGCCGACCAGACATCGGCCCGGGCCAGCGTCATGTCCCAGAAGCGCAGACCCCATTGCGTCGGCAGCAGCGCCGGATAGCGCCAGGCCTCGGCGAAGGCCCACAGGAACACGGTGGCGATCGGCACGATGATCACCACCGCCAGCACCGTCGCCAGCAGCGGGCCGGGCAGGCCGCGCAGGAGGCGCCGGGCGGTCATGGCGCGCCCCGGGCGCGCGATCTGGAGATCGCGCGGACATACAGCACGCCGACCGCGGCGCAGATCAGGAAGGTGACGACCGCCTGGGTCTGGGCGGCGATCGGGTCGCGCACGTCGCTGAAGGTGCGCTGCATGTACACGCCCATCATCTCAGGCGAGGCGGGGCCGAGCAGATAGGGCAGGGTGAAGGCGCCGAAGATGTTGAGGAACTCCAGCGCGAAGGCGATCAGCAGCGAGTTGCGGATCAGCGGCAGCACGATGCTGACCAGGATGCGAAACGGCCCGGCGCCGACGTCCCGCGCCGCCTCGATCGCCGGCAGCGGCACCTGGGCCAGGCCGGACAGCAGCACCAGCAGGGTCAGCGGCACCCCCTCCCACACCAGCCCGATCACCGGCCCCCAGGGGCCGAGATAGGGCGAGACGTAGCCGCCGATGCCGAAGGCGGCGAGGATCGTGGCCAGAAGGCCGTTCGGCCCGATCGAGCGGATCAGCGCATAGGCGACGATGATGCCGGGCACGAACAGCGGGAACACGGCGATGCCCTGCACCACCGCCGGCAGCCGCCCGGTGGCGAAGCGCAGATACAGCGCCAGCGGCAGGCACAGGGCCAGCAGCAGCGCCGTCGCCACCGCCGTGGTCCACAGGGTGAAGCCGAGGTTGCGGCGGCTCTGCGGGTCGGCGAAGAAATCGGCGTAGTTGGCCAGTGAGACGACGTCGCGGCCGTCGACCTCGACCCGCAGCGTGGCGAGGATCGCCGACAGCGCCGGCACCAGCACCAGCCCTGCGACCAGCAGCACCGGCGCCGCCACCAGCAGCAGGCCGAGGGCCTGCCGCCGGAGGACGCCCGTGCGCCGGGACGCGACGGGCAGGGCCCCTTCGGTCACTTCGCCCGGTCGATGTTGGGGGCGACGTTGCGGTACCAGCCGTCATTCATCGCCGATTCCCATTCGCCGCCCGGATAGGTGGGGATCGAGGTCGGGATGACGGCGGCGAATTGCTGCTTCAGTTCGGCCGGCAGCTTGTCCCAGTCGACGCCCGGGAAGCCGCCCAGATCCTTGACGATCGAGACCTGCATCGCATCCGTCAGCAGGAAATCGGCCAGGGCCAGCGCGGCGGCCTTGTGGGCGCCGTTGCTGGGCACGGTGGATTCGGCGAAGCCGCCGGACAGGGCCAGGTCCTGCAGCTGGAACAGCTTGATCGACGGCGGCAGCACGCCCTGCGTCAGGCCCTGCAGCGCCTGGTCGGACCAGGCCGGGATCATCGACACCGCGCCGCTGGCCAGCAGCTGCAGCGTCGGCGTGTTGCCGGCGGCGTAGGCGCCCTTCTCGTACAGCGACGGCGCCAGGTCGTTCAGGATCGCCCAGGCCTTGGGCAGCCGCTCCTCCGCCGCCTGCTTGGTGAAGGTGGCGACCTTGAACAACGACGGGTCGCGGCCGTTGGCCTCGTGGATGGCGCGGACCACGAAGTTGCGGCCCGACCCGCCCTTGTCCGGCCGGCCATAGATGAACTGGCCGGGATGCGCCTTGATCCATGCCACCAGGCCGGCCCAGTCCTTCGGCACCTCGGCCTCGGCCACCTTGTCCGAATCATAGGCCAGCACGACTTGGGAGCCGCGATAGGGCAGGCCGTAGGGCGTCTCGATCGCCAGCGGGTTCAGCCGGGCGTAGCCGGGCACGGCCTTGGCGTCGAAACCGACCCACAGCCCGGCGTCGATGCCGCCCTTGGGCAGCAACGGGTCGTTCTCCTCGAAGTAGTCGACCTGAGGATCGGTCCCGGACTTCAGCGCTGCCAGCGCCCGGTCGGCGATCGCCTGGATGCCGCCGGCCCCGGCGCCGCGCGAGATCACGACATTGATCTCGTACTCCGGATGCGCCGACTCGAAGGCGGGCTTCAGGACATTGGTCCACCAGTCCGACACATTGGCGTCGCTGGCGGTGTAGACGTCGATCCGCGTCGCGGCGGCGTGGGCCCGGTGCCGCGGCACCAGGGCGATGGCGCCGGCGGCGACGCCGGCCGAAAGGATCTGACGGCGAGTGATCATCCTGCCCCCCGAAGTTTGGTCCGGTGTGGTCCCCCGGGTGTTGCCTTAGAGGCGGAGCATGACAGGGTGATGACAGCCGGGCCATCGCCGCGTGGCCGGCCGGGAGGGCGGCGTCGTTTGCGCGGGATTTTCCGTCGCCGCCGGCCTGGAGGGGCCGACTCCGGCGATCCATGATGGGCCGGGCCGCGCCGCGCTGGTGCGCCGGCCCCAGCGAAAGGCCGCCGCATGAAGATCGCATCGCTCCAGACCCATGTCGTCGCCGTCCCGCCGCCGCATGTCGGGGGCATGTACTGGATCTTCGTGCAGCTCAAGACCGATGACGGCATCGAGGGCGTCGGCGAGATCTACTCGACCGCCTTCCATCCCCAGGCGATGGTGCCGCTGATCGAGGACGTGTTCCAGCGCCACCTGGAAGGCCATGACCCGCACCGGGTCGAGCGGTTCTGGCGGTCGGCCTATTCCAGTGGCTTCACCCAGCGGCCGGACCCGACGATGATGGGCATCGTCTCGGGGCTGGAGATGGCCTGCTGGGACATCATCGGCAAGGCGGCGGGCCGCCCGGTCTACGACCTGCTGGGCGGCCTGGTGCACGAAAAGCTGCGCGCCTACACCTATCTGTACCCCAAGAACGCGGCCGGGGAGTTCGACTTCAACGACCCCGATCTGGCCGCCGAATGCGCGGTCGAGATGGTGCGGATGGGCTTCACCGGGGTGAAGTTCGACCCGGCCGGCCCCTACACCGCCTATTCCGGGCACCAGGTCTCGCTCGGCGTGATGGATCGCTGCGAGACCTTCTGCCGCAAGGTGCGCGAGGCGGTGGGCAGCAGCGCCGACCTGCTGTTCGGCACGCATGGCCAGATGGTCCCGTCCTCGGCCATCCGCCTGGCCAAGCGGCTGGAGAAATACGACCCGCTGTGGTTCGAGGAGCCGGTGCCGCCGGGGCAGGAGGCGGCGATGGCCGAGGTGGCGCGCGCGACCTCGATCCCGATCTCGACCGGCGAGCGGCTGTGCACGAAATACGAGTTCCAGCGGGTGCTGGAGCTGGGCGCCGCCTCGATCCTGCAGCCGGATATCGGCCGGGTCGGCGGCATCCTGGAGACCAAGAAGATCGCCAGCATGGCCGAGGCCCACTACGCCCAGCTGGCGCCGCATGTTTATTGCGGCCCCGTCGTGGCCGCCGCCAGCATCCAGGTCGGCGCCGCCTCGCCGAACTTCCTGATCCAGGAGTCGATCCTCGACTATGGCGGCTTCCACGGCGAGATCTTGAAGAAGCCTTTGACCTTCGACGACGGCTACCTGATCCCGTCGCGCGAGCCCGGGCTGGGGGTGGAGCTGAACCTCGACGTGGTGGCGAAGCACACGCCCTACACTGGCGACCGGCTCCACTTGCAGATGGCTTCCGAGCCGGCCGACGTGAAGCAGTTCGCCCCGGCGCGGGGGTAGTCCGCCGCTGAACGCGCCTGGTGCCGTTATTGAAGCCGTCATCGCGAGGAGCGAAGCGACGTGGCGATCCATAGGCTGGTGCCGCTGGATCGCCACGCCCCTGCGGGGCTCGCGATGACGGCTTGGAGTGGCGACGCCGGTCCCTACTGTTGAGAGCCCAGTCATGACCCACGACTACGTCATCGTCGGCGCCGGTTCGGCCGGCTGCATCTTGGCGGCACGGCTGAGCGAGAGCGGCCGGCACAGCGTGCTGCTGCTGGAGGCCGGCGGCCGCGACGATTCCTTCTGGTTCCGCATCCCGGTCGGCTACGCCCGCAGCTACTACAACCCGCGGGTCAACTGGATGTACTGGTCGGAGCCGGAGGCGGAGCTGGGCGGCCGCCGTATCTACGTCCCGCGCGGCAAGGTGCAGGGCGGCTCGGGCTCGATCAACGCCATGGTGTTCGTGCGCGGCGCCGCGGCGGATTTCGACGACTGGGCGGCGGCCGGCAATCCCGGCTGGGCCTATGACGACGTGCTGCCGGCCTTCCGCAGGCTGGAGACGCATGCCGGCGGCGCCTCGCAATGGCATGGCGGCGACGGGCCGATCCATGTCACGCCGATGCGCGGCGGCACCCATGCGGTGACCGACGCCTATCTCGCCGCCTGCCGCGAGCTGCAACTGCCGGAGAACGGCGACTTCAACGGCGCGTCGATCGAGGGCGCCGGCGTCTATGACGTCAACACCCATGACGGCCGGCGGTCGTCGTCGAGCGTCGAGTATCTTCGCCCGGCGCTGGGCCGCCGCAACCTGACGGTCGAGCGCGAGGTCCAGGCGTTGCGGGTGGTGCTGGACGAGACCGGCCGGGCCATCGGCGTCGAAATCCGTCAGGGATCGGAGACCCGCATCGTCTCGGCGCGGCGCGAGGTGATCGTCGCCTGCGGCGCGGTCGACACGCCGAAGCTGCTGCAGCTCTCCGGCATCGGCGACGGCGCGCTCCTGGCCGGGGCGGGGGTGGCCGTGGCGCATCACCTGCCCGCGGTCGGCCGCAACCTGCAGGACCATCTCTGCGCCAGCTTCTACTACCGCTCCCGCGTGCCGACGCTGAACGGCCTGTTCGGCAGCCCGTGGGGCCAGGCCCGGCTGGGGCTGCAATACCTGCTGACCCGCAAGGGCCCCTTCGCCATGAGCGTCAACCAGGCGGGCGGCTTCTTCCGTGGCGCGCCGGACGAGCCGCGGCCGAACATCCAGATGTATTTCAACCCGCTATCCTACCGCATCCCGGACAGCCCGAAGGCCGGGCTGAAGCCCGAGCCCTATCCCGGCTTCCTGCTGGCCTTCAACTCGTGCCGGCCGACCAGCCGCGGCGAGATCGCCATCGCCTCGCCCGACCCGGCGGCGGCGGCGAAGATCCGGCCGAACTACCTGTCGACCGACCGCGACGTCGCGGAGGTGCTACAGGGCAGCCGCCTGGCCCGCCGGATCATGGCGGCGCCGAGCCTGGCGGCGATCACGGTGGAGGAGATGCCGCCCTCCGCCGGGGCCGAGAGCGACGCGGCGCTGCTGGGCTGGTTCCGGGCCAACAGCGGCTCGATCTACCATCTGTGCGGCAGCTGCGCGATGGGGCCGGACGCGGCGACCGCGGTGGTCGATGCCCGGCTGCGGGTGCACGGGCTACAGGCC
>NZ_JBCNNF010000425.1:0-5846 GCF_039594555.1 Inquilinus sp.
CAACAACTGCCTGAACCCGGCGCATGAGCCGGTCTACGGCTTCCTGGAGACCGTGTTCGACGAGCTGATCGACCTGTTCCCGTCGAAGATCCTGCATGTCGGCGCCGACGAGGTGCCGCTGGCCGCCTGGTCGGGGTCGCCGCTCGCGCTCGACCGGCTGCGGCGGGAGGAGAATGGCGAGGCGCTGGCCGCGAAGCACGCCAGGCTGGTCAACACCCTCGGCAACCACAACGGTGCCGATGCCATCGAGGGGTCGGCGACCGCGGCGCTGCAGGCCGGGTTCCTGCAGCGGGTGCAGCGCTTTCTGGCCTCGCGCGGCGTCGTCACCGGCGGCTGGGAGGAGGCGGCGCATGGCGACGTGATCGAGAAGGACAAGAGCTACCTGGTCGGCTGGCGGTCGGTCGAGGTCAGCGCCGAACTGGCCGGCCGCGGCTACGACATCGTGGTCGCCCCGGGGCAGCGCTACTATCTCGACATGTCGCAGAGCACCGCCTGGTCCGAGCCGGGCGCCGGCTGGGCCGGCTGGTCAGGGGTGCGGGAGACCTATGAGTTCGAGGCCACCCAGGGCTGGAGCGAGGCGCAGCTGGAGCACCTGATGGGCGTCCAGGCCTGCATCTGGTCCGAGCCGATGACCGACCGCGCGGTGTTCGACCGGCTGGTGTTCCCCCGGCTGTCGGCGATCGCCGAGGCCGGCTGGACCCGGAAGGAGGCGAAGTCCTGGGCGCGCTTCAGCGCCCTGGCCGGGCTGCTGCCGAACCTGTACGGCCACTGGGACGACTGATCCCCGGAACCGGCATCCCCTAATCCTCGGGGGATGCTGCGAGCCCTCGTTCCAACGAGACTGGAACGCGCCCGGAGGGGGTGGATGCGCCGCCGCCTGTGCCGCCGGTAACAGGCCGGCACGGGCGGCGCGACGCATCCTTCGGTGCGGCTGGGCGGGCCGGGACCAATTCGGCCGCCATCGATCAACGAGGGGACATGATGCGGAGCATCGACAAAGCGTTCTTCATCCTGGCGGTGCTGATGGCGCTGGCCGGGATGCTGCTGGGCATCCAGATGGGCATGGCCCATGATTTCCAGCTGGTGCCGGTGCACACCCACATCAATCTCGTTGGCTGGGTCTCACTCGCCCTGTTCGGGATCGGCTACCGGCTGGGCTTCGCCAGGACGGGCACCCTGGCCGTCATCCATTTCTGGGTCGCGGCCGCCGGCGCCATCCTGCTGCCGCTCGGCATCTACCTCGCGGTGACCCGGGAGCAGCAGGCCGTGGTCATCATCGGCTCGCTGCTGACGCTGGCCTCGATGCTGCTGTTCCTGGTCAATGTCGTGCGGGCCTGGAACACGCCTGCCGCAGCCTGACTAGTTCAACCAGGACGGCTTGCGCTTCTCCAGGAAGGCGGCGACGCCTTCCTTGCCTTCGTCGCTGGCGCGGGTCGCGGCGATTCGGTGGGCGCAGTCGTCCTCGACCTCGGCCGGCGCCTTGCCGACCACGGCGGCGACCAGGTCCTTGGCTGCCCGCACCGCAGCCGGGCCGTTGCCGCGCAGCGCCGCCAGGACCTGACGCGCCGCCTCCTCCAGCCCGTCGCTTCCCACCAGCTCATGCACCAGGCCGAGGCGCCGGGCCTCGACGGCGTCGAAGCGCTCGGCGGTCAGGAAATAGCGGCGGGCGGCGCGGGCGCCGATGGCCCGCACGACATAGGGGCTGATCACCGCCGGGATCAGGCCGAGCTTGACCTCGGACAGCGAGAAGGCCGCCGCCTCGGTGGCGATGGCGATGTCGCAGCAGGCGACGAGGCCGACACCGCCGCCATAGGCCGCGCCATGAACCAGGGCGACCGTCGGCTTGGGCAGCGTGTCGATGGTGCGCATCAGCGCCGCCAGGGCCCGGGCGTCGGCCAGGTTGGCGGCCTCGTCATAAGCCGCCATGCGGCGCATCCAGTCGAGATCGGCGCCGGCCGAAAAGCTCTTGCCGGCACCGCGCAGCACCACGGCGCGGACCGAATCGTCGGCGCCTAGCTTCGCGAAGCCCGCCGTCAACTCGGCGATGACATGCTCGTCGAAGGCGTTGTGGCGGTCCGGCCGGTCCATCACGACCGTGCCGACGCCGTTCCCGATCTCGATCCGGACCGCGCTCATCGCACCACCCAGCTCAGCACCAGAAGACCCAGCAGCGCCCAGACCACGCCGGCCACGATCGACCGGGCGATGAAGGCGCGGACGGAGGTGTACAGCAGGAACAGGCCGAGGATCAGCAGCGCGAAGGAGAAGATCGAGCTGTTCATCCCGATGGCCCGGGCCATGCCGTCGAGGAAGTCGTTCACCGCGCCGCTGATGCCGCCGAACACGCCGCGGACGACGCGGATGATGAAGTGGATCAGCGTGCCCAGCGCCTCGCCGAGCCATTCGAAGAAGCTCTGCGTCTCGAACACCGCCTGGCGGCCGCGGAGAAGGTCGTAGAGGATCATCGATACGTCCGTCACATCCGGAACACGCCGAAACGGGTCGGCTCGATCGGCGCGTTCAGCGACGCCGACAGCGCCAAGGCCAGCACCCGCCGGCTGTCCGCCGGGTCGATCACCCCGTCGTCCCACAGCCGGGCCGAGGCATAGTAGGGATGGCCCTGGGTCTCGTACTGCTCGCGGATCGGGGCCTTGAATGCCTCCTCCTCCGCCGCCGGCCAGGTCTCGCCCTTGGCCTCGATGCCGTCGCGCCGCACCTGGGCCAGGACGTTCGCCGCCTGCTCGCCGCCCATCACCGAGATCCGGGCGTTCGGCCACATGAATAGGAAGCGCGGCCCATAGGCTCGCCCGCACATGCCGTAATTGCCGGCGCCGAAGCTGCCGCCGATCATCAGGGTCAGCTTCGGCACCCGGGCCGAGGCCACGGCGGTGACCAGCTTGGCGCCGTCCTTGGCGATGCCGCCGCGCTCGTATTTCGAGCCGACCATGAACCCGGTGATGTTCTGCAGGAACAGCAGCGGGATGCCGCGCTGGCAGCACAGCTCGACGAAATGTGCGCCCTTCAGCGCGCTTTCCGAGAACAGGATGCCGTTGTTGGCGACGATGCCGACCGGGATGCCCCAGAGATGGGCGAAGCCGCAGACCAGCGTGGTGCCGTAAAGCGCCTTGAACTCATCGAACTCCGACCCGTCGACCAGCCGTGCGATCACCTCGCGCACGTCGAAGGGCTTCCGCAGATCGGTGCCGACGATGCCGTAGAGGTCGGACGCCGGGTACAGCGGCTCCACCGGGTCGCGCAGCGCCAGGGCCGGCCGCTTGACCCGGTTCAGGTCAGCGATGATGCGACGGGCGATCGCCAAAGCGTGATGGTCGTCCTGGGCGTAGTGGTCGGTGACGCCGGAAACGCGGCTGTGCACGTCGGCGCCGCCGAGATCCTCGGCCGACACCACCTCGCCGGTCGCGGCCTTCACCAGCGGCGGGCCGCCGAGGAAGATGGTGCCCTGGCCCTTGACGATGATGGATTCGTCAGACATCGCCGGGACATAGGCGCCGCCGGCGGTACAGGACCCCATCACCACCGCGATCTGCGGGATGCCGGCAGCCGACATCGTCGCCTGATTGTAGAAGATCCGGCCGAAATGGTCGCGGTCGGGGAAGACCTCGTCCTGCAGCGGCAGGAAGGCGCCGCCGGAATCGACCAGGTAGAGGCAGGGCAGGTTGTTCTCGCGCGCGATCTCCTGCGCCCGCAGATGCTTCTTCACCGTCAACGGATAGTAGGTGCCGCCCTTCACCGTCGCGTCGTTGGCGACGATCACGCATTCCAGGCCGGAAACCGGGCCGATGCCGGTGATGATGCCGGCGGCGGGGACGTCGTCGCGATAGACGCCCTGGCCGGCCAGCTGCGACAGCTCCAGGAACGGGGCGCCGGGGTCGAGCAGCGCGCGGACGCGCTCACGCGGAAGCAGCTTGCCGCGGGCGACGTGCCGGTCGCGGGCCGCCTGGCCGCCGCCCAGCTTGATCCGGGCCACGGCCGATTGCAGGTCGTCGACGGCCGCGCGCATGGCCGTCTCGTTGTCGCGGAAGGCGGCGGACCGGGTATCGGCCGCGCTGTTCAGCACGGGCATGGGCGCTCCAGCTCGAGCCAATGATGCCGCGCACCATGCCGGGATGAATGAGTCCGGGCAAGGGCAGAAAGATTGTTGCCGAACGACCGGCACGTCATGTCCGACAAGAAAGGGGGCCGAAGCCCCCTTTTTCCCCCTCCAGCCGCTCTCAGAGCGCCGGACCGATCACGGGCACTGCGGGTCGCCCTTGGTGCACTGCGGCCCGTTGGTGATGAGCTGGTTCGGCGCCCGATAGATGCTGCGATTGATGACCTGACCGTTCGGCCCGACCTCGGTGGTCGAGCTTTGGAGCGTCGAGCCGGGCGGCACGTTGGCGGGCAACGCGCCGGGCGCCGGCGTGACGATGGTCTCCTGCGGCTGGGCGCATGCACCAAGCGCCAGGAGCGCAGCGAAACCGGAAAGCAGGGCGGTTCTACGAAGCGCGATGCGCATGGCACTAGACTCCTCTTTATCATTATCGGTCGGGCCGCAGACACGGCCTTGCGTCGATACAACACCGGAAGGGTGGTTCAGGCTCCCATCAATTTCAACCTTGAAACCTGCTAAATCGTTCCCGCCTCGATTCGCCTGGTCATGCCCAATCCGGATTGGGGATGGCCTGATAGGCCTGCCGCAGCGCATCGGACCAGCGCTGGCGCAGGCCGGAGAAGTAGGGATCGTCCTCGCCGATCCGCTTGCGCAGGTCCAGCTGCAGCACGTCGCGGCGGTACAGCGCGATGTCGATCGGCAGCCCGACCGAGAGGTTGCTGCGCAGCGTCGAATCCATCGACACCAGGCCGAGCTTGAGCCCGTCGATCAGCGGCGTGTCGAAGCGCGCGGCACGGTCGAGGATCGGCTTGCCGTATTTGTGCTCGCCGATCTGCAGATAGGGCGTGTCGGCCGTCGCCTCGATGAAGTTGCCGGCCTGGTAGACCTCGAACAGGCGGCAACGGCGCCCGGCGATCTGGCCGCCGAGCAGGAAGGATGCGTTGAAGCCGCCGGCATGCTGCTCCATCGCCGGGCCGTCGCGGTTCCAGACCGCGCGCACCGCCTCGCCCACCAGCTCGGCGCAGCGGAACATCGACGGGGCCGTCGTCAGGCTCTCGCGCCCGTCATCGGCGTCGGCGGCCTCGGACAGCAGAGCGACCACGGATTGGGTGACGGCGAGGTTCCCGGCGGTGAGCAGGACCATCACCCGGTCGCCCGGCCGCTCCCAGACATGCATCTTGCGGAAGGTCGAGATGTTGTCGACCCCGGCATTGGTGCGGGTGTCGGCAATCATCACCAGCCCCTCTTCGAGCAGGAGGCCGAGGCAGTAGGTCATGCGAAGTGGTCCGGGATCATCGTGAGGGATCAGGCCTGCGCCTGGGTCTGGGCCTGGACTTGCAGCTCACCGACGCGGATCACGACCTCCAGCGCCTCGGCGCCGCCGCCCTGGCGCAGGCCGCGGACCGGCGCGGCGTCGCGATAGTCGAGGCCGATGGCGACGCGGACATAGTGCTCGGTCGGGCACACCCCGTTGGCGGCGTCGAAGCCGACCCAGCCGAGTCCGTCGATGAAGGCCTCGGCCCAGGCATGGCCCGCCGCCTGCTCGACGCTGCCGTCGGCCATCAGCAGGTAGCCGGAGACATAGCGGGCCGGCAGGCCGAGATGCCGGGCGCAGGCCAGGAAGACATGGGTGTGGTCCTGGCAAACACCGATGCCGATATTCGCTTAGTTGAAACTTACACCTCAACTGAAAATTTGGTTTATGCAATGATGGGGCAAACCAGTTATTTACCAA
>NZ_JBCNNF010000426.1:0-5832 GCF_039594555.1 Inquilinus sp.
ATCAGGTTATGGTCTCCCCGGACGGCGGCGGTTTCAGCGCCGCAACCGATACTGCGCTGGCCAACCTTGGGCTTTCGCGGCGGGTTGTCCTTTCGGTGCCCGCTGGGGCGCCGAGGTCGCGCGCAAGGCGATCGCGACCGAGTGGCCGGACCAGGTGCTGGTCAACGTCAACTTCCCGGCGGTCGATCCGGACGCGGTCACCGGCATCGCCGTGGTGCCGCACGGGCTGCGCAAGATCGGCGACGTGCTGGAGGAGCGGCTGGACCCGCGCGGCCGCACCTATTTCTGGATCGGCACCAGCCGGACGGAGGAGGCGGTGCAGGGCACCGACACCGACGTTTCCGCCATCGCCGAGGGCCGGATCACGGTGACGCCGCTGCATCTCGACCTGAACCACGCCGCCGCGATCCAGTCCCTGCGCGGCGCGTTCGCCAAGTAGGGCTGTCGCCCATGATCGCCGAACCACGGCTGATCCGGTTGCTGATGCATCTCCGCCGGTCGGGGATCACGGATCATCGCGTCCTCGGCGCGATCGAGCGGGTGCCGCGCGAGGCCTTCGTGCCCGACGCCTTCCTCGACCAGGCCTATGAGGACATCGCCCTGCCGATCGGCCGCGGCCAGACCATCAGCCAGCCGATGGTGGTCGGGCTGATGACCCAGGCGCTGGAGGTCGGCGACCGGCACAAGGTGCTGGAGATCGGCACCGGCTCCGGCTACCAGGCCGCGGTGCTGGCGCGGATCTGCCGCCGCCTCTACACCATCGAGCGGCACAAGCCGCTGCTCGACTTGGCGCTGGAGCGGATCGCCGGCATGCGCATCAGCAACATCACCGCGCGCTGGGGCGACGGCATGAAGGGCTGGCCGGAGCAGGCGCCGTTCGACCGCGTCATCGTCACCGCCGCCCATCGCGGCGACCTGCCGCCCCCGGCGCTGACGGACCAACTGGCGATCGGTGGTATAATCGTGATTCCCATGGGGGACGAGAAGCGGAACCAGCGCGTGGTCCGCTTCACGCGGACCGAAACCGGATTGGAGCGGGAGGATCTGTGGCCAGTTCGCTTCGTGCCTTTGCTGCCGGATCTTCCCGACGGGGAGGATGGCGGCTCCGGCCCATCCTACTGACGACCCTCGCCGCCGCGGGGCTCGCGGCCTGCAACGTTCCGCCCAGCGCGGATGAGGTCACCCAGCGCCCCGCCACCGCGCAGGTGCAGCCGGGCGACGACGTGCTCGCCATCGTCCGCCGCTACGACGTGTCGATGCCGGCGCTGATCGCGCTGAACGGGCTGCAGCCGCCCTATGCGCTGCAGGCCGGGCAGACGCTGCGGCTGCCGGGCGCGCCGGGCTCGGCGCCCGGGCCGGCGCCGACCATCACGCTGCCCTCGACCAGCACCGTCGTGACCGGTGCGGTCGGCGGCGCGGCCGTGGGCGGCGCGCCGCTCAACACCGTGCCCCCGGCCGCGGGCGGCGGGCTGTCGGTGCAGCGCCTGCCGCCGCCGGGCGGCGCCGCCGCGCCGGTGACACCGGGCGCCGTGCCGCCGGCGGTGCCGGGCACCGCCCCGCCCGCTGGCTCGACCGCGGTGGCGCCGACGACCGGCGCGCCGACCTCAATCATCCCCAAGCCGCCCTCGGTGCCGGCGACGACGGTGCCGCCGGTGGCCAGCGCCACCGTGCCGCCGCCGGCCGCCGCGCCGCAGACCGCGGCCAAGGGCGGCCGCTTCGCCTGGCCGGTCACCGGCTCGGTGATCGCCGGCTTCAACGCGCCGCTGGCCGGCAAGCCGAACCAGGGCATCAACATCGCCGCCCCGGCCGGCACGCCGATCAAGGCGGCCGGCCCCGGCGTCGTCGCCTATGCCGGCAACGAGCTGCGCGGCTACGGCAACCTGGTGCTGATCCAGCATGGCGACGGGCTGGTCACCGCCTACGCCCATGCCGCGTCGCTGTCGGTGAAGAAGGGCGATCAGGTCGGCGCCGGCCAGACCATCGGCACGGTCGGCCAGACCGGCGCGGTCGACCAGCCGCAGCTGCATTTCGAGGTGCGCAAGAACAGCTCGCCGGTCGACCCGAAGCAGTATCTGCAGTGAGCTAGGGGCGCTCGACCGGCGCCAGCTCGGCGAGCAGGGCGTCGAGGAAGGCCCGGACCGCGGCCGGCAGGGTGCGGCCGGCCATGGTCAGGATGTGCAGCGTGCTGTCGGTCATGCTCTCATCGGCGACCGGCACCGCGACGAAGCCGTCCAGCTGCACCCGCCCGGGGTCGCGGATGGCGCTGGTGAAGTGGATGCAGCCCTCGATGTCGCTGAAGCGGCGCAGCGCGGCCATCGAGTTGGTCGACAGCACCGGCTCCAGCGCCAGCCCCTGCAGGTTGCAGGCGGCGTCAATCAGCTGGCGCTGGGTGCGGTCGGGATCCGGCAAGGCGACGGGGTAGGGCCGGGTATCGGCCAGGGTCAGGCTCTGCCGCCCGGCCAGCGGGTGATGCGCCGGCATCAGCGCGTGCATCGGCCGGCGGATCATCCGCTCCACCGCGGTGCCGCGCGGCGGCGCCAGGTTGAAGCTGACGCCGATGTCGGTCTCGCCATCCCGCACCCGCTCGGCGATCTCGACCGAGGTGCCGATCCAGAGATGGAAGGTCACGCCCGGATGGTCGCGCCGGAACGCCGCCACCACTGGCGTCAGGACATCCAGGCCGAAGCCCTCGAAGCTGGCCAAGCGGACATGGCCGCGATGCGGGCCCTGCAGCTCGCGGATCTCGGCCGCCGCGCGCTCGCCGTCCAGCATCGACCGGCGGGCATGGGCGGCCAGGATCTCGCCGGCGGCGCTCGGCACCATGCCTCGCGGCCGGCGCTCGAACAGCTCGGCCCCCAGCTCGCGCTCCAGCTTGGCGATCTGGCGGCTGATGGCCGACGCGGCCACGTTCAGCCGCTTCGACGCATCCGCGATCGAACCGGTCCGGGCGACTTCCAGGAAATACCGCAGCGCGATGCTGTGCATGCCGTCCTGTCCTCCATTGCCGAAGCGGCAACGCGTTGTGCGAATTATGATGCTTGTGGCATGCGGGCCGCGTTCCTACCAGGGAGGACGAACGACAACCTGGACAGGGACGGCAATGGACAGCTTCTCGCCCGAGGCGATCGCGGAGGCCGTGGCGACCCGCCGGCATCTGCATGCGAACCCCGAGCTGAAATACGAGGAGCGCGGCACCGCCGACCTGGTGGCGTCGCGGCTGCGCGGCCTCGGCTACGCGGTCGAGACCGGGGTGGCCGAGACCGGCGTGGTCGGGCTGCTCGACACCGGCCGGCCGGGGCCGACCATTGCCCTCCGCGCCGACATGGACGCGCTGCCGATCCTCGAGGACACCGGCCTGCCCTATGCCTCGAAGACCCCCGGCAAGATGCATGCCTGCGGCCATGACGGGCACACCGCCTCGCTGCTGCTGGCCGCGGGCGGCCTGGCCAGCATGGCCGGGCGCCTTTCCGGCCGGATCAAGCTGCTCTTCCAGCCGGCGGAGGAGGGCGGGCTCGGCGCCGCCCGGATGATCGAGGCTGGGGTGCTGGACGGCGTCGCCGCCATCTACGGCTATCACAACCGTCCTGCCTATCCGCTCGGCCGGGTCTTCGCCAAGACCGGCCCGACCATGGGCGGCAGCTCGCTCTATGAGGTCACCATCACCGGCAAGGGCGGCCACGCCTCGCGGCCGGACCTGGCGATCGACCCGATCTTCGTCGGCACCGCCGTGGTGCAGGCGCTGCAGAGCGTGGTGTCGCGCCGGCTGTCGCCGCTGGAGTCCGGCGTCGTCACGGTCACCCAGTTCCATGGCGGCAACAGCCACAACATCATCCCGATGGCGGCGACGCTGGCGATCAACACCCGCGACGGGTCGCCCGCCGCCTATGAGCGGATCGACCAGGAGCTGCGCTGGGTGATCGCCCAGACCTGCGAGGCGCATGGCGCCACCGCGACGATCGAGCAGAGCATGCGCATCCCCTCTGTGGTCAACGACGCCGCCGAGACCGACTTCGTGCTGGCGACCGCGCTGGACATGGTCGGCCCCGACCGCTCCGGCCGCATGGACGCGCTGCCGACCATGGGGGCGGAGGACTTCGCCTTCTACCTGGAGCGGGTGCCGGGCTGCTTCTTCTTCGTCGGCAACGGCGAGGACAGCGCCTATCTGCACCATCCCCGCTACGACTACCGCGACGAGATCCTGCCGGTCGCCGCCGGCATGTTCACCGCCATCGCCGAACGCCGCCTGGGAGGCCGCTGACCATGACCACTGCCTCCCACGCCGAAGACCGCTCCTGGATGCAGCGTTTCCTGGCGCTGATCGAGCGCGCCGGCAACCGCCTGCCGCACCCGTTCCTGCTGTTCCTGATCCTCTGCGCCGTCGTCGCCGTGCTGTCCTGGCTGATGGCGATGGGCGGCGCCGCCGGCATCAACCCGAAGACCGGCAAGGAGATCGCGGTCCAGAGCCTGATCTCCGGCGACGGCCTGGTCTTCGCTCTGGCCTCAATCGCCAAGAACTACGTCAACTTCCCGCCGCTCGGCGTCATCCTGGTGATCATGCTGGCGATCGGCGTGGCCGATAAGGTCGGGATGATCGCCAGCCTGATGCAGGTCAGCGTGATCAAGGCGCCGCGGGTCCTGACCACCTTTGTCATCTTCCTGGTCGGCATGTGCAGCCACATGGCGTCCGACGCCGCCTATATCGTGCTGATCCCGCTGTCGGCGATGATCTTCCAGGCGGTCGGGCGCAACCCGCTGGTCGGCGCTGTCACCGGCTATGTCGCGGTCGGCGCCGGCTACGATGCCAGCCTGTTCATCACCCCGGTCGACATCATCCTGTCCGGCATCACCACCGGCGCCGCGCATGCGATCGACCCGAAGGCCTATGTCTCGCCGCTCGACAACTACTACTTCATCGCCTGCTCGGCGGTGCTGCTGTCGCTGGTCGGCACGCTGGTGATCGAACGGATCGTCGAGCCGCTGGCCGGCCGGTACACCGGCGACGTGGTGCTGAAGCTGGAGCCGATCGGCCAGGTCGAGAGCCGGGCGCTGAAGCGCGTCGGCTGGGTGGCGCTGGCCTTCCTCGCGGTGGTGCTGGCCGCGGTGCTGCCCGCCGGGTCGCCGCTGCGCAACGAGCAGGGCGGGCTGGTGCCGTCGCCCTTCCTCGACGCCATCGTCGCCATCCTGGCGGTGTTCTTCCTGACGCTCGGCTGGGTCTATGGCGCCGCGGTCGGCAAGGTGAAGAGCGCCCGCGACGTCGCCGGCTTCATGGCCGAGGCGGTGAAGGAGCTGGCGCCGACCCTGGTGCTGTTCTTCGCCATCTCGCAGTTCCTGGCCTGGTTCCGCTGGACCAATCTCGGCGAATGGATCGCCATCCACGGCTCGCACCTGCTCGACACCGGCGGGCTGGGCGGCACGCCGCTGGTGCTGGCCTTCATCCTGCTGGCGATGGTGATGAGCGTCTTCATCACCTCCGGCTCGGCGCAATGGTCGCTGATGGCGCCGGTCTTCGTGCCGATGATGATGCTGGTGGGGTTGGAGCCGGCGCTGGTCCAGGCCGCCTTCCGCATCTCGGATTCGGTCACCAACGTGATCTCGCCGATGAGCCCGTACTTCGCCGTCTGCCTGGCCTTCCTGCAGCGCTACCAGAAGGATGCCGGCATCGGCACGCTGGCGGCGATGACGCTGCCGATCTCGATCGGCTTTCTCGTCGCCTGGACCGCCTTCCTGGTGCTGTGGATCGAACTCGGCCTGCCGCTGGCCCCGGGTGTCGGGCTGTTTCTGAACTGAGGGGGGAGGGGCGGCGCCGGCCGCCCCGTCCTGCTACCTCGCCGC
>NZ_JBCNNF010000427.1:0-5806 GCF_039594555.1 Inquilinus sp.
ATCGCGCTGATCGACGACAAGGTGCCGGTGATCGTGCTGGCGCCGCGCGACGCTGTGTTCGACAAGACCGTGTCGAACGTCCAGGAGGTCATGGCCCGCGGCGGCAAGGTGATCTTCTTCTCCGACGCGGAGGGGATCGAGAAGCTGGGCCCGGGCCCCGCGGCGGCGATCGACCTGCCGGGCATCGACCCCTTCGTCGCCCCGATCCTCTACGCCGTGCCGGTGCAGCTTCTGGCTTATCACACCGCCGTGGCCAAGGGCACCGATGTCGACCAGCCCCGCAACCTCGCCAAGAGCGTCACGGTGGAATAGGGCGGCGGCTCAGACCGCCCGGACCTCGGCGAGCCGCCTGACCGCATGCTCGTCCTTCCAGCAGACAGCGGCTTCCCAGGCGGCCGAGGCCTGGGCGGCGATGTCATGCGCGGCGCCGTCGAGGCCGGCGGCGTTGTGGGGCAGCGCCAGGTCGAGGTCGGGAACGTCGACATGCGCCTCGTCCCAGTCGATCAGCGCGACCCGGTCCGCGGTCATGCGGACATTGCCGGGGTTGTTGGGATTGCCGTGGACGACGCTGGTCGGACGGCCGGCGAGCCGCGCCCACGCGGCCCGGCACCGGGCAACAGCCTCCGGCGGCATCGCGGCGAGGTCGATCCTCGTCCCGGTCTCGGCGTGCAGCAGGTCGGTCGAGGATCGCCAGCCGGGGCGTTGCGGCCAGCCCTGCGTCAGCCGGTGCAGCCGGCGGAGCGTGTCGGCCACGCGGCGCCAGTCGGCCGCCGTCTCGGGCGGCCCGCCCTCGAGATAGGTCATCACCACCAGGCCGTCCGCGAACAGCCGGCCATCCGCCGTCGGGATCGGCACTGGCACGGCCAGGCCTTCATGGTCGAGGTGTCGGAGCAGCCCGGTCTCCCAGGCGAGGTCGGCGTCGCTCCGGCTGCCGAGGCGGCCGACCGCGAGGCGCCCGCGGACACGCAGGCTCCACACATCGTTGGCCACGCCGCCGGAGAGCGGTTCGATGCGGGCTGCGTCCTCGCCCCACTGTCGCAGTGCCTCCCATCCCATCGACATTCTCCACCAACCCGGTCGGCGCCTGGCTTTCGCTTGAATGCGAGCCCGGACCAAAGCGGATCGGCCCGAGCGGCGTCAAGCCCGGGATGGTGGGACGTCCGGCCATGCCGATCGCGCGCGGACGCGCGCAGACCCTGCCTCCCTCCCGCAAGGGAAAGGGGTGTGGAAAGCTGGGCAGGCTGGTGTGCGTTCGCAGGTTGGGTCCACGCCAAGCGAACCCAACAGAGGCTCATCGGCGGGATGTCGGGTCCGCCATGCGAACCCAACCTACGCTGTCACTCAGCCGCTGTCGGGCCCGGATGTCCTCGGCGGGGGCCGGCTGGCGACAGGTGCATTCGGCGGGCGAAGCCAACCCGTCGCATGTCCGGCGGCCTCCGCCCCCGCCCTGCCTGCAGCCTCCGCCGTCCCGGCGATGGCTGCGGCGATCGCGGCCCGGTCGGGCCGGATGCCGAGGGCACGGCACAGGCTGCGGATCAAAGCCTCGATCGACAGGGCCCTGTCGGCCCTGTCGGGCCGGTCGGCATGGTCGCCGGTCAGCCGCTCCCACAGATCGGCCACCAGCTGTTCGCGCGTCTCCGCATCGGCGGGTGTGGGGGTCGCGGCCGCAATGGACTCTATGACGCCCTGGACGACGCGGCGGCGGCGGTCGGCCGCCTGGGCCAGCCGGTCGTCCCGGTCCCGTTCGGCGGCGCGCCGGATCTCATCCCCTTGCGCGCGCAGCTTGGCCTTCAGGGCGATGGCGCGGCGGATGCCGAGGAAGAGGCGGCTGAAATGGGCTTCGGCCTCGCCGGCGCGGTCGAGGTCGCCGGCCTGCAGGGCGGCGATGGCCTCGGCCTGGAACGCCCGCGCCATCACCATGCCGAGCTCGATCAGGCCGGACAGCATCGCATCGTCGGCCCCCTCCGGATCGGGCGTGTCGGCGAGCACGGTCTCTGTCCTGGTGTCGGCATCAACCATCCCGAAACTAGAACATAAAGGGAACAAATAGTCAAGAATAAAGAACGCCGCCATTGCGAAGACGCGGTCCACGAAGCAGTCCGGAAGGTCGCATGACGGCAGCGCGGCCTCCGGTCAGATGCCGCGCATGGCCGCTCCCCATCCGCCGGAGCTTCCCCGCGCCCCGACGCCTGTTCTAACGTTCGTCAGCCCGTCGCGGGAGGCGACGGACGCGACGGAGGGCAGGGCCGCAGGCTCCCCTCCGCCCCACGACCGAACGAGGTTCTGATGGCGCACGAACTGCAATTCTACATCGATGGCGCATGGGTCGACCCGGTCACGCCGAAGACGCTCGACGTGATCGACCCCTCGACCGAAGAGGCCTTCGCCCAGATCTCGCTCGGCTCGGCCGCGGATGTCGATCGTGCGGTGGCGGCGGCAAAGCGGGCCTTCCCGGCCTTCGCCCGCGCCAGCCGCGAGGAGCGCCTGGCCCTGCTGCGCCGGATCCTGGAGGTCTACAAGCGCCGCGCGCCGGACATCGCCCTGGCCGTGTCGCGCGAGATGGGCGCGCCGCGCAAATTCGCGCTCGATTCCCAGACCTGGGCCGGCGACGCGCATCTGACCCGGATCATCGAGGCGCTGGAGACCTTCCAGTTCCAGCGGGCAAAGGGCACCTCGATGGTGATGAAGGAGCCGGTCGGCGTGGTCGGCATGATCACCCCCTGGAACTGGCCCCTGAACCAGATCACCTGCAAGGTTGGCCCAGCCCTGGCGGCCGGCTGCACCATGGTGCTGAAGCCGAGCGAGATCGCGCCGCTCGACGCCATCATCTTCGCCGAGATCCTGCACGAGGCGGGCGTGCCGAAGGGCGTGTTCAACCTGGTGAACGGCGACGGCCCGACGGTCGGCGCCGCCATCTCCAGCCACCCCGATGTCGACATGGTGTCCTTCACCGGGTCGACCCGCGCCGGCATCCTGGTGGCCAAGGCCGCCGCCGACACGGTGAAGCGGGTGCATCAGGAGCTGGGCGGCAAGTCGGCCAACATCATCCTGCCGGATGCCGACCTGAAGCGGGCGGTGACCAAGGGCGTCGCCGGCTGCTTCGGCAACAGCGGCCAGTCCTGCAATGCCCCGACCCGGATGTTCGTGCCGCTCGACCGCGAGGACGAGGCGATCGGCTATGCCAAGGCTGCGGCCGAGAGCTTCAAGGTCGGCCCGGCCGACGCTCCGGACACCCAGCTCGGCCCCGTGGTCAGCCAGCTGCAGTACGACAAGATCCAGAAGCTGATCGAAACCGGCATCGCCGAGGGAGCGGAGCTGGTGACCGGCGGCCCCGGCCGGCCGGAGGGGCTGAACCGCGGCTACTTTGTCCGCCCGACCGTCTTCGCCCGGGTGACCCCGGAGATGACGATCGCGCGCGAGGAGATCTTCGGCCCGGTGCTGTCGATCCTGACCTACGAGACCGAGGCCCAGGCGATCGAGCTGGCCAACGACACGCCCTACGGCCTGGCCGCCTATGTCCAGTCGGGCGATCTGGAGCGGGCGCGCAAGGTGGCGTCGCAGCTGCGCGTCGGCAATGTCCACATCAACTACCCGGCCTGGGACACGGCCGCGCCGTTCGGCGGCTACAAGCAGTCGGGCAATGGCCGGGAATATGCCGAGTTCGGCCTCGAGGAGTTCCTCGAGATCAAGGGCGTGATCGGCTACGAGGCCGCCTGAATGCTCGCCGGAGCCTTCCTTCGGGAAGGCTCCGGCCGCATCTGTCGCGACCCGCCGCGCCGAACTTAGCCGGCGCGGCGGGAGCGATGCTTGTCGGCGCGGCGCAACTTCTCGGTGCCCAGGCCCTGGGCCTTTGCATAGACCGATTTCGACTTGGCGTAGTTCGGCGCCACCATCGGATAGTCGGCCGGCAGGTTCCACTTGGCGCGATACTGCTCCGGCGTCATGCCATAGGTGGCGCGCAGCCAGCGCTTCATCATCTTGAAAGGCCGCCCGTCCTCCAGGCAGATGATGTAGTCTGGGGTCACCGAATCCGTGACCGACACGGCCGGAACGGCCTGGGGCGAAGCGGCCGCCGAATCCTGCCGGACGCTGACGATCTCCCTGCCGGCCGCCAGCGGCTCTGCCCCCGCCGCGGGCTGCCCGATCGCCGCGTTCCGGGCTTCGATCAGCGACAGGTGCACGTTCCGGATGAGGGCCGGCAGGCTCTCGCTGTCCACCGCGTTGTGGGAGACGTGGGCGACGATGATCTCTTTGGTGAACTTCAGAATCTCGTCGCTCGGCGTCGACATCATGCTTCTCCCATCCTGCCCTGCAGCCCCGCCGTTGAACGCTGCGGCGATCCTTTGCTGCGAGATTGCTCTGCTTGCGATCAATGCCACAAGCCGAGAACAGCCATAAGGTTCCACGGGATTCAGAAAAAAGCTTTCGATCCTGTCGCGTGTTCTTCCAGTTCAATCCGGGATCGGGTTGTAATCCGCGCGCAGCATGATTGTTGCTTGGCAGTCGCCGGCTCGGCCCTGGGGCCGACACTTGCGGTGACTGACATCAACTGAAGGGATTTGCGCGCGGACGACGGAGTCCTTGCCGAGGACTCCGGAAATCCTCCCGTCAGCGGTCGAAATCCACCGCGACGGTGTTGCCGCCGCTGACCACCACGCCGACCTTCTCGCCCGGCGCCGGGCGGTAGCGGCCGGACAGCAGCGCCGCGAAGGCCGCGGCCCCGCCGGGCTCGGCGACGATGCGCAGCCCCGCCCACAGCGCGCGCTGGGCCTCGCGGATCGCCTCGTCGGTCACCAGCGCCGTCGCCGCCACATGCTGCCGCGCCACCGGGAACACCAGCTCGCCGATCCGCCTCGGCGCCAGGCTGTCGGCGGCGATGCCGCCGGTCGGGGCGTCGACCGGCCGCCCGGCCTCGAAGGCCTTGTGCAAGGTGGGCGAGGCCTCGGGCTCGACCCCGACGACCTTCACGCGCCCGGCATACCAGGCGGCGATACCGCCGATCAGCCCGCCGCCGCCGACCCCGACCAGCAGGGTGTCGAGCTCCGGCGCCTGGCTCTCCAGCTCCAGCGCCAGCGTGCCCTGGCCCAGCATGGTCTCGGCCTGGTCGAAGGCGTGCACCGACAGCGCGCCGGTTTCCGCCACCCAGGCGTCGCAGGCGGCGAGGGCGTCGGCATAGCGGTCGCCGCCCACCACCAGATCGGCGCCGGTGCGGCGGATCCGCTCGATCTTGGCGGGGGAGGAGATGGACGGCACGAAGATCCGCGCCGGCAGGCCCAGCGCCGCCGCGGCATGGGCGACCGCCGCGCCGTGATTGCCGCCCGAGGCCGCGGCGACCCCGGCCGCCGGCACGGTGCGGGTCAGCAGGTTGGCGAAGGCGCCGCGGGTCTTGAATGACCCGGCATGCTGCAACAGCTCCAGCTTCAGGGTGATCGCGCCGGCATCGATGCCGAAATCGCGCCCCGCCGCCTCGACCACCGGCGTGCGGCGGATATGCGGCCGGATCACCGGCTCGATCCAAGCGATGCCGTCGCGATCAACCTGCAGCCCGGCCATGTCCAGTCTCCCGTTTCGGATCGGCGCTCGGCCGAGGAATTCGTCGGATTGCTAATTACCTATCCAGACCCAGGGCGGCAGGCAAGTCCGAAACCGACCGAACAGGGCAGGGCAAAGAAAGGGGCATATGCCCCTTGACCGCAAGCGGGCCTGTTCCCCATATCCCGATCCATGAAGACCGAGCGCAACACCAAGGAAGGCGTCCTGGCCTGCAACGCCACCGCGATGCGCAAGGCGTCGCGGCGGATCGCGC
>NZ_JBCNNF010000428.1:0-5805 GCF_039594555.1 Inquilinus sp.
GCCCGAACGGAGTCTAGGATGGCCTGGCATGGAACAAAGAAGCAACATCATCGACTCTCTCGCCCGGCTGCAGACGGCGCAGGTCACGCGCGGGGTGCGCCGCTGGCTCGCCGCCGCCGGCCAGGCTGGCCTGGCCGACGGCCGCCGCGCCGACATCTTCGCGATCGACGGGGCGGGCGGCATCACCCTGGTCGAGGTCAAGGTCTCGATCGCCGATTTCCGCGGCGACCGCAAATGGCCGAACTACGCCGCCTATTGCGACCGGTTCTGCTTCGCCGTGCCGGAGGATTTCCCGCAGGAGTTGATCGCGCCGGACTGCGGCCTGATCGTCGCCGACGGCTTCGACGCCGTGCTGCTGCGGGCGCCGCCGGAGCACCGCCTGCCGCCTCCGCGGCGCAAGGCGCTGGTGCTGGAGTTCGGCCGGGTCGCGGCGCAGCGCCTGCATCTGGTGGAGGATGAGGGCGCGCTGGTCGGCTGGCGCGGCACCGGCGCGATCTGACTTGGGCGACAGCCGCGTCAGGGCGGGCGGGATGTCCGGCGGCCGCGGCGCTTCGGGGCGGCGGCGATGCTGGCCCGCGGCAGCAGCTGGTTCGGCAGCGTCGTGCGCAAGGGCGGGGCGGGCGCGCCGCCGTCCAGCAGCGCCAGCAGGGTCTCCGCCGCTTTCGCCCCGAGCTCGGCCGTCGGTTGCCGCAGCGTGGTCAAAGGCGGCTCGCAGAAGGCGCCGACCGGGACGCCGTCGAAGCCCAGCACCGACAGGTCGCCGGGCACGGCCGCGCCCTGCTGCCGCACGGTGCTGAGGAAGGCGATCGCCGCGTCGTCCCAGCAGGCGATCGCCGCCGTCGGCCGGGATTCCAGCGCCAGCCAGGCCCGGGCGGCCTCGACGCCGCTCTCGAAGCCGTCCTGGAAGGTGTGGCTGCCGCCGTGGCGGACCGCCGCGCGCTCGGGCAGGCCTGATGCCGCGAGCGCGTCGGCCAGCCCGCCGGACCGTTCGGCCTCGTGATAGCTGCCGGCCGGCCCGGCGATATAGAAGAAGGAGCGGTGGCCCAGGCCGATCAGCCGCAGCACGGCGCCGCGCATGGCCCGGCGGTCGTCGGCGATCACGCTCGGGATCCCGGCCGCGCTGCGGTCCTCCAGCACCGACACGACCGGCAGGCCGCCGCCGGCGGGCGACCGCCGCCCGCCCGGCGGCAGCTCCGCGCTGCCGATCAGGATCGCGCCGCGGACGATGCCGCTGACCGCGAGGTCGGGGATGTGCTGCTCCCCCGCCCGCGACCGGCTGCGGCCGGCAATCAGCAGGTTGAAGCCGTTGTCCGACAGGGTAGCGGCGACGGTCTGCAGCACCTCGGCGACGATCTGCGAGGTGCCGTAGGTGATCGTCGTTTCCGGCAGCACGGCCATGATGATGTTCGACGTGCCGACGCGCAGGTTGCGGGCGGCGGCGTTGGGGACGTAGCCCAGCTGCTCGGCTGCCGCCAGGATGCGGCGGCGCGTCGCTTCGTTGACCCGGCCGGGCTGGGCGAGGGCGCGGCTGACGGTCGAGGTGGCGACGCCCGCCAGCCTTGCGACGTCGCGCATGAGAGGACTGAAAGCCTCGCGGCTTATCGGGCGGCTGCCCATAATCCTATGCATTCTTTCCCGCCGCCGGTCCCGCCCCGGTGGCGGCGCGGCACCGCTGGCGGGTTGGCGGCCGATATGGCCGATCGAAAGCTCCATTAGACCCTGGAAAAAGCGCTTGCAAAGAGGGGTAACGTTGCCATCGTGCAGCAATCGATTGCCATTCTGCCGTTTCGCCCAGGCCCGGATCGATCGATGCCGGCGGCAATGTCGTGCTGTAGCGGTTCCGGGCCGGACGCTCCCTCCCCGGGGATGCCCGGCATTTCTGTATTTGAAGATATAAAATAATAATCAAATACATCCTTTCGAATCGGCGTGCTCCGCAGTGTTTTTCCTGGGGAAGGTTCATCCTCGATCGCAGGCTGGAAGCTGTTTTGGAGCGTGCGAAAAAATTTCTTGATGGTTTTTCAGTTTTTGCCGATGAATTGGCGCGATAGGCGGCCCGTCCTATCCAGCTTGGCATTTCTGTTTCATCCTCAATTCCGAGGAGTGCGTTTCCGCGCCTATGCACCTTGTGCCGGTGCAAGCGACCCAATCGTATCAATCGTGAGAGCCCAAGGCTCCGTCCGCCCCGTGAAGCGTGGGCCCCGGTCCTGTGCTGACTTCGAAGGAGGGGATAGATCATGGCTGTGATCAACGGAACCGCCGGCGACGATCTGCTCGACGGCCTGAGTTCCGCCGATACCTATAACGGCCTCGCCGGCAACGACACCGTGAGCTACTAGGCCTCGACGGCCGCCGTAACCGTCAATCTCCTGACCGGTTCGGGGACCGGCGGCTTTGCGGCCGGCGATGCTTATACCAGCATCGAGAACGTGAACGGCAGCGCGTTCGCCGACACCCTCATCGGCGATGCCAACGCCAACATTCTGCGGGGTTTCGACGGCAACGACAACCTCCTGGGTGGGGGCGGGGACGACGTCCTGCGCGGCATCAACGGCGACGACACCCTCGCCGGAGGCACGGGCAACGACATCCTGGAGGGCGGGGCGGGGACCGACGCGCTCGACGGCGGCGACGGCATCGACACCGCCTTCTACGGCAATGCGGCCGTCGCCGTCGACCTGCAGACCGGGGCCGGCCGGGGCGGCGACGGCAGCGATACCCTGACCAATATCGAGAACGTCACGGGCAGCGCCTTCGACGACACCCTCCGCGGCAATGCGCTGGTGAATGTGCTGGCGGGCGGCGACGGCGCCGACCAGCTGCACGGCTTCGAGGGCGACGATATCCTGCTGGGCGGGGCGGGCGACGATATCCTCAACGGCGACCAGGGAAATGACGCGCTCACCGGCGGCGCCGGCAATGACATCCTGCGTGGGCTCGACGGCGCCGACGCGCTCGTCGGCGGTGATGGCATCGACACGGCGTATTACGCGAATTCGGCTGTCGGGGTCGTGATCGACCTCGCGGCCGGCACCGGCAGCGGCGGCGACGCCGAGGGCGACACGCTGAGCGGGATCGAGAACCTCACCGGCTCGGCCTTCTCCGACCATCTCTATGGCAGCGCCGACGCCAATGTGATCGACGGCGGCGCCGGCGACGACACGCTCCGCGGTGGCGCCGGGGCGGACCAGCTGATCGGCGGCGACGGGTCGGACTTCGCCAACTACCAGGACTCCGCGGCCGGGGTGACGGTCGACCTGCTGGCCGGCACGGCCTCGGGCGGCGATGCCGACGGCGACGTGCTGACCGGCATCGAGAACCTCTACGGCTCCAGCAACGACGACACGCTGACCGGCAGCAACGACCGCAACATCATCGGCGGCGAGCTGGGCAACGACACCATCGTCGGCAATGGCGGCGACGACAGCCTCTCGGGCGAGGCGGGCGACGACAATCTCGACGGCGGTGACGGCAACGACCGGCTCGTCGGCGGCGCCGGCATCGACACCATCCATGGCGGCGTGGGCAATGACTCGGTCGATGCGGGCAGCGAGAACGACGTGGTCTTCGGCGAGGCCGGCGACGACACCATCTATGGCGGCGCGGGCGACGACCAGATCGACGGCGGCGACGGCAACGACAATCTCGAAGGGTCGGCCGGGGCCGACGCGCTCACCGGCGGCGCCGGCATCGACACCGCGGTCTACAGCCACTCGGCCGCGGCGGTCACGATCGACCTGGCGGCAGGCACCGGCACCGGCGGCGACGCCCAGGGCGACACGCTGGCCGGGGTCGAGCAGGCGATGGGCTCGGCCTTCGCCGACACGCTGACCGGTGACGCCGGCGCCAACGCCCTCTGGGGCCTGGGCGGGGATGACAGGCTCGCCGGCGGGGCGGGGGCGGACATCCTGAAGGGCGGGGCGGGGAACGACGTCTTCGTCTACACCGCGATCGGCGACAGCACCGTGGCGGCATCGGGCAAGGACACGATCGCGGACTTCGCGGCCGGCGACCGCATCGACCTGTCCGGCATCGATGCCGACGGTAATCCGGAGAATGGCGACACCGCCTTCACCTTCGGCACCGGCGGCTTCACCGGCGTCGCGGGGCAACTGCGGGTGGTGGATTTCGGCGACGGCCGCCAGGGCGTCTATCTCGACGCCAATGGCGACAAGAGCCCGGATTCGATCATCACCGTGATCTCCGACCACGCCCTGACCGCAGCGGATTTCGTGCTGTAGCAGCCCCGGGGGGCCGGCCGCCCGTCCGGCGGCCGGTCCCGTCATGCCAGCACCGGAACCGACCTTGCCGGATCGCCAAACAGCGATCCGGCTTTGTATTTCATACTTCGCCTGCGTGACGATTTTCTTTCGTCAATTCAATCTTGTACGCCTGCTGCAAGAAGTTTTGAAGGAACCTAGGCAAAAAGTCCTTGCAACCGGTCGGGGCTTCGATGATGAATCGCCACGGTGGGCAGACCGATTCTGTCCGTCATTGCATTTTTTTGTTTCAACCGCGTTCCGCGGGATAGCCCCTTACATTCACGGCCCCGCCGGGAACGTACCCATCCAGATCTTCTTGGAGAGATGCGACCCATGGCGCTTATCAACGGCACCGCCGATGCGGACAATCTGAGCGGCACCGCCGACGGCGACACCATCAACGGCCTGGACGGCAACGACCGGCTGATCGGCATGGAAGGCGACGACATCATCGACGGAGGTGCCGGCGATGACGAGCTGCATGGCAGCTGGGGCAGCGACACGCTGATCGGCGGCGACGGCATCGACATCATCGGCTATCTGAACTCGGACGCCGCCGTCACCATCAATCTCGGCACCGGCCAGGCCGAGGGCGGTTACGCCGCCGGCGACACCTTCTCCGGCATCGAAGGCGTCAGCGGCAGCCAGCTGAACGACAATATCTGGGGCGATGCAGGCAATAACACGCTGCTCGGCATCGAGGGCGACGACCGAATCATCGGCATGGCGGGCGACGACGTCATCGACGGCGGTGCCGGCAATGACGAGCTGCATGGCAGCTGGGGCGCCGACACGCTGATCGGCGGCGACGGCTTCGACGTCACCGCGTATCTGAACTCGGATGTCGGCGTCACGGTCAACCTCGCCACCGGCACGGCGCATGGCGGCTTCGCCGAGGGCGACACCTTCTCCGGCATCGAAGGCGTCAGCGGCAGCCAGCTGAACGACGTCCTGACCGGCGACGCGGCCGCGAACACCCTCAACGGCACCGAGGGCGATGACATCCTGAACGGCGGTGCCGGCGCGGATGTGCTCGACGGCGGCGCCGATTCGGATTTCGCCAGCTATGAGGGCTCGTCCGCGGCGGTGACCGTGGACCTGGTGGCCGGCACCGGCCTCGGCGGCGACGCCCAGGGCGACACGCTGGCCAATATCGAGAACCTGCACGGCTCCAGCTTCGCCGACAGCCTGACCGGCAACGACATCAACAACGTCATCATCGGCGATGCCGGGGCCGACACCATCAATGCCGGGGGCGGCAATGATTCGGTCAATGCCGGCAGCGAGAACGACATCGTCTCCGGCGGGGCGGGCACCGACAATCTCTGGGGCGGCACCGGCGACGACCAGCTCGACGGCGGCGAGGGCAACGACCGGCTCCAGGGCGCGGCCGGGGCCGACGCGCTGACCGGCGGCGACGGCATCGACACTGCCATCTACACCGCCAGCCGCACCGGGGTGACGGTGGATCTGGCGGCCGGGACCGGCGGCGGCGGCGACGCCCAGGGCGACACCCTGACTGGGATCGAGCAGGTGGAAGGCT
>NZ_JBCNNF010000429.1:0-5802 GCF_039594555.1 Inquilinus sp.
CTCTTCTGCATTCTCTCTGGTTGTCATGCCCGGGCTTGACCCGGGCATCCAGAGAGCGTCGACACCCTCTGGATTGCCGGGTCAAGCCCGGCAATGACACGAAGGGGTAGCCTGCTAAGCCGCCAGCGGCCGGCCGACGGCGAGCTGCATGACGTTGGGCTCGCTGAACCGGTCGCGGCTCAGTGTGCCGCTGATCCGGCCCTCATGCATCACCGCGATGCGGTCGCTGACGCCGATCACCTCCTCCATGTCGCTGGAGATCATCAGGATCGGCACGCCGCGGTCGGCCAGGTTGCGCATCAGCTGGTAGATCTCGGACTTGGCGCCGACATCGATGCCGCGCGTCGGCTCGTCGAAGATCAGGAAGCGCGGCTGCAGCGTCAGCCATTTCGCCAGCACGATCTTCTGCTGGTTGCCGCCGGACAGCTTCAGCGCGGTGGTGGTGACCGACGGCGTGCGGATGCGCAGCCGTTCGCGCTGGGCCTCGGCCTCCTTGGCCTCGCCGCGGCCGTCGATCAGCCAGCGCCTGGCGACCTGGCGCAGGCCCGGCAGGGTGACGTTCTCGGCGATGGTCATGTCCAGCACCAGGCCGCTGCGCTTGCGGTCCTCCGGCACCAGGAACAGCCCCTGGGCGATGGCGGCGCGGGGCGACCCGATGGCCAGGGGCTTGCCGTCCAGCCGGACCTCGCCCGCCAGCATCCGGTCGATGCCGAAGACGGCGCGCGCCAGCTCGGTGCGGCCGGACCCGACCAGGCCGGCCAGGCCCAGGATCTCGCCGCGGCCGACCGACAGCGTCACCTCCTGCTCCGGCCAGGCGGTGGTGCGCACGCCGCGGATCTCGACCGCGTCCGGCTGCGCCGCGACGCCGGGCGGGATGTACAGCGCCCGCAGGTCGCGGCCGACCATCATCCGCACCATGCGGTCGTGATGGATCTCCTCGCGGTCCAGCGCGCCGACCAGCCGGCCGTCGCGCAGGCACACCACGCGGTCGGCGCAGGCCTCGATCTCGCCCAGCCGGTGGGTGATGAAGATGATCGCCACCCCGGCCGCCTTCAGCTCGCCGACCACGCGCAGCAGCGTCTGGGTCTCGGCGATGGTCAGGCTCGAGGTCGGCTCGTCCATGATGATGATGCGGGCGTTCAGCGACAGCGCCTTGGCGATCTCCACCATCTGGCGCTGGGCGATCGACAGCTCGGCCAGCGGCGTGGCCGGCTTGAAATCGACGCCCAGCCGGTCCAGCAGCCCCTGCGTGTCGGCGTGCAGCCGGGCGGTGTGGACCAGCTTCAGCGGGCCGAAGCGCCGCGGCTCGCGCCCGATGAAGACATTGGCGGCGACGTCGAGATTGTCGAAGAGGTTCAACTCCTGATGCACGAAGGCGATGCCGGCGGCGATCGCCTCCTGCACCGTCAGCGCCGCGCGCGGGGTGCCGCCGACCGTGACGGTGCCCGTGGTCGGGGCCTCGACCCCGCCCAGGATCTTCATCAGCGTCGACTTGCCGGCCCCGTTCTCGCCGATCAGCCCGACCACCTCGCCGCGGCCGACGGACAGGCTGACATCCTTCAGCGCCTGCACGCCGGGATAGGTCTTGGAGATTCCCTCCATGGCGAGGACGGCATCGGTCATCGGCGGCTCCCTCGGCGGCGGCGGAGGCTTGAACCTCCGCCGCGCCCTGCCTTACTTCTTCAGCAGTTCCTTCATCGTCTTCTGGAAATCGGCGACGTTGCTGCTGTCGATCACCCGGGTCGGGATGATCTTCAGATGGTCCGCCGGGATGAAGGACTTGTCGCCCTCGATGTACTGGGCCAGCAGCTTCACCGTCTGGTAGCCGAACTCATAGGGCTGCTGCACCACGGTGCCCTCGATCACGCCCTCCTGCACGCCGCGCAGGGTGACCGGGTCCTCATCGAAGCCGACGACCTTGATCTTGCCCAGCTTCCCGGCCGCCTTCATGGCGTCATAGATGATCGGCGTGTTGTAGGAGTAGAGGCCGACCAGCATCGCCAGGTCGTCATACTTGGTCAGCGTATCCTCGACATTGCGCTTGGCCTTGGCGAAGTCGATGTCGTCGGTGCGGACATCGACGATCTCGACCTTGGAGCCGGCGATCGCCTTCTTGATGCCGTCGACGCGCTCGCGGGCATTGGCGTTGCCCAGCGTGCCGACGAACAGCATGATCTTGCCGCCGTTCGGCAGGGCCTTCTTGATCAGCTCGCCCGCCTGCACGCCGGCGGCGACGTTGTCGGTGCCGATGTAGAGCAGGCGATTGCTCTTCGGCGCGTCGCTGTCGAAGGTGAACAGCGGCACCTGGCCGGCGGCCTTGTTCAGCAGCGCCGTGGCGTTGTCCGGGTCGACCGGGCTGATGCCGATGCCGGCGACGCCACGGGCCAGCATATCCTCGACGATCTGGCGCTGCTCGGCGGCGCTGGACTGGCCGGGGATCTTGAACTCGACGCTGTAGCCCTTGAGCTCGGAGACGGCCTTGTCGGTGCCCTTGTGGGCGATGGTCCAGAAATCGGACGACCCGTTGACGACGAAGGCGATGGTCTTGTCGGCGGCGGTGGCCGGGCCGATGGCGAGAACCGACGCGACGGCGGCTGCGAGGCCCGCCAGAATGAGGCGCTTCATAAGGTTCCTCCCATTTTTCCGGGCCCGCTTCGGGCGGGGCCGGCAGCATTGCTATTATAATCAGACAATTTGGATCACAACGATTCGAACCGGTCAAGCCGGCGCGCTTCGGGCCGGGCCGGAGGCGCTGTCATCGTTGCGCCCGGCCGCAGACCGCCCAGCCTGTTGACGCGATCAATCCATCGGCCTTCCATGCCGACCGAGGTCCTATCGCCGGGACCCGGCGACTCAGGGCCGGGTCCGACCGCCCACGAGACGGCACCGGCGGCCCCGATGACCGGCGGCGGATGGCGCCGCCCGGGCGGACCGTGGAGGCCGGTAAGATGTCGCGTATGGCCATGGGCCTGGTGCTGCTGGCGGGTCTCGCGGGAAGCGGGGCGGCGCTGGCCGAGGATGCGGGAAGCGGAAAGCTGACCGGGGATTGGGGCGGGTTCCGGACGGATCTCGCCAAGGCCGGCGTCGACGTCCAGCTCGGCTACACCTCCGAGCTCGCTTACAACCCGGCCGGCGGCACCCGCGACCAGCTGAGCTATGACGACCAGCTGTCGTTCGGCGCCACCTTCGACCTCGACCGCCTGCTCGGGGTGCATGACGCCAAGATCCAGCTGACGATCACCGACCGCAACGGCCGCAACCTCAGCGACGACGCGCATCTCGGCACGCTGCAGCAGGTGCAGGAGGTGTTCGGCCGCGGCCAGACCTGGCGCCTGACCCAGTTCTGGTACGACCAGAAATATTTTTCCGGGCTGCTGGACTGGAAGATCGGCCGGCTGACCGTCGGTGAGGATTTCGCCGCCTTCAGCTGCAAGTTCCAGAACCTGACCTTCTGCGGCTCGATGCCGGGCAACATCGTCGGCAACTACTGGTACAACTGGCCGGTCAGCCAATGGGCCACCCGGCTGAAGGCCAATATCGACGGCGTCGGCTACATCCAGACCGGCGCCTACCAGATGAATCCCGGCTTCCTGAACGTCACCGACGCGGTGCTGCCGAACAACCCCTCCGGCACCACCGGGGTGATGATCCCGGTCGAATTCGGCTGGACCCCGACGCTCGGCCCGGCCCGGCTGCCCGGCAGCTACAAGTTCGGGGCCTGGTACGATACCTCGACCGCGCCCGACGTGTTCGAGGACGACGACGGCAACCCCGAGGTCCTCACCGGCCGGCCGTTCAGGGACCGGCACGGGCGGTACGGCGCCTATATCAACTTCCTGCAGCAGCTGACGCGGCCGGATCCGGACGACCCGTCCCGCGGCCTCAGCGTCTTCCTCAACGCCACCATCGCCGACCGGCGGACCTCGACGATCGACGACCAGGTCGCGCTCGGCCTGATCTACACCGGGCCGTTCGACGCCCGGCCGAAGGACGAGATCGGCGTCGCCTTCGGCCGGACCCATGTCAACGGCCGCGTTGCGAAGGGCCAGCGGCTGCTAAACGACGCGGGGCTCGGCCCCGTCTCCGTCCAGGACGCCGAATATGCCTTCGAGGTCTATTACGGGCTGCAGGCGACCGACTGGCTGATGGCGCGCCCGAACATCCAGTACGTGCACCTGCCCGGCGGCACCCGGCACAACGACGATGTCGTCGTCATCGGCCTGAAGACCTCGATCGACTTCTGACCGCGGCCGGCTCCAGCGCCAGGTCGTCCAGGATCGGGCAGTCGGGCCGGTCGTCGCCGTGGCAGCAGGAAGAGAGGTGGCGCAGCGTGCCGATCATCTGCCTCAGCCCCTCGACCTTCTGCTCCAGCTCGGCGACGTGCTGCAGCGCGATCCGCTTCACATCGGCGCTGGACCGCTCGCGGTCGTGCCATAGCGCCAGCAGGCCGCCGATCTGCTCGACCGAGAAGCCCAGGTCGCGCGCCCGGCGGACGAAGCGCAGCGTGTGCACGTCGTCGTCGCTGTAGACCCGGTAGCCGGCTTCGGTGCGCAGCACCGGCCGGGTCAGCCCGACCGATTCGTAGTAGCGGATCATCTTGGCGGAAACGCCGGAGGCGGCGGCCGCCTGGCCGATATTCATGGCTGGGTCTCCCCCTGCAAGGGCGCGCGGAAGCGGCGCAGCCGCAAGGCGTTGGCCAGGACGAAGACGCTCGACAGCGCCATGGCGCCGGCCGCCAGGATCGGCGACAGCAGCCAGCCCTGGGCCGGGTACAACGCGCCGGCGGCGACCGGGATCAGCGCGGCGTTGTAGGCGAAGGCCCAGAACAGGTTCTGCTTGATGTTGCGGATCGTCGCCTGCGACAGGGCGATGGCGTTGGCCACGCCGCGCAGGTCGCCCGACATCAGCACCAGATCGGCGCTCTCGATGGCGATGTCCGTGCCGGTGCCGATGGCGATGCCGACATCGGCCGCGGCCAGGGCCGGCGCGTCGTTGATGCCGTCGCCGACGAAGGCCACCCGCCGGCCGCCGGTGCCGAGGCGCTTCACCGCTTCGACCTTGCCCTCCGGCAGCACCTCCGCGGCCACCTCGTCGATGCCGAGGCGCCGGGCGATCGCCTCCGCCGTGGCGCGGTTGTCGCCGGTCACCATCGCCACCGTCAGGCCCAGCGCGTGCAGCGCGCGGATCGCCTCCGGCGTCGACGGCTTGACCGGGTCCGACACCGCGATGATCGCGGCCAGGCGCCCGTCGATCGCGGCGTAGAGCGGCGACTTGCCGTCCTCGCCCAGCCGGGTGGCCGTTTCGGCGAAGGCGGACGGGTCCAGGCCCAGCGACCGCATATGGCGGTCGGCGCCGACCGCGACGCGGCGGCCTTCGACCGTCGCCGCCACGCCATGGCCGGGCACCGCCTCGAAGCCCTCGGCCGCCGGCAGGGCCAAGCCCTGCGCGCTGGCGGCGGCGACGATGGCCTCGGCGATCGGGTGCTCGGACCGCGCCTCGACCGCCGCCACCAGGCGCAGCGCCTGGTGGCGGTCGACGCCGTCGAGCGTGTCGAAATCGGTCAGCTCCGGCCGGCCCTGGGTCAGCGTGCCGGTCTTGTCGACCGCGATCACCCGGGCGTCGCGCAGGGTCTGCAGCGCGTCGCCCTTGCGGAACAGCACGCCCAACTCGGCGGCCCGGCCGGTGCCGACCATGATCGAGGTCGGCGTCGCCAGCCCCATGGCGCAGGGGCAGGCGATGATCAGCACCGCCACGGCATTGACCAGGGCGAAGGCCAGGGCCGGGTCGGGCCCGAAGGCGAGC
>NZ_JBCNNF010000043.1:0-26707 GCF_039594555.1 Inquilinus sp.
ACAACTGGTCGCAGGTCTCATGATTTTCCGCCGCGCGGCGGATGATTTTGTCGTCCACGTCGGTGACGACCCGCCTGGCCTGGAGCCCGTCGGCACTGCTGCGCCGCACTCTGCGGGTCGATGCGGTCGAGGCCGGCACGGTGACGGTGGACCGCCTGCCCGCCGGCGGCGCCCAGCCGGAACCGCAGCCGAGCTCGACCGGCTTCTCGCTGCCGCGGCTGCCAGTCGACGTCCGGCTGGACCGGCTGAACGTCGAAAAGATCGCGATCGGCCCGGCCGTGGCCGGGATGGCGGCGACGCTGAGCGTGGCCGGCGACGCCCAGCTGGGCGACCCGTCGCAGGGGCTGGCGGCCGACATCTCCGTCCACCGGCTGGACGGCGTGGCCGGCGACATCACCGCCCGGCTGGCCTTCATACCGACGACCGAGCAGCTCGACGTTGCCGTTTCGGTGCAGGAGCCGCCGGGCGGCGTCATCGCCGCCATGGCGCAGTTCCCTGGCAAGCCGCCGGTAGACCTGACGCTGAACGGCACCGGCACGCTGTCGGACTTCCAGGCCACCCTGACCGGCAAGGTCGGCGACCTCGGCGGGGTCGACGGCCAGGTCCGGATCGCGCCCGGCAACGGCAGCCGGCGCCTGACGATCGACCTGAACGCCGACGCGGCCAAGCTGGTCCCGGCCGGGATCGCCGCGCTGGTGCAGGGCAGGACGACGCTGAAGGCCGATGCGGATATCGCCGATGCCGGCCCGATCACCATCCGGCAGCTCGACGCCACCGCCTCGGCCGGCAGCGTCTCGGTGACCGGCAGCGTAAACCCGGTCGGCAATCAGCTCGACCTCGCCTACAAGCTTCAGGCCGGCGCCGCCGCCGGCTTCGCCACGCTGCTGCCGCCCGGCACCGGCTGGGACTCGCTGACGGTCGACGGCACCGCCAAGGGCGCGCTGGACGCACCGGTGGTGGCGGCCGCGATCCGCGGCGCCGGGCTCCGCCAGGCCCCCTATGGCGCCGGCACCGTGGCGGTCGACCTGACGGCGACGCCGCAGGGCAAGATCTCCGATCCCGAGACGCCGATCGGGCTTCGCCTCACAGCCTCCGCCGATGGCCTCGCGCTCGGCGACCCGGTGCTCGAAACGGCCGCCGGCCACACGCTTCAGCTCAGTCTCGACGGCAGCGGCACCCAGTCGGGCAAGGCGGTGATCGACCGGCTGGAGACCCGGCTGGACGGCGCGGTGCTGACCGCCAGTGGCCGGGGGGATGCCACGGTCCCCTCCGGCACCGGCACGCTGCACCTGACCTATGCCGATCTCAGCCGCTTCTCCGGCCTGGTGGGCCAGCCGATTTCCGGCAATCTCGACCTGACGGTGAAGCCGTCGCTGGCCGCGGATGGCGCCGCCACCCTGGATTGGGACGGCACCATCGGCGAGGCCAATGTCGAGGCGACGCCGACGGCCGCGGTGCTGGGGAAGCAAACCACGCTGACCGGCCGGGTCGAGCGTGACACCGGCGGCAAGATCACCGTCTCCGGCATCAGCGTGAAGGGCGAGAAGGCCTCGCTCGACGCCTCCGGCACGCTGGACGGCGACGCGATCGAGGGCCGGATCAAGGCGGCGCTCGGCTCGCTCGCCGCGGTATCGCCCGGCATCGAGGGCGCCGTGTCGCTCGACACCACCTTGTCCGGCAGCATTGGCGCGCTCGGCGTCAAAGGCCAGGTGGTGGCCGAGGGGGTGAAGACCGCCGGCCATACGGTCGAGCGCATGACCGTCGATCTCGACGCCGCCGGCCTGCCCTCCGCCCCGGCCGGCACGGTCAAGCTGGCCGGCACGGTCGACGGCAAGCCGGCCACCGGCGACATCGCCCTGGCCCAGCAGCCCGGTGGCGGCATCGACGTCCGCACACTGGTGCTGGACGTCGCCGGCATCAAGGCCGACGGTAATGCCGCGGTGGCGGCCGACGGCAAGCCGGTCGGCGGCACCATCCGCCTGGCCGTCGCCGATCTCGGCGTCGTCGGCGCCTTCATCGGCCAGGCGCTGCGCGGTCAGCTCGACGCCACCCTGACGCTGGATCCCGCGGCCGGCGCCAAGATCGACCTGACCGCCCGGCGCGTCGCCTATGCCGACCAGGCCCAACTCGGCGAGATCCGGCTGACCGGTACCGTGCTGGACCCGATGGTCGACAGCCGGCGCATCCAGGAGGGCCGGCTGCTGGTCACCAACGCCACCGCCAGCGGCACGCCGATCAGCCGGGCCGAACTGACCGCCAACGGCACGATGCAGCAGCTGGCGCTGAAGCTGCAGGCTGCCACCGGCTACGGCACCGCCGACATGGCCGCCGATATCGGCCTGAACGGAGACGAGACCGTGGTCGGGCTGAAGAGCCTGGCGATCCGCCAGTCCGGCCAGTCGGTCACCCTGTCGAAGCCGGCCACGATCTGGGCCGGCCCCGCCGGCGTCGACCTCGGCACCATCGACCTCGCGGTCAGCGGCGGCGGCAGCGTCAGCCTGTCGGGCAAGGCCGGCGACGCGCTGGACCTGCGCGCCCGCATCGCCCGACTGCCGCTGGGCCTGGCATCGATCGCCAGCCCCGGCCTGCAGCTGCAGGGCCAGTTGAACGGCGACGCCACCATCACCGGCAGCGCCGCCGACCCGGGCGGCAAGTTCTCGCTGAAGGTGTCCGGCGCCAAGATGGGCGGCATCAACACCGCCGGCCTGCCCGCGGTCGACGCCACCGCCGACGGCACGCTGGGCGGCCAGCGCGTGACCGTCACCAGCCGGGTCACCGCCGGGCGCGCCCGGCTGGACCTGCAGGCCGCGGTGCCGCTGAGCGGAGGGGCGATCTCGGCCACTGCCAAGGGCCAGGTCGAGCTGGCGATGTTCAACGACTTCCTGGGCGCCGGCGCCGACCGGATCGGCGGCCCGCTGTCGCTTGATGTCAGGATCGAAGGCACGCCGGACAAGCCGCAGGCCTCCGGCACCGTCACGCTGCGCAATGGCAGCTACCAGAACTCGGAATACGGCGTCCGGCTGCAGGCCATCAACGCCACCGTCACCGGTGCCGGCGACAGCTTCCGGCTGAGCAGCCTGTCGGCGAAGACACCCGGCGGCGGCACCGTCAGCGGCAGCGGCAGCGTCACCCTGGGTCCGCGCGGCAGCCTGCCGGTCGACCTGAGGATCCAGACCGGCAATGCGCTGCTGGTGTCCAGCGAATTGGCCACGGTCCATGCCGACAGTGACCTGTCACTGTCCGGCGACTTGTCGGCCGATGCGCTGTTCCAGGGCTCGATCAAGATCCGCAACGCCGTCATCCAGATCCCCGACAGCTTCCCCGTCTCGGTGACGCCGATCCCGGTGCGCCAGATCAATGTGCCGCCGGAGGTTGCTGCGCGGATGAAGGCGCAGGGCGTTGCCCTCAACACCGCGACGCCGCCGAGCCGAAATCGGAACCGGCCTCAGAACCAGCCGCAGAAGCCGCCATCGCAAATCCGGCTCAACATCACCGTCGACTCGCCGAACCAGTTCTATGTCCGCGGCCAGGGCATCGACGCCGAGATGCAGGGCCAGCTCCAGATCACCGGCACGACTTCAACCCCCGACATCGAGGGCAGCTTCAAGATGCGCCGCGGCCAGATCTCGAAATTCGGCCAGCGCCTGGACTTCGAGCACGGCAATATCAGCTTCGACGGCGGGCTGATGGACCCGAGGCTCGACTTCCTCGCCTCGACCCGGGCCGGCGACGTTACCGCCCATATCGAGGTCGGCGGCTATGCCTCCAAGCCGCAGCTGACATTGAGCTCGACGCCCGAGCTGCCGCAGGACGAAGTGCTGTCGCGCCTGCTGTTCGGCCAAGCCACCGGCCAGCTGAGCCCGACCCAGGCGATCCAGCTGGCCCAGGCCGCGGCCGAGATGGCGGGGGTTGGCGGCGGTGGCACCGGCCTGCTCGGCGGCATCCAGAAGTCGCTCGGCCTCGACCAGCTCGACTTCAACACCGATGCCTCCGGCGGGTCTGCGATCGGACTCGGCCGCTATCTCACCAAAGGCGTCCGCGTCGGGGTGGAGCAGGGCATCGATGCCGGCAGCACCCGGGCCACGGTCACCATCGATGTCACCAACAACATCAAGGGCAAGGCCGAGGCTGGCGGCGACAGCGGCGGCGCCGTCGGGGTGACGATGGAATGGGACTACTGACCCAACGGACGCGACTTTTTGCTGCCACCCTGGGTTGCAGAATCTGCAGCGCAGCGTCTCCTCCTCGCGCTTGAACCGAAGAGACTGCCGGAATTCCTTAATTTCGACCTTACGAAGAATCGGAGTCTCAATCAAAAGTTGTATAAAATTTTATCATTTCTTTATTAGCCTGCCCTGTTATATTCCACCGGCTTGTCTAGAATGTTCTTTCTTGGCACGCATCCTTTTCAATCCCCGACAGGGCCCAAGCGGAAGGGACGACGCAGATGGCGCTTGAGAGAGCCCCGATGCCGAGGGGTGAGAACCAGCCGTTCGACGACAATCCTAGCGAGACGATCTACGCCGAGGATGCCAACCGGGTCATGGAGCAGCGCTGGTACAGGCGGTTCGGCGACGGCGAGGCTGGTTACGTCCTGCATCGCGACGGGGCGCCGGCGCGCGTCGAGTATCACGACAACGGCGCGGTGCGCCGCGAGGACTGGTTCCAGGCCGGACGCTATCACCAGACCGGGAAGCCGGCGGTGACCGTCTACCATCCCGACGGCACGCCCAAATTCGAATGGTGGTTCCTGGCCGACGAGGCCCATCGCGAGGACGGCCCCGCCTATGTCCATTACGGCCGTGACGGCGGCCGGCTGGAGCGCTGGTACCGGCACAACCATCGCCACCGCACCGACGGTCCGGCCGTGATCGAGTTCGACCCGGACGGCGTGGTGCTCAAGGCCGAATGGTGGCTGGGCGGCAAGGACGTCACCACCGCCGCGGAGGCGTTCCTGGCCGAGACCGGGACGCGCTGGCCGCTCGACGCGAGAACTGAGGCCCGCTTCCTGGAACAGGTGCTGCGCCGCGCCGCCTGAGGCCGGCCATCGGCCGGCGGCTCAGCGGTCCGGCTCCTCGTCATCCCGCGGGATCGCCACCGCCCCCTCCGGCAGATGCTGGCGCAGGAACTCGGCCAGCATCTCGATCTCGCTCCGCCGCGCCGCGCCGCGGCGCCAGACCAGCCCGATCCGCCGCGACGGCTGCGGCGCATCGAACGGCCGGAGCGCGATGTCGCCATCGGCCGTGGTCGGCGCGGTGCAGGCCAGGGCCGGCAGCAGGGTGATGCCGATCCGCCCTGCCACCATCTCGCGCAGCGTCGACAGGCTGGTGGCGCCGAACGAATCCTCCTGCGTCCGCGCCGCGCTGCGGCACACCTCCAGCGCCTGGTCGCGCAGGCAGTGCCCGTCCTCCAGCAGCAGCAGATGCTCGTCCGCCAGATCGGCCGGCGCCACCCGGTTGGCCCGAGCCAGGCGGTGCCCGGTCGGGACCGCCAGCAGGAAAGGCTCGTCGAACACCGGCAGCGCCTCCAGCTTAGAATCCTCTATCGGCAGGGCCAGCAGCGCCGCCTCCAGTTCGCCGCGGCGCAGCCGCTCGACCAGCCGGTCGGTCAGGTCCTCGCGCAGATAAAGGCGCAGGTCGGGATAGGTGCGGCGCAGCGTGCGCATCAGCCGCGGCAGCAGATAGGGCCCGAGCGTCGGAATCACGCCGAGCCGGAAATCACCGGCCAGCGGCGCCGCCTGGTCGCGCGCGGCCAGCAGCAGGTCCTGCGTCTCCGCCAGGATGCGCCGGGCCCGGGCGACCACGGTCTCGCCGAGCGGGGTCAGGATGATGCGGCGCTTCGACCGTTCGAACAGCGGCCCGCCCAGCAGTTCCTCCAGCGCCTGGACCTGGGCGCTGAGCGAGGGCTGGCTGACATGGCACGCGGCCGCGGCCCGGCCGAAATGCCGTGTGTCGGCGACCGCAACGACATAGCGGAGCTGCCGCAGGGTGATCGGTTGATTCATAGGTTCAACCTATCATAATCCTCGGAACAATCGATTGGATTGTGGAACTCCGGCTTGCTATCTCCTTGCTGCACTGCGGCACCAACTGCTGTTGCGCCGCACACAAGAAACCCAACGCAAGATCCCACGGAGCCTCTCGATGCCCATGCTGACCATTGGCGACACCTTCCCGGATTTCTCGCTCCAGGCCGTTGTCTCGACCAATCCGAAGGATGCCTTCACGCAGATCGACCGCGCCGCCAGCAAGGGCAAGTGGAAGATCGTGTTCTTCTGGCCGAAGGACTTCACCTTCGTCTGCCCGACCGAGATCGCGGCGTTCGGCAAGCTGGCCGGCGACTTCGCCGACCGCGACGCGCTGGTCTACGGCGTCTCGACCGACAGCGAGTTCGTGCACCTGGCCTGGCGCCAGAACCACGCCGACCTGAAGGAGCTGCCGATCCCGATGCTGGCCGACATCCGCAAGGATCTCAGCCGCTCGCTCGGCATCCTCGAGAAGAGCGAGGAAGTCTGCCTGCGCGCCACCTTCATCGTCGACCCGGACAACATCATCCGCTTCGTCTCGGTCAACGACATGTCGGTCGGCCGCAACCCGCAGGAGGTCCTGCGTGTCCTCGACGCCCTGCAGACCGACGAGCTGTGCCCCTGCAACTGGCAGAAGGGCGAGGAGACCCTGAAGGCCGCCTGATCTCCGGATCGGCCCTTTCCTCAGCACGGCCGGTCCGACCCCGGACCGGCCGTTGCCGTTCTTAGACCAGACATTCCGCCGGAGCCCCCTCATGTCGATCGACACGCTGAAGGCCGCCCTTCCCGACTACGCCAAGGATCTGAAGCTCAACCTGTCCTCGGTCCTGACCCCGCCCGGCGTGACCGCCCAGCAGATCTGGGGTTCGGCCCTGGCCAGCGCCTATGCCTCGCGCAACGCCACCGTGATCAAGGCGATCGCGGCCGAGGCGGCGCAGCACCTGTCGCCCGAGGCGCAGGGCGCCGCCAAGACCGCGGCGGCGATCATGGGCATGAACAACATCTACTACCGCTTCACCCATCTCGTGTCCGAGAAGGATTACGCGACCATGCCGGCCCGGCTGCGCATGAACGCGATCGCCAACCCCGGCATCGACCAGGTGGATTTCGAGCTGTATTCGCTGGCGGTGTCGGCGATCAATGGCTGCGGCATGTGCATGGACAGCCATGAGCAGGTCGTCGCCAAGAAGGGCGTCGGCAAGGACGTGGTCCAGGCCGTGATCCGCATTGCCGCGGTGATCCACGCCGTGGCCGCCACCCTGGACGCCGAGGAGAAGCTGGCCGCCTAGAGCCCGTTTGGAAATGCTACTGGCGCGGCCGTCTGACGGCGGTTTCTCCGCTTCCGGTGCTCACGCACCAAACGTGCGCTGCGCTCCGGTTCTCGAAACCACCGCCAGCCGACTCACGCCAGCGCATTTCCAAACGGTCTCTGATGGCCCCTTCCTTCCGGAAAGATGCGAGGCCCGCCCCGGTGGCGGGCCTTCTGCTATTCGGCCGCCAGCCGCTCCAGCGCGATGCGGCGCCGGCGGGTGGAGCGGTCGGCCAGCACCATCGGCATGCCGTCTGAGCAGGTCTCGACCCGCGCCTCGACGCCATAGACCTCGCGCAGCATCCGGGCGGTCACGACGGTCCGCGGCTCGCCGCAGGCGGCGACGCGCCCCTCCTTCAGCACCAGCACCCGGTCGGTGAAGCGCACCGCCTGGTTCAGGTCGTGCAGCGCGATCAGCACGCACAGGCCACGGCTGCGGGCCAGGTCGCGGACCAGAGTCAGCACCTCGACCTGGCGCTGCAGGTCCAAGGCACTGGTCGGCTCGTCCATCAGCAGAATGCGTGGGTCGCGCACCAGCGCCTGGGCGATCGACACCAGCTGCTTCTGCCCGCCGCTGAGCTCGCCCAAGTTGCGCATGGCGAGGTCGTCGATCTCGAGCAGCGCCAGGGTGCGGGTGACGGCATCGAGATCGCTGTCGTCGACGCGCCAGCCGGCGCTGCTCTTGCGCGCCAGCAGCACGGATTCGAGCACGGTGAGGACCGCGTTCACCGCCGCCTCCTGCGGCAGGTGGCAGGGCCGGTTGGGATCCCCCTGCTCCCAGCCGCCGGCCGGGCGGCCGTCGACCAGCACCTCGCCCGGGCCGCCGACCAGCCCGGCGATGCGGCGGAACAGGCTGGACTTGCCGACCGCGTTCGGCCCGATCACCGCGGTGACCTCGCCGCCCCGCATCACCGGCGTGGTGATGCCGTGCAGCACCGCCCGGCGGCCATAGGCGACGGAGACGTCGCGCAGTTCCAGCGTCACGGGATTCATTGCCATGCGCGCCGCCGGCTGGCCAGGATCAGGCTGAAGAAGAACGGCACGCCGACCAGCGCGGTGATCACCCCGATCGGGAAGATCACGCCCGGCACGATCGACTTCGACACGATCGAGGTGGCGGACAGCATCAGCGCCCCGGCCAGGGCCGAGGCAGGCAGGAAGAAGCGCTGGTCCTCGCCGATCAGCATGCGGGCGATGTGCGGCCCGACCAGGCCGACGAAGCCGATGGTGCCGACGAAGGCGACCGGCACCGCGGCCAGCAGGCTGACCGCCAGGATCGTTTCCAGCCGCAGGCGGCGGACATCGATGCCGAAGCTGCGGGCCTTGTCCTCGCCCAGGCGCAGCGCCGTCAGCTGCCACGCCCGGCATGCCATCAGCGGCAGCAGCACCAGCAGGACGATGGCGGTGACCGCCAGCTTGCCCCAGCTGGCCTTGCCCAGGCTTCCCATGGTCCAGAACACCACCGCCGCCAGCGCCTGCTCCGACGCCACATATTGCAGCAGCGACAGGAGCGCGTTGAAGGTGAAGACGATGGCGATGCCCAGCAGCACCACCGTCTCCATGGTCACGCCGCGGCGTTGGCTCAGCGTGTGCAGCCCCAGCGACGCCACCAGCGCCATCAGGAAGGCGTTGACCGGCACCATCACGTCGGTCAGCGCCGGGATCAGCGCCACGCCGAGCACGATGGCCAGCGCCGCGCCGAAGCTGGCGGCGGCCGAGATGCCGAGGGTGAAGGGATCGGCCAGCGGGTTGTTCAGCACCGTCTGCATCTGCGCCCCGGCCACCGCCAAAGCGGCGCCGACGACCACGGCCATCAGCGCCACCGGCAGGCGGATGTCCCAGATCACCACCCGCAGCGTCGCCGGCACGTCCGACGGCGAGACCAGGGCCGACACCACCTCGGCCACGCCGTAGCGCGCCGGGCCGATGCCGATGTCGAGCACCAGGCTGACCAGAAGCGCCGCGGCCAGGGCGGCGAGCAGCAGCAGCTTGCGCCGCGCCAGGCCGCGATAGGCGGCGCGGCCGGCGCGCAGATGGGTGTCGATCAGGACGGCGTGGTCGACCATGCGATACCTCTCAGCCCGCCGCGTCCAGCGAGACCCAGTAGCCGGGCCGGTACGGGATCGGCAGGAACCGCTCATGCAGGGTGCGCAGCGTCGCCTCCGGGTCCAGGTCGGCGAACAGATCCGGATGCAGCCATTTGGCGATCTGCTGCACCGCCACGAACTGGTAGGGGCTGTCGTAGAACTGGTGCCAGATGGCGTGGACGCGGCCCTCGGCCACCGCCCTGACGCCGGTATAGGCCGGGCGCGCCACCAGCGCCGCCAGCCGCTGCCTCGCCACCGCCTGGTCGGCATCCGGGCCGAGCCCGACCCAGCCGCCATCGGGCACGTATTGGGCCCAGTTGGCGCCGGTGATGATCACCACGTCGGGGTTGGCGACCGTCACCTGCTCCGGGTTCAGCACGCCGAAGGCGCCGGGGATCAGGTCCTCGGCGATGTTGTCCCCACCCGCCATCTTGACCATGCGGCCGAAATTCTCGGTGCCGAAGGAGGCGCAGCATTCCGCGCCCCAGCCGGTGCCGGCGGCGCGCTCGATCATCACCTTCGGCCGCGGCGGGTTCGCCTTGGCCAGCCGGTCCTGCATCAGGCCGAGCTGCTGGTTGAAGAAGGCGATGAAGTCCTCCGCCCGCTGCTGCCGGCCCAGGATCTGGCCGAACAGCCGGACGCTGGGCTCGGTGTTGGTGAACGGCTCGTCGCGGAAATCGATGAAGACGGTGGCGATGCCGGCGCCCTCCAGCGTCCTGATCAGCCCGGATTCCTCCGCCGCCTGCTTCTGGCCCAGCAGCAGGAACAGCACGTCGGGCTTCAGCGCGATCGCCTGCTCGGCGTTGAAGGTGCCGTCCTCCGGGTCGCCGATGTCCGGGATCTTGTCGATGCCGGGAAACTGCGCCTGGTACTGCCGGTAGGTGTTGAGGTCGGAGCGCTCGAACTCGTCCTTCCAGCCGGCGATACGGCCGATCGGGTTCTCCCGGTCCAGCGCGGCGACGATGTAGATCTGCCGGCCCTCGCCGAGCAGGATGCGCTCGACATGCTTCGGCACCTCGACGGTGCGGCCGGCCAGGTCGGTGACTGAGATCGTGTCCCCCGCCGCCAGCGCCGCACCGGCGCAGAGGCTCAACGCCGCCGCGAACAGGACCCTGGTCATCGCGCCCATCGCCACCCCTCTCCCGCTGCCGAAGTCGGGGTATCACGCGGCCGTTGCGATTGCGAGTGGTTTTCAATCTCGTTTGCCGTTGCTGCAATGCACCGTCGCTCTCTGGCATGCTGTCGCCGCAGCCCCGGAGTCGCCGTGATTCAGCTGTCCTCCCTCCGCCTCGACCCGATCCATGTCCGCCAGGCGGTGCGGGGCGCGATCGCCGCCGTCGCCGCCTATGCCCTGGCCGAGGCGTTCGGCCTGCCCAAGGGCTATTGGTCGGTGCTGACCGCCGTGATCGTGCTGCAGGCCACGCTCGGCGCCACGCTGGGCGCCACTGTCGACCGGCTGCTCGGCACCCTGATCGGCGCCGTGTTCGGGGTGATCGGCGCGGTGCTGTCCGGCCCTTCCGCCCTGGGCACCGGCGCGGTTCTGCTGCTGGTCATGCTGGCCACGGTTTACATCGCCGCCCGGCGGCCCAATCTGCGCCTGGGCGCGGTCACGGCGGCGATCGTCATGCTGTCGGACCCCAGCCATGCCGATCCGCTGGGCGCGGCCTTCCAGCGAGTGGCGGAGATCGGCCTCGGCACGGTGGTCGGGGTGCTGGCCGCGCTGCTGATCCTGCCGGTCCGCGCCCGCGACCATCTGCGCGACACCAGTGCCGAGCTGCTCGGCCAATGCGCCGCCCTGCTGGCCCTGGCCGCCGGGCGCCTGGGCGGGGCGGAGGGGGACGCGACCGCGATCAACCAGCGCATCCGCACGCTGATGCGCAAGGCCGAGAGTCAGCTGGACGAGGCGCGGCGCGAGCGCCCCGGCGCCATCCCGGAGCATCTCGACCCGGCGCCGGTGATCCGCACCATCCGCCGGCTGTGGTACAGCGAGATCATCCTGAACCGGGCGGCCCATACCCCACTGTCGCCGGCGCTGCAGGCGGCGCTGGGGGCGACGCTGGAGCAGGCGGTGACCGCTGCGAAGAAGCGGATGACCGCGATGGCGGCGGCGCTGGAGGCGACGGCCGCGCCGGGCGATGGCGGCGCGCTGGACCTAGCCGTGGCGGCGCTGCAGAGCAGCGTCGACGCGCTGCGGGGCGCCGGTGGCGAGGGGCTGGACGGGCGGGAGTTCGGCCAGGCCTTCGCCATCGCCTTCACCTTCGCCCAGATCCGCGACAACCTCGCCGATCTGGCCGAGCGGCTGCGCGAGCAGGCGGGTGAGGCCGTCGCGCCGCTGACGGCGGATTGAGACCAGGAAGAACCGCCATGACCGCGCCAGGCATCCACGCCATCCTCTACGCCTTCTTCGACGCGGAGGAGCGGCTGGACCGAGCATCGATGCGCCGGCAGGTGGAGGCGTGCCTGGAGGCCGGGGTCGCCGGCATCGCCGCGCTGGGTCTGGCCACCGAGGTGGCGAAGCTCGGTTTCGACGAGCGCCGGACGGTGATGGACTGGGTGGCGGAGGATGTCGGCGGCCGGGTGCCGATCGGCTTCACCATCTGCGGCCCGTCGGTGGCCGAGCAGGTGGCGATGGTCCGAGCGGCCGAGGCGGCCGGGGCCGGCTGGCTGATCCTGCAGCCGCCCGCTGTCGGCAGCTATGGCGCCGGCGAGTATCTGGATTTCTTCAGCCGGGTGATGGACGCGACGGCGCTGCCGATGGCGATCCAGAACGCGCCACAGTATCTCGGCCGTGGCCTGTCCGCCGAGGACGTCGCCCGGCTGATGCGGCGCCACGCCAACATGACGCTGATCAAGGCCGAGGGATCGGCGGTGGAGGTCGAGCGGCTGATCGCCACCACTGAAGGAAAGCTGCGGGTGTTCAACGGCCGCGGCGGGCTGGAGATGATCGACAGCCTGCGCGCCGGCTGCGACGGCTTCCTGCTGGCGCCGGACGCGGTCGACCACGCGGTGGCGATCCATCGGCTCCACCAGGTCGGGAACGAGGCCGCGGCAGCCGCGGCCTATGCCCGGGCGGCGCCGTCGATCGTCTTCGTCATGCAGTCGATCGAGACGCTGATCTGCTACGGCAAGCGCCTGTTCGCAGCCCGCGCCGGCCTGGCGGTGCGCGACCGCGCGCCGGCGCTGCGCCCGACCGAGTTCGGCCTCGACCTGGTGGCCCGTCATGCCGCGGCGCTGGGGCCGTTCGGGCCGAAGGGCTAAGGTTCTGCGGCTCTACTGCAGTCGTGTCCGTCCACAGCGTGCCAGGTTGGCCCTGACCACGAGGTGATGAAACGGCCTGATCGCGTTGAGATAGGTGAAGCCCAAGGCATTGTGGGTATGCACGACGGTCGTCGCGATGAGCGACGTGCCTGCCGGAGAATGGCGCCGGAGCAGAGACAGCCGGAAGTCCAGGTGCCGGTCATCCGCACCGAGCACGATCTCGTCCTCGCCCTCCCAGTGCACCGGAAAGAATTCCACCCGTTCATGGCTGCCCCGGGACGACCTGACCGTGTCGGAGGTCTTGATGCCGAAGGGCGTGACCATGGCGTCGCGCAGCGCGATCAACGCCTTTTGCCACGCGGGTGGATCGGCGAGCGTCCGCGTCGCCAGCTCGCGCATGCTCGACCGTTCCGACGCGCTCAGGTCGATGCTGTAGCTGTCGAGCAGGCTGGCGTTCTCGTACCAGCGCGCGACGACGCTTTCCGACGGCGGGGTCGTCCGGCGTATCTGCGGTTTGCGGTCTGCACCCATGCTCATGACGATGTCACCTCTTCAAGGGACCATCAACTGGCCGGGCATCGATGAGTCCGCGGCCTAATTCCGCAGCACGTTCGCCAGCTCGCGCATCTGGGTGCGGGCGCGCAGCAGAAAGAAGCCCTGCACCGCCAGGTGGTTGGGCTGGAACATGGCGTCGGCGCGGCCGTTCATCACCACCAGCGGCCGCAGCTCCGCCGCCTCGCGCAGATTGTCGACCATCTCGTCCCAGATCTTGGTCGCGCCGGACTGGGCGATCACGCCCTCGAAGTCGCGGCCGAGGGCGCGCAGCACCAGGAAATAGGCGTAGAGCCGGCCCATGGTGGCATAGAAGATGTCGTCGGCCTGGGTGTCGATCAGCCAGCCGCGGCTGGCCTCGATATGGTCGGCGATGACCGAGGATTGCGAGCCGAGATCGGCGGCGAAGCGGTCGATCGTCTGCAGCAGGTTGTCGGCCCGCCGCTCGAACGGCGCGGTGCCGGCGGCCACCCGCTGGTTGTAGCTGCGCAGCGCCCGCGCGGCCGCGCGGTACTGCGATTCCGACGACGCCGTCGGCGCCCAGGAGGTGCTGAGGTCGAACAGCCAGATCGTGCCGGGATAGCGCAGCAGGCCGGTGGCCCGGTCGAGATCCGGGTCCATCTGGGAGGAGCCGCGTGACCGGCCGATCTGGTCGCCCATCTCGGCGGTGAAGCGCGACAGGGCGTAGATGATGCCCTGCTGGTAGTTCGGCATGTTGTCGAGCAGCCAGCCGGGCAGGAAGAACGGGTCGTTGGCGGTCCAGCGATGGGCGCCGCCGGTCTCGCGCTCGATCAGCGCCGCCGCGATCTCCACGGCCTGGCTGCCGCCCTGGATCGGCGTGGCCGCGGCGAAATCCGGATCGTCGTCGACCGCATGCACGATGAAGGCGCCGACGGCCATGTACAGCACGAACAGCACCACCAGCCCGCCGATGCTCCAACCCGCCAGCCGCGGCCAGCGCCGGCCGCCGCCGGCCGGAGGCGGCGGCGGGACCGGGCCCGCGGCCCGGCGCCGGAACAGCCCGCCCAGCCGGGCACCCCAGCCGCGCCGGGCGCGCGCCGGGTCGGCGGCAAGATCCTCCTGGAAGATGTCGTCCGGCCGTTCGCTCACTCGCCCCTCGCCCATGGTCGGTCCCGATGGACAGAATGGCGATGGCGGCGGCCGGGTGCCAGCCCCGTCGATTCGCAACGCGATGCGGTACGTCGCTAGAAGCGTGGCTCCCCAGGCAGGCTGAACTGAAACAGCGGCGTTACGCTCATGCGATCCGTGGGGCTACCCAGCGGATGATTGATCGTCAGCCGCAACATCCGCGCCTGCCAGTCGACGCCGCCGAGAAAGACCAGCCGGCCGACCACATGCGACCCCGGAGCGATCTGCACCTCCGGATTGTCGAGCGGGGGAAGAAAGGGGTAGCGCCGGCCGCGGTCATCGCTGAGCAGCATGGTGCCGAAAGGGTTGAGGCGCCGCCTGTCGACGCCCGGATTGAAGATCTCCACATCGACGGCGATGCTGGACTGCAGGAAGCTCACCGCCGCGACCGAGATGGTCATGCCGTTGGGGTGAGTCTTGCTCTGCCGTACGCGTGCGGAAACAGGAGCGAAGGACGGGGCTGGCGGCGGCTGTGCCGGCAGCCCCACCCAAGGCTGCGGCGGCGGCAATCCCGGCTTGACCAGAGGATAGACCGGTACCGGTCCTGCCGGCGGGAGTTCTAGCTTCGGCACCGGCGTCGGCGGGTCGACCTGAAACTGGGCGTGCGCCCCATGGGTGGCAGCTGCGACGGCCATCATGATCGCGGTTGCCCGGAGGAGATGGCCGCCGGCGCGCGTCGGCCTCCGGGCGGTCCGGGACGAGCCGTGGCTGCAGGCGGGTTCGGCCATGATGTGCAAGTCTGTGTCGCACCGTCCGGCCGCGCAATTCAGCGATTGGGTGAGCCCACCATCCCTCCGGAGGATGTCGCCGCGCCTCGACCGCGGCGCCCGTGCCTGCCCAACGCTGCCTGTCAGCCCCACGGGACGACGGTGGCCATGATGCCGGTGAAGTGCAGGGCGCTGCCGGCCAGCACGAACAGGTGCCAGATCATGTGGTTGAAGGGCAGCCGCTCCCACACGAAGAAGGCGACGCCGGCGGTGTAGGCGAGGCCGCCGGCCACGATCCAGCCGACCGCGGCGGCGCCGAGCGCCGACCACACCGGGCCGATCGCGACCAGGATCAGCCAGCCCATGCCGAGATAGAGCGGCAGCGCGATATGGCGGCCGTAGCGGCGCAGGCCCAGGCGCAGCACCACGCCGGTGATCGCCAGCCCCCAGATCACCGCGAACAGCGTCCAGCCCCAGGCGCCGCGCAGGCCCAGCAGCAGGAACGGCGTGTAGGTGCCGGCGATCAACAGGTAGATCGAGGCATGGTCGAGCAGGTTGCAGACATGCTTGAAGCGGGCCGAGCGCGCCGCATGCAGCAGGGTGGAGGCGACATAGGTCAGCACCAGCGTGGTGCCGTAGATCGCCAGGCTGACGATCTCGAGCGCGCCGCCGTGGAGGCTGGCCAGGACCAGGAGCACGACGAGCCCGGCCACGGCAAGGGCGGCGCCGATGCCGTGGGTGACCGCGTTGGCGATCTCCTCGGCCAGGGTCTCGGTGTGGGCGACGATCCCTTCGGTCATGGCATCAATCTAGCATCGGATCCGGCCGCCGCCATGCGGCGCGATCATCCATGAGGCTCATCGATCGCCATGGCGAGCCCACCCTCAACCGGCTGCCGGATAGTCTGAAACAAGAGCAAATGCCGGGAGCAAAAGAATCGAATTTTGGCCAATATTGAATTGATCACCCACCATTACTGCCCAACCCTAACAAACCCGCTTGTCAGATTTCGTCTCATTTGCAATGGTGAAATCCAAATCCGAATCTGAGGATCGGCGTTTCACTGCCTGGTCCATAGATTTCGATATTTCCGAAATCGATTAAGTCGGGGGAGGCGAACTTGCATCCAATGCCTGCGGCCGATCGTGCGGCATGTCCTTCGTGAGTTCGCGCACACCTGTTTGAGAGCACCCGGACATCCCGGTGCGGGCATGGGCCCGAACAGGCCCGAGACCTCATCGATCCAACCCTGAGAGCGCCCCTTCGCCCTCTCCGTCATGGCGGGGAGGCGAAGCCGACACGGCCATCACGGGCCGGTGCCGAACATTTCGACGTGCCGAAAACCAGCCCAACCAAAAGGAGCCGATCGTGGGGGAACCTGAAGCGACAGGATTGTCGGAGCGGATACGGCAAACGGCCCTTCGCTGTTCAAGGCGGATCGCGCTGGGGCTGGCCCTCGCGATCTCCAGCGCCGGCCTGGCCCAGGCGCAGGAGCTGGCGGCGCGGGCGGATCAGACGGCCTATGGCGGCCGCATCGGCGTGCCCCTCCAGCAGGGCGACTTCGTCTATCTTCCGGCCGGGGCCACCGTGACGGCCTGGGACTACCGGACTCCGGAGGCGCCCCGGCTGGCCAGCGATACGCGCCGGCAGCCGCTGCCCGGCGTCATCACCGCGATCGCGGCCCGCGGCCGCTATCTCTATGCCAGCTGGCAACGGCAGGACGGCACCTCCGGCCTGGCCATCTATTCCCTGCTCGATCCCGGCCGCCCGCGGCTGGTCGACGGCGGCGCCCTGCGGACCAGCGCGGCGCCCGAGGCCATCACGGCGATCTCGATCGACGGGGACTATCTCTATGCCTTCGACGCCGAGAGGGGCGTGGTCGTCCATTCCCTGGCGGATCCGCTCTACCCCAGGGCCATCCGGGTGGTCGAGAGCGGCCCGGCCGATGTGGTCGGCACGGCGGGCAACCGCATCTTCACCTCGGCCCGGACGATGATCGACGACACCCTGCTGCAGGTGTTCGACAACAGCCGGAAGAATTTCCCGAAGACGATCACCAGTGCAAGCCTGGACGGGTTCGCCAATTTCCGCCTGCAGTTCGCCTGGCCGCTGGCGGTGGGGTTCGGGCTGAGCGTCAACCTGTATTACCTGCCGCCCTGGGGCGGCCAGCCGCTGCTGTGGGGCAGCGCGGACCCGGGCGAGGCGCTGTTCAACGGCTTCATCGCCGGCGACAAGGCCTATGGTTTCGGGGCCTCCGGCGTCAGCGCCTGGAGCCTCCGCCTGCCGGTGCGCCGGGTCGGCCATATCGATTTCGGCAATGCCTTCGCCGCGGAAACGACCGCGGTGCAGGGCCAATGGGGATGGGTGGCCACCAGCACCGACCAGCTGGCCCTGTTCGACACGGGCAAGACGGCCCGCCTGGCCAGCGTCGTCGACACCGTCGGCGGCGCCGATGTCCGGGACGCGGCCCTCATCGACCGCAGCCTGGTCCTGCTGCAGAACACCTATGGGCTGAGCGCGGCGAATGACGGCGACCTGACGCCGACGGGACGGTTCGACGCCGACCTGCCGAAGGCCAAGCAGGCCCGCGCGTTCGAGGACATGGCGGTCGATGGCCGGCGGGCCTATCTGGCGTCCTGGGGCTATGGGCTGATCATCGCCGATCTCGGTAACCCGTCATCGCCGCGCGAGCTGGGGCGCCTGCCCGCCCAGTTCTCCTCCGCGATCGCGGGGAAGGGCCGGCATGTCTATCTCGGCACCGCCACCAACGGCGGCTCGGTGACGTCCGTCGACGTGTCGAACCCGGCCCGTCCGGTGGTGCGGGCCGCGGTGCCGGTCGACACCCGGGTCGAGCGGCTGCAGCTGGCCGGAACGCTGCTGTTCGCGGCCACGGCGCCGGACGTCGCGGGAGGCACCCCCGGGGGACTGCGCATCTACGACGTCGGGAACCCCGCGCGGATCAGCGAGATCGGGCGCTACAGCGACGATTGCGAATTCGCCAGCGACTTGGCCCTCAGCGGCGATGCCAGGACCGCCTATCTGCGGTGCTCGACCGGCCTCCACATCCTGGATGTGAGCCAGCCGGGCCGGCCGGTCCGCCTCGGCCTCTACGCGGCCAGCCAGGGGGATCGGGCGGTCGCGCTCGGCTCCGGCACGGCCTTCGTCGCGACGGATGGGGGTGTCGAGGAGGTCGATGTGCGCAATCCGCGCCGGCCGACCCTGCTGAACCGGTACCAGCTTCCGGCCGCGGCCCTCCGGCTGCGGGTGATGCCGGACCGCCGCCTGTTCGTGTTCACCGGGACGGGCGGCCTGCAGATCATCAAGCTCTGACGAGAGCTTTTTAGAACATCTGGTTCCTCGCCGTCATTGCGAGGAGGCGAAGCCGACGAAGCAATCCATCGGGCCGCTCATGCTGCGGGATGGATTGCTTCGCCGCGCTCGCAATGACGGTGTCGAGAATTCCGAAGAGTCTCTCCAGCGGCTCGCACTCAGGCGCGCCAGAACGGCTTGCGGACCTCTTCGTCGACATCGCCATGGCTCAGGCCGACATCGGCCAGGATGTGGTCGTCGAGGCTGGACAGGTGGCGGCGCTGACGCTCGCGGTCCTGCCAGTCCAGAAGCCGGTCGACCAGGCGCAGGACCACGCCGCGGGCGGCGGTGGCGTCACGAGTGGCGGTGAGCGGGATTCCGGTGGCGGACATGGCGGTTCTCCTTGGCTTGCGAGGTCGGCTGGCCCCTCAGGGCGCCTCCGCCTCGCCCCTATAGTTGTGCTTTCGTTCTCGCTTCGACAAACGAGGCTTTCTCGTGCTATGGCTTAGAAAAACTATCGCTCATCCGCTCCGCCCATGGCGCGCCGACTGCCCCCGCTGAACGCCCTCCGCGCCTTCGAGGCCGCCGCCCGCCATCTCAGCTTCGTCGACGCGGCCGATGAGCTCGCGGTCACCCCCGCAGCGGTCAGCCACCAGGTCAAGGCGCTGGAGGCGTATCTCGGCGTCGCCCTGTTCCAGCGCCTGCCGCGCGGCCTGGCGCTGACCGAGCAGGGGCGGATCCTGACGCCGCAGCTGACCCGAGGCTTCGACCGCCTGGCCGAGGCGGTGGCGCGGGTCCGGGTCGACGACGTCCAGACCGTGCTGTCGGTCACCGTCCTGCCCTCCTTCGCCGTGCGCTGGCTGCTGCCGCGGCTGGCCGGGTTCCGCCGCCTCAACCCCGGCCTCGAGATCGAGGTCCACGCCCAGCACCAGGCGGTGGATTTCCGCCGCGAGCGGGTCGACATCGCCCTGCGCTACGGCCGCGGCGGCTGGGCCGGCCTCCATGTCGAGCGCTTCCTGGACGACGAGGTGTTCCCGGTGTGCAGCCCGCTTCTGCTAGAGGGCCCGCGCCCACTGCTGGCCCCCGCGGATCTGCGCCACCACACGCTGATCCACGACGTGCTGACCGGCGACGACGAGCCCTGGGTCACCTGGCAGCACTGGCTGCTGCATTTCGGGCTGGAGGATGTCGATCACCGCCGCGGCCCGCGCTACAGCGACAGCCATATGATGCTGGAGGCGGCGGCCGCCGGCGAAGGCGTGGCCCTGGGCCGCAGCTCGATCATGGCCGACGACCTGAGCAGCGGGCGGCTGGTGCGGCCCTTCCCGGACAGCCGGGTCGCCGACTACGCCTATCACTTCCTGTGCCGGACCGACGCCATCGACCGCCCGGCGGTGCGCGCCTTCCGTGACTGGCTGGTCGCCGCGGCGGCAGAGGACCGGGACGCCCCTAAGAAAGCCACGCCGCCCGTTCCTGCCTTCGGCGGCTAAGAGCGGGCCGATAGGCCTTTTGTCCGATATTAATACTGATTTTCAACGCAAAATTTGCTTTGACCGTTTGGTCAGGTTTTCGTTACGGTTCGGCTTCAGGAGAGGCGGTGCCGATGCCGGGGAAACCGGTCGCGGCGCCAGGTGAGGCTTGCGGTTCGTCGTCTCCCGGCAGGACGTCCGGGATCGAGCCCCTGGGAGAGATGATGACGACGGCATCCCACGCCGGTTCGGCCGGCCTGCTCCATATCCACCACCCATGTCCCGACGACAGGCCCTCGCGGTGCTGGCGCCCCTTGGGCATGGCAGATATCCTCTGACACTCGGTTTGACAGGGAGCGTCTTCCAACAATGAAAAAGCTTCTCTCCGCCCTCGCCCTCTCCACGGCGCTCGTGGCCGGGGCTGCCTTCGCCGACGAGGTGAAGCCGGCAGTGGTCTTCGACATGGGCGGCAAGTTCGACCGCTCCTTCAACGAAGGCATCTACAACGGCTCGAAGAAGTGGTCCGACGAATCCGGCATCAAGATCGCCGAATTCGAGGTCACCAACGAATCCCAGCGCGAGCAGGCGCTGCGCCGCATGGCCGAGAACGGCGCCAACGTCATCATCGCCGTCGGCTTCGCCCAGGCCCCGGCGCTGGAGATCGTGGCCGACGAGTTCCCGGACACGAAATTCGCGATCATCGACGCGGTGGTCGACAAGCCGAACGTCCAGTCGATCGTGTTCAAGGAGCAGGAAGGCTCGTTCCTGGTCGGCATCCTGGCCGCCATGGCGTCGAAGACCCACACCGTCGGCTTCGTCGGCGGCATGGACATCCCGCTGATCCGCGCCTTCGGCTGCGGCTACGTCCAGGGCGCGCATTACGCCGACCCGAAGATCACCGTGCTGCAGAACATGACCGGCACCACCCCGGCCGCCTGGAACGACCCGACCAAGGGCGGCGAGCTGGCGCGCAGCCAGTTCGACCGCAGCGCCGACGTGGTCTACGCCGCGGCGGGCGCCACCGGCCTGGGCGTGCTGCAGGCCGCCGCCGACGCCAAGAAGCTGTCGATCGGCGTCGACAGCAACCAGAACATGCTGCATCCCGGCTCGGTCCTGACCTCGATGGTCAAGCGCGTCGACGTCGCCGCCTACAACGTCTTCAAATCGGCCCAGACGGGCACCTTCAAGCCCGGCGTCAACGTGCTGGGCCTGAAGGAGGACGGTGTGGGCTGGGCGGCCGACGAGAACAACGCCAAGCTGATCACGCCGGAGATGAAAGCGAAGGTCGACGCGGCCTCGAAGGGCATCATCGACGGCTCGATCAAGGTCGTCGACTACCGCACCGACAATTCCTGCCCGATGTGACGGCGGCACCCGACCGCGATGAGCAATGATGGCGTGACCCGCGCCGCGACGGTCGGCGGAGCCCCCACCGGGGCCCCGCCGGCCATCGAGCTGCGCGGCATCAGCAAGAGCTTCGGCCCGGTCAAGGCCAACCAGGACGTGTCGCTGACCATCGCGCCCGGCACGATCCACGGCATCATCGGCGAGAACGGCGCCGGCAAGTCGACCCTGATGTCGATCCTGTACGGCTTCTACGAGGCCGATAGCGGCGAGATCCTGGTCGACGGCCAGCCGAAGCGCATCACCTCTTCCAGCGACGCGATCGCGGCCGGCATCGGCATGGTGCACCAGCACTTCATGCTGGTGGAGCCGTTCACGGTGCTGGAGAACGTGATCCTGGGCGCCGAAGGCGGCGCGCTGCTGGCCGGCGGCAAGTCCCGGGCGCGGGCCGAGTTGCAGCGGCTGGAGCGGGAATACAGCCTGGAGGTGCCGGTCGACGCCGTGGTCGGCGACCTGCCGGTCGGGCTGCAGCAGCGGGTCGAGATCCTGAAGGCGCTGTATCGCGGCGCCGACATCCTGATCCTGGACGAGCCGACCGGCGTGCTGACGCCGCAGGAGGCCGACCACCTGTTCCGCATCCTCGCGGCGCTGCGGGCGCAGGGCAAGACGGTGATCCTGATCACCCACAAGCTGCGCGAGATCATGGCGATCACCGATGCGGTGACGGTGATGCGGCAGGGCCGCGTCGTCGCCAATGTGGCGACGAAGGAGACCAGCCGCGAGCAGCTGGCCGAGTTGATGGTCGGCCGCAAGGTGCTGCTGCGCGTCGACAAGACCCCGGCGAAGCCGGGCGAGACGCTGATGGAGGTGCGCGACCTCGACGTCGTCGACGGCCAGGGCGTGCGCCGGGTCAAGGACGTGTCCTTCGCGCTGCGGGCCGGCGAGATCGTCGGCATCGCCGGCGTGTCGGGCAACGGACAGTCGGAGCTGCTGGCCGCGCTGGCCGGCATGGTCCGCCCGGCCAAGGGCGACATCGCGGTCGGCGGCACGGCCCTGTCGTCCCTGCCCCATGTCGATGCCGGCACGCTGCGCCGGCTGGGCGTCGGCCATGTGCCGGAGGACCGCCACCGCGAGGGGCTGGTCACCGCCTTCAGCGCCGCCGAATGCTCGATCCTCGGCCACCATACCGACCCCGCCTATAACGGCGCGGTGATGACCGACGGCCGCAAGGTGGTGGCGCATTGCGAGCGGCTGATGCAGGACTACGACGTCCGGCCGCCCAACCCGCATCTCAAGGCCGCCAACTTCTCCGGCGGCAACCAGCAGAAGATCATCGTCGGCCGCGAGGTCGAGCGCGACCCGCAGGTGCTGCTGGTCGGCCAGCCGACCCGCGGCGTCGATATCGGCGCGATCGAGGCGATCCACCGCCGCCTGGTGGCGCTGCGCGACGGCGGCAAGGCGATCCTCCTGGTCTCGGTCGAGCTCGACGAGATCCGGTCTTTGGCCGACCGGATCCTCGTCATGTTCGACGGCATGATCGTCGGCGAGGTCGCGGCCGACGGCGCCAGCGAGCAGTCGCTGGGCCTGATGATGGCCGGCGTCCAGCAGGAGGCGGCGGAATGAGCGTGCTCGGCCGTCCGGCCGACGTGCCGCGCTGGGTGTCGATCGGGCTGATCCCGCTGGTCAACCTGGTGCTGGCCTTCGTCGCCGCCGGGCTGGTGGTGCTGCTGATCTACTGGGGCCAGTATTCCGCCGGCACGATGAGCGGGGCGGATTATCTCTACACCCCCGTGCACGCGGCGGAGCTGCTGCTGAAGGGCGCCTTCGGCAGCTTCCCGAACTGGAGCTACACGCTCTACTACACCACCAACTTCATCTTCGCCGGGCTGGCCGTGGCGGTGGCCTTCCACGCCGGGCTGTTCAACATCGGCGCCGAGGGCCAGGCCTATGTCGCCGGGCTCGGGGTCGGGCTCGTCTGCCTCTATCTCGACTTCCTGCCCTTCATCCTGGTGCTGCCGCTGGCGATCATCGCGGCCGCGCTGTTCGGCGCCGTCTGGGCCTTCATCCCGGCCTATCTGCAGGCGAAGCGGGGCAGCCACATCGTCATCACGACGATCATGTTCAACTTCATCGCCTCGTCGCTGATGGTCTATCTGATGGTCCATGTGCTGATCGCGCCGGGCCAGCAATCGCCGGAAAGCCGGGCCTTCGCCGCCGGCACCGTGCTGCCGACCATCACCGAGGTCCTGTCCTGGTTCGGCGTCAAGATGCGGCGGCTGCCGCTGAACCTGTCCTTCCTGTGGGCCCTGGCCTGCTGCGTCTTCGTCTGGATCTTCGTCTGGCGCACCCGCTGGGGCTATGCGCTGCGGACGGTCGGGCTGAACCCGCGCGCGGCGGTCTATGGTGGCATCTCGGTCGCCGGCATCATCATCCTGGCGATGTGCATCTCCGGCGCCCTGTCCGGCTTCATCGCGCTGAACGAGATCATGGGCGTGCAGCGGCGCATCCTGCTGAACTTCGTGGCCGGCGCCGGCTTCGTCGGCATCGCGGTGTCGCTGATGGGCCGCAACCACCCCTTCGGCATCGTCTTCGCGGCGCTGCTGTTCGGCGCGCTGTACCAGGGCGGGGCCGAGCTGAACTTCGACATGCCGGAGATCACCCGCGACATGGTGGTGGTGATCCAGGGGCTGGTGATCCTGTTCGCCGGCGCGCTGGAGAACCTGTTCCGGCCGCGGATCGAGGCGCTGTTCCGGCGCCGCGAGCCGGCGCTGCAGCCGGCGAAGGGGACGAGCTCATGACCCTGCTCGACGTCATCGCCCTGCTCGACGCCACCATCCGCACCTCGACCCCGCTGGTGCTGGCGGCGCTGGCCGGGCTGTTCGCCGAGCGCGCCGGGCTGGTCGATATCGGGCTCGAGGGCAAGATGCTGGCCGCGGCCTTCGCCTCCGCCGCCATGGCCGCCGGCACCGGCTCGGCGTGGGCCGGGCTGGGCATGGGCGTGGTGGTGTCGGTGGTGCTGGCGCTGCTGCACGGCTATGCCTCGATCACCCATCGCGGCAACCAGGTGGTCTCCGGCCTCGCCATCAACATCCTGGCCTCGGGGCTGACGGTCACGCTCGGCATCGCCTGGTACCAGCGCGGCGGCCAGACCCCACCGCTGGAGGGCGACGCCCGGTTCCAGCAGATCGCCCTGCCCCTGGCCGACACGCTGCGCGACGTGCCGGTGATCGGGCCGATCTGGTCGGAGCTGATCTCCGGCCATTCGGTGCTGGTCTATGCCGCCTTCCTGGCGGTGCCGCTGGTGTCCTGGATCGTCTACCGCACCCGCTTCGGCCTGCGCCTGCGCGCGGTGGGCGAGAATCCCGCGGCCGTCGACACCGCCGGCATCTCGGTGGCGGCGCTGCGCTACCAGGCGATGATCCTGACCGGCATTCTCTGCGGCCTGGCCGGGACCTATCTGTCGGTGGCGCAGAATGCTTCCTTCGGCCGCGACATGACCGCCGGCAAGGGCTACCTGGCCCTGGCCGCGCTGATCTTCGCCAAGTGGAAGCCCTGGCCGGTGATGCTGACCTGCCTGCTGTTCGGCCTGCTGGACGCGCTGGAGGCGCGGCTGCAGGGCACCGTCATCCCCGGCTTCGGCGAGGTGCCGGTCCAGCTGATCCAGGCACTGCCCTATATCCTGACGGTGGTCCTGCTGGCCGGCTTCATCGGCCGAGCGACGGCACCGAAGGCCAGCGGCGTGCCCTACGTCAAGGAACGGTGATCGCCATGACGGACAAGGCTTTCGACGCGCTGTTCCAGGCGGCCAGCGCCGCCCGGGCGCATGCCCATGTGCCCTATTCGCACTTCCCGGTCGGCGCCGCGATCCGCACGCCGGACGGCACCATCCATGCAGGCTGCAATGTCGAGAACGCCGCCTATCCGCAGAGCCAATGCGCCGAGGCGACGGCCATCGGCATCATGGTCGCGGCCGGTGGCAAGGCGATCGAGGAGCTCGTGGTGATCGGCGGCGAGGCCGGCGACACCCTGCTGTGCACGCCCTGCGGCGGCTGCCGCCAGCGCATCCGGGAGTTCGCCCGGGGCGATACCAAGGTCCATGTCTGCGGGCCGGAAGGGCTGCGCCTGACCACGACGCTGGACGCGCTGCTGCCGCATTCCTTCGGGCCGGAGAACCTGCGGGACTGACCCGCCAGAACGGCTCTGGCATCCGCCCCCGTCCCGTCCTAGTAAGAACCAACCGTGTCCAAACGGATTCGCCCGAGGGTCGCCATGTCCGAGATCGTCGCCGCGCCGGCCGGGCGCCGCTGAGATGACGCTGCTGCCGCAGGAGATCATCCGCCGCAAGCGCGACGGGGCCGTGCTGGAGGTCGCCGAGATCGAGGCGATGGTGCGCGGCGCCGTCGATTCCAGCGTCACCGACGCCCAGATCGCCGCCTTCGCCATGGCGGTGTTCTTCCGCGGCATGACGATGCCGGAGCGGGTGGCCTTCACCCGCGCCATGGCCCGGTCCGGCCGCGTTCTCGACTGGTCGGCCGCGAACCTGCCCGGCCCGGTGCTGGACAAGCATTCGACCGGCGGCATCGGCGACAAGACCAGCCTGATCCTGGCCCCGATCATCGCCGCCTGCGGCGGCTTCGTGCCGATGATCTCCGGCCGCGGCCTGGGCCACACCGGCGGCACGCTGGACAAGATGGATGCGATCCCCGGCTATGTCAGCCAGCCGGAGACGGATGTGCTGGACCGGGTGGTGCGGTCCGCCGGCTGCGCCGTGGTCGGCGCCACCCGCGACATTGCCCCCGCCGACCGCCGCATCTACGCCATCCGCGACACCACCGGCACGGTCGAGTCGATCGACTTGATTACCGCCTCGATCCTGTCGAAGAAGATGGCGGCCGGGCTGGGCGGGCTGGTGATGGACGTCAAGTTCGGCACCGGGGCCTTCATGAGCGACATCGACGACGCCCGCGCCCTGGCCCGGTCGATCGTCGACGTGGCGAACGGAGGGGGTCTACCGACCGTGGCGCTGCTGACCGACATGAACCAGCCGCTGGGCCGCACCGCCGGCAACGCGGTCGAGGTGCGGGAATCGATCGACCTGCTGACCGGCGGCCCGAAGGACGAGCGGCTGTGGGAGGTCACCGCCCGGCTGACCGCCGAGCTGCTGGTGATCGGCGGCCTGGCCGCCGACGCCGAGGCGGGGCGGGTCAAGGTCGAGCACGCCCTGGCCAGCGGCGCCGCGGCCGAGCGCTTCGCCCGCATGGTGCGCGACCTGGGCGGCCCGGCCGACATCCTGGAGAAGGCCGACAACCATCTGCCGGCGGCGCCGGTGGTCCGCCCGATCGCGGCGGAGCGCGACGGCGTCGTCGCCGCGGTCGATGCCCGCGCCATCGGCGTCGCCATCGTCGCCCTGGGCGGCGGCCGCACCCGGCCGGAGGACGGCGTCGACCATGCGACAAAGACCACGTTCACTTGTTCTTAAATACACCACCAACACTTAG
>NZ_JBCNNF010000430.1:0-5774 GCF_039594555.1 Inquilinus sp.
CTCCGGCCAGCTGCCGGCGCGGTTCAGCCGGTACAGCGCGTCGGCGCTGGTGTCGCCGGGGGCCAGGGCGGTGAAGGCCAGGGCGGCGACCTTGCCGTCGCCCGCCAGCTTGGCCATGCCGGGGTCGAGGTCGGACAGCACCGGGCCGTGCCGGGTGCCGCGGATCGTCAGCGTCACCGGGGCGCCGCCCGAGACCTTGATCGTCTCGGTCCGGGTCTCGAAGGCGGCACTGCCGTCCGGGGTGCGGTAGCGGTTCGGGTCGGCCGGGTCGACCGTCTCCAGGAACAAGTCCTGGACGTCCGCGCCGGTGGTGGTGAAGCCCCAGGCGATGCGCCGGTTCTGGCCCAGGATGGTCAGCGGCACGCCGGGCACGGTGGCGCCGGCCACCGACAGGGTCGGCGTCTCGATCCGCGCCAGGTACCACAGGATCGGCGCGCCCAGCCCCAGATGCGGGTCGTTGGCCAGGATCGGCGCGCCCGTGTCGGTGCGGCCGGGCCCGACCACCCATTCGTTCGACGCCGTGCGCGGCCCGAGCGGCGGCGGCAGCGCGGCGGCCAGCCGGGTCAGCATCGGCGCCGCCTGGTCGAGGGCGGCGAGGGTGGAGGGCGTCAGCGTGCCGAGGTCCGGGAACAGGGTGCCGGCGCGGTCCGGCCCCAGCCGGGCGATCACCTGGGCGCGCAGGATCTCGTCGCGGTAATTGGCCGACAGCTGCAGCGCCATCAGCTTGCTCCAGACCAGCGTGTCGGCCGGCCGCCACGGCTCCGGCCTGGTCCACAGCAGGGTGAATTCCGGCGGCAGCGCGCCGGCATGGCCGTCGATCCAGGCATTGACCCCGGCGGCGTAGCGGTCGAGCGCCGCGCGCATCTCGGGCGACTGCGCCGCCACATCGGCCTCGGCCAGGCGGTAGAAGCCCAGAATCCGCATCAGCTTGTCGAATCTCAGCCCGCCGGCACCGATCAGCTCCGACAGCCGGCCGGCGCCGATCCGGCGCTGCAGCTCCATCTGCCACAGCCGATCCTGGGCGTGCAGCCAGCCAAGGGCGAAATAGGCGTCGCCGTCGTTCTGGGCGAAGATCGTCGGGATGCCGTGCTGGTCGCGATAGATCCGCACCGGGCCGGACAGGCCGTCGAGCTGGACGGTCCCCGATTCGGCCGGCACCCCGGTGCGCAGCCACCACAGGCCGCCGCCGGCCAGCACCACGAGCAGCAGCAGGAGGCAGGCCAGCGCGATCGCGCCGCGGCGAAGCCATCTCATCGATCACGTCTCCAGGCCGCCCGGGATCGGTCGCGGCGGTGTGGTGTTATAATAATCTGTCCGTTTCGACGCGAGGCGCCATGGGGGCGCAGGGTCGGGCCGCGGCGCCGGATGCGCTTCGGTCTATTTTCGCGGGGGGCTAGCCAAGCGGCCGGCCTTGCCCGGATGATGTGAGGGTGCCGCGCGTCCGGCGGCGGCCCAGCGTTCCAGGAGCGTTCGATGGAGTCCTTCGCCGACGCCCTCGCCATGGTCACCGCCCTCCGCCCGGAGGAGCCGGTGTATTGCCTGCGGCCCCGGGTGCTGCGGGAATCGGCGGCGGAGTTCCAGCGCCAGTTCCCCGGCACGGTGATGTACGCGGTCAAATGCAACGATCATCCGGCGGTGCTGGCCGGGCTGCATGCCGGCGGGCTGCGCCATTTCGACGTCGCCTCGCTGAGCGAGATCGAGGCCGCGGCGGCGCTGGCCGGCACCGTGTCGCATTACATGCATCCGGTGAAGAACCGGCAGGCGGTCGAGCTGGCCTATCGCCGCTTCGGCATCCGCACCTTCGCGCTGGACCATGAGGAGGAGCTGGACAAGATCCTGGCCGTGACCGGCGGGGCGACCGACCTGACCCTGGTGCTGCGGGTCGACATGCCGCGCTTCGATTCGGTCTGCGATCTCAGCGGCAAGTTCGGGGCGGAGGTCGAGGCCGCGCCCGGGCTGCTGCGCCGCATAGCCGCCACCGGCAACCGCGCCGGGCTGACCTTCCATGTCGGCTCGCAATGCCTCGATCCCGGCGCCTATGAGAGCGCGCTGACGATCTGCGCCGGCATCCTGGCCAGGACAGGCGTGAGCGTTCCGGTGATCGATGTCGGCGGCGGCTTCCCGGCCGCCTATGTCGGCACCGCGGCCCCGCCGCTCTCCGCTTTCGTCGCCGCCATCCGCGCCGGCCTGGCCCGGCTGCCGGCCGACCCCGAGCGCGCCGTGTTCTGCGAGCCCGGCCGGGCTTTGGTGGCCGAGGCCTGCTCGCTGGTGGTGAAGGTCGAGTTCCGGCGCGGCCACCGCCTGTACCTGAACGACGGCGCCTATGGCAGTCTGGCCGACATGAAGCTCTTCCGCACCGTCTATCCGGTGCGGCTGCTGCGGCCGGGCGGGGCCGGCGGAAAGCCGGCCAGCTTCGCCCTGTTCGGCCCGACCTGCGACAGCTATGACAGCCTGCCCGGCACCTCGCCGCTGCCCGAGGATGTGCGCGAGGGCGACTGGATCGAGTTCGGCCAGATCGGCGCCTATTCCAACGTGCTGCAGACCCGGTTCAATGGCTTCGAGGCCCGGCGCTTCGTCGCGGTCGAGGACGGCGCGCTGCGCCCCGCCACCGCGCAGGCGGCCTGAGAGGAAGCGAGATGGAACCCGCCCAGCATCAGTTCCTCGGCCTCGGCCTGGGCGGCTTCCACCGTCTGGCCTATGTCTCCTGGGGCGAGGACCGCATGCGGCCGCCGGTGCTGTGCGTGCACGGGCTGACCCGCAACGGCCGCGACTTCGACCAGCTGGCCGCCGAGCTGGCCTGGTCCGGCCGGATGGTCGTGTGCCCCGATGTGGTCGGCCGCGGGCGCAGCGGCTGGCTGACGAACCCCGCCCTTTACGGCTATCCGCAGTATCTCGGCGACGCGGCGGCGCTGATCGCCCGGCTGGATGCGGCGGAGGTCGACTGGGTCGGAACCTCGATGGGTGGGCTGATCGGCATGATGCTGGCGGCCCAGCCGAACACGCCGATCCGCCGGCTGGTGCTGAACGATGTCGGCCCGTTCATCCCGCAGGCGGCGCTGATGCGAATCGGGTCCTATGTCGGCCAGGATCCGGTCTTTGCCGATCTCGGTGAGCTGGAGGCGTATCTGCGGCGGGTGCACGCGCCCTTCGGGAAGCTGACCGACGGGCAGTGGCGGCACCTGGCCGAGCACAGCGCCCGGCAGCGGCAGGACGGCACGCTGGGCCTGGCCTACGACCCCGGCATCGCCGCCGCCTTCGCCGGGCCGCTGGCGGATGTCGACCTTTGGATGGTCTGGGATCAGATCCGCTGCCCGGTGCTGGTGGTGCGCGGCGCGGAGTCGGACCTGCTGACCGCCGAGACGGCGGAGCGGATGGCGGCGCGGCCGGACACCACGCTGCTCACCATCCCCGGCTGCGGCCACGCCCCCGCGCTGATGGCGAGCGATCAGACCGGCCCGGTCCGCGAATGGCTGGCGGCAGCCTGAGGCGAGGCCGGCACAGTTCCGTTTGACTGTTTGTTCCTTTTTTGTTCTAATCCGGCATGGCCTATGCCGTTGCTGGGATCAAACCGCCGTCTCCGCCGCAGTCTCGGAACGCTCATCCCTCGCCGTCATTGCGAGGAGGCGAAGCCGACGAAGCAATCCAGGGGCCGGAGAGAGCGGCCCCTGGATTGCTTCGCTGCGCTCGCAATGACGGTGTTGGGAACTCCGAAGGGGTTTGGCGGCGGGTCTCAGCCCAGCAGGACCGCCGCGTCGATGGCGCCATAGGTCAGCACGCCCGCGGCGCCGGCGCGCTTGAACGCGGTCAGCACCTCGATCAGCGCCTTGTCGTAGTCCAGCCAGCCATTCTGCGCCGCAGCCTTCATCATCGCGTATTCGCCGCTGACCTGGTAGGCGAAGGTCGGCACGCCGAAGCCGTCGCGCACCCGGCGGATGATGTCGAGATAGGGCAGGCCGGGCTTGACCATCACCATGTCGGCGCCCTCGCGCAGGTCCAACTCGACCTCGCGCATCGCCTCGTCGCTGTTGCCCGAATCCATCTGGTAGGTCTTCTTGTCGCCGACCAGCACGCCGGTCGACCCGACCGCGTCGCGGAACGGGCCGTAGAAGGCCGAGGCGTATTTCGCCGAATAGGCCATGATCTTGACGTCCTGCCGGCCGGCGCCGTCCAGCCCGGCGCGGATCGCGCCGATGCGGCCGTCCATCATGTCCGACGGCGCCACGATGTCGGCCCCGGCCTCGGCCTGGACCACTGCCTGGCGGACCAGGATCTCGATTGTCTCGTCGTTCAGGATCCGGCCGTCGCGGACCACGCCGTCATGGCCGTGGCTGGTGAAGGGGTCCAGCGCGACGTCGACGACGATGCCGATGTCCGGCACCGCCGCCTTGATGGCGGAGACGGCGCGGCACACCAGGTTGCCGGCCCGGCACGCCTCGGCCCCGTCCTCGCTGCGCAGGGCGCGGTCGATCATCGGGAAGATCGCCACGGCCGGGATGCCCAGGTCGCGGGCCCGCCGGCAGGCCTCGACCGCGCTGGCCAGGTCGTGCCGCTCGACCCCCGGCAGCGATTCGACCGGCTGGCGGCGGTCGCCGTCGACCACGAAGATCGGCCAGATCAGGTCGGATGGCGCCAGGCGATGCTCCGCCACCAGCTCGCGGATCCAGCCATCGGTGCGCAGGCGGCGCATGCGGGTGATCGGGTAGGCACCGGGGAAGGGCAGGCGGGACATCGTGACACTCAGCGGCTGGGATGGCCGGCGCACTCTAGGACGGAGCCCCGGCCGGAAACAACACGGTGCGGCGGCCCGCCACGGAACGCCGCGCCCACTGGCGGAACGGTGCTTGCGTGCGGAGGGTTGATAAAGATCGGCGTTAGGATCAAAAATGTCCTTTGTGGCAACCAAGAGCAGCGATCTGGCGCGAATTCGTCCTGAATGCGGTGCAAATTGCAGTGAACTCCTGTGCTGCTCACAACACTTTCGTTTTGGATGATTTTGTCTAAAGTGGCTTTGCCGGTGGAAAAACGACGGTCTAGATAGTACAAAGCGCCAGTGGGTCGGAGGTCTGAATGCATCACCCCTATTACCGCATGACCGCACTCATTGAGCGGCTCCATCGCTGCTTTCTGGATGTGGTGAAGGTGGAGTTGGACCGTTTCGGTGTCCAAGACATCAACAACGTACAGAGCTTGATTCTGTACAATATCGGCATGGACGAGCTGACCATCGGCGAGTTGACCGCCCGCGGCTACTATCTGGGCTCGAACGTCTCGTACAACGTCAAGAAGATGGTCGAGAACGGCTATCTGGCGCAGGAGCGGTCGCAGCACGACCGGCGCTCGACCCGGGTCCGCCTGACCACCAAGGGCCAGGCGCTGCGCTCCAAGCTCGAGACCATGTTCAACCGCCAGGCGGATTCGCTGGAGGGGACGGGGCTGCGGGTCGGCGACGTCGAGACGCTGAACGGCACGCTGCGGCGGCTCGAAGGCTTCTGGTCCGGCAACCTCGCCTACAGCACCGACCAGCCGGCCAGCGCGGCCTGACGGCACCGCACCGGCACGAAAAAAAGGGCGCGTCTCTCGGGGCGCGCCCTTTTCGTTTGCCCGGCGGATGCTGGAAGGGCTCGCACTCAGGGACGAAGAGATTGATTTGTCATCCCGTGCGCGCTGCGGCGCGAAGCGCTGCTGCGCAGACACGGGATCTCGGTAAGGGCTCGAAGAGATCCCGGGTCTGCAGCGCATCACTGCGTGCTGCGCCGCGCCCGGGATGACAAATC
>NZ_JBCNNF010000431.1:0-5771 GCF_039594555.1 Inquilinus sp.
GGATTGCCCGGCGCCGGGGTGGTCGGGCTGTCCGTCGTCTGGGCCCAACCCGGGGGCGCCGCCAGCAGGAAGGCCGCCAGCGCCGCGGCCGCGATCCGATCCGTCATGCCGGTTCCTCCTTCCATGCCGTCACAGCGTCAGCAGATAGGCGGTCAGCTCGTCCTTCTCGTCCCCGGTCAGCTTCAGCCCGAGCACGAGGTTGAAGTACTCGACCGTGTCGGCCAGGGTCGGCAGGCGGCCGTCATGCAGATAGGGCGGGGAATCCTTGATACCGCGCAGGGTGAAGGTCTTGATCGGCCCGTCCGGCAGCATCACCAGCCCGTTCACCGTCCGGCCGATGTCATAGAACCGCTCGGCCTTCAGGTCGTGCATCTGGTTGTCCATGAACGACGTCTGCGGCATGTGGCAGGTGGCGCACTGGCCCTTGCCCATGAAAATCCGCTCGCCCGCCAGCTCCTGCTCGGTGGCCTTGGCCGGGTCCAGCCGGCCCAGCGGGGTCAGCTTCGGCGCCGGCGGGAAGTCGATGATGTTCTGCATCTGCGCCATCACCGACGTCTGGTCATGCCGCTCCGGCAGGTTCACGCCCTTGCGCTGGGCGCTGACCTGGTCGCCGTTGAAATAGGCGGTGCGCTGCTCGAACTCGGTGAAGTCCTCGACCGAGCGCAGCGACCGTTTCGAGCCGTGGATCTGCTGGTTGAACAGGCCGCGCAGGCTAACCGTGTCCAGCCGGAAGCGGTCCGCCTGCGGCCGGATGTCGGGGGTCAGGTGGAAGGCCGCGTTGCTGTGGAAGTTGGCGTGGCAGTCCAGGCAGGTGACGCCCAGGCTCTGGTCGGCGCTCTTGCGGTCCTCGGTCTGGTTGAACTCCTCCTGCGGGAACGGCGTCAGCAGCAGGCGCAGCCCCTCCATCTGCACCGGGGTGATCAGCCCGACCATCAGCGAATAGTAGTTCTTGATGGTCAGCAGCTGGCCGCGCGAGACGTCGCCCAGCTCCGGATGCGTGGTCAGGAAGATCGGCGGCGGGAATTCCGGGGTGAAGGCGTCGGGCAGGTCGAAATCGACATCGAACCGGCGCAGGTTGCGCTGCTCCTGCCGGGCGATCTCGTCGATCTGGTGGTTCGGGAACACCTGGCCGCCGGTCGCCTGTTTGACGTGGGGCAGGGGCAGGAAGCCGGCCGGGAACAGGCCGCGCTGCCGGATCTCGTCCGGGCTCATCGCCGCCAGCTCGTCCCAGCTGGCGCCTTCGGGCAGCCTGACACGGACGCCGCCCTGCACCGGCTTGCGCCCGCCGGACATCATCACGCCGGGGATCGGCCGGTCGGCCAGGTCGTAGCGCTCGTCCAGCAGCCGTTGCTGGCGCTGCATGACCTCCGGCTTGGCGGCCTCGTCATCGGCCTTGACCTGGTCGAAGGGCTGGGTCGGCAGGGGCCGGTAAGTGGCATCGGGCGGCAGCGACCCGGCCAGGGCGCCGACGCCGGCGACGATGCCGGCCGTGAGCAGAGACAGGGACAGCATCAGGCGGCGGGCCATCGGACACCTCTGCTAGGATTACAAGCGGCTGGTGCGTGGCCAACGGCCCTCCGCACCCGCCGGTTCCATGTGCGTGACCGTCGAGGCGGGAAGGCGGCTAGCCCGGATCCCGGTCGAACTGGCCGGCGCCGGCGACCGGCGCCAGCCAGGGCTCCCGCCGGATGATCCAGCCCTCGCGGGTCGGCCGCAGGTCGCCCGGGGCGTCGTCCAGCGCGCCGAGCAGGATCTCCACCCTGTCCTCGCCCTCGGAGGGATGGAACAGGCGCGAGCCGCAGACCGGGCAGAAGCTGCGGCCGCGATAGGTGCGGACCTCGCCGGTGACGCTGAAGGCTCCGCGCGGCCAGTCGGCATAGCCCATGGCCACCGCGCCGGTGGCCTTGCGGCATTCGGTGCAATGGCAGACCCCGACCGCCAGCGGCTCGCCGCGCAGCGTGAAGCGTACCGCGCCGCAGCTGCAGCCGCCCTGGCGCAGCCGCGTGCCGTCGGCATCCATCCGCGGCTCCGGCCGCAGCACGGGATAGTCGCTCATCGGATCCTCCTTCCATCGTCTCGCGGCGGGGATATCGCCGCGGAAACTCGTCAGCCTTTCAGGAACGCCAGCAGCTCCCGGGCCAGCTCCTCCGGCGCCTCCTCGGCCATGTGGTGGGTGCAGTCGATGCCGCGTCCGCGCACATCCGCGGCCCAGGACCGCCAGATCCCGACCATGTCGCCCGCCAGCTCGTGAGTGTCGTCCTGCAGCGACCACAGGCAGAGCAGCGGGCAGGTGATCCGCCGGCCCTGCTGCCGGTCCTCCGCGTCATGGTCGCGGTCGATCCCGAGGCCGGCGCGATAGTCCTCCAGCATGCCGTGCACGGTCGCCGGGTCATGGATCGCCTCGAGGAAATCGGCATGGGCCTCGTCCCCCATCCGCTCCGCCGACCCGCCGTACCAGGCGTCCGGATCGGCCATGATCGCCCGTTCCGGCTTGTCGGGCTGGGCGTAGAAGAACCAGTGCCACCAGGCCTGGGCGAAGCGCGCATCGCACCGCTCCAGCCTCTCGAGGATCGGGATGCCGTCCAGGACCGCCAGCCGGCTGACCCGTTGCGGATGGTCCAGGGCGGTGCGATAGGCCACATAGGCGCCCCGGTCGTGCCCGGCGACGGCGAAGGTCGGAAAGCCCAGCCGTTCCATCAGGGCCACGCAGTCCCGCGCCTTGGCGCGCTTCGAGGAGCCTTCGTGATCGGGGCTGTCCGCCGGCTTCGAGGACCGTCCGAAGCCGCGCAGATCCGGGCAGACCACCGTGTGCGATCGCGCCAGGAGCGGCGCGACGCGGTGCCAGGTGGCATGCGTGCGCGGATGGCCGTGCAGCAGCAGGATCGGCGGCCCGCTGCCGCCATGGCGGACCCGGAGCGTCGCCTCCGGCAGGTCGATCATCTCGAGCTGGAAGCCCTCAAACATCATGCGCTCCTGGTCTCGATGGGCGCGGCCGTCCATCCCCGGATCGGAACGGCATCCGCGCCGCCGCCGTTCCGCAGCGCATGAGAGTCGCGACCTTCAACGTCAACGGCATCAACGGCCGCCTGCCCGTCCTGCTGCGCTGGCTGGCCGAGACGGCGCCCGACATCGTCTGCCTGCAGGAGCTGAAGGCGCCGCAGGAGCGGTTCCCGGCCGCGGCGATCCGCGCCGCCGGCTACGGCGCAATCTGGCACGGGCAGAGCAGCTGGAACGGCGTTGCCATCCTGGCGCGCGGCGCTCACCCGATCGAGACGCTGCGCGGGCTGCCGGGCGATCCTGACGACCGCCACAGCCGCTATATCGAGGCGGCGGTGGCGGGGATGCTGGTCGGCTGCCTGTACCTGCCGAACGGCAACCCGGCGCCCGGCCCGAAATTCGATTTCAAGCTGCGCTGGTTCGAGCGGCTCAGTGCACGAGCCGCCGAGCTGCTCGCCACCGGCGCCCCGGTGATCCTGGCCGGCGACTTCAACGTCATGCCCACCGACCTCGACGTCTACAAGCCGGAGCGCTGGGTCGACGACGCGCTGTTCCGGCCGGAGGTGCGGGCGGCGTTCCACCGGCTTCTGGCGCAGGGATGGACCGATGCGCTGCGGGCGCGGCATCCGGGCGAACGCGTCTACACCTTCTGGAAATACTTCCGGAACGCCTATGCCCGCGACGCCGGCCTCAGGATCGACCACCTGCTGCTGAGCCCCGCGCTGGCCGAGCGGCTGGGCGCGGCCGGCGTGGACCGTCACGTCCGCGGCTGGGACAAGGCCAGCGATCACGCGCCGGCCTGGGCCGAGGTGGAGGCGGGCGTCCCGTCCGGCGGACGCCGTGTCAGACGTCGTCGAACGGAACCGTTGCCTGCACCGAAGGCCGGCCGCTGAAGCCGTCATGCCAGCGCTTCAGAGCGGGATGGGCCTCGTGCCAGCTCTCCCCGGGAAAGCGGAAATCGAGATAGGAGAGGGCGACGCCGATCGTCAGATGGCCGAGATCGAAGCTCCGACGGGCCAGCGACGGCAGGTCCTGCTCCATCACCTCGAGCGACCGCCGCAGCTTCCGGTGCAGGGACGACAGCAGCTCGGCCGACCGCGCCGCCTCCGGCCGCAGCCCCTCGAACAGGCGGAGCAGCAGCAGCTCCATGACCCCGTCCCCGAGCGCTTCCTGCCGCAGCGCCGTCATCCGGTCGTCCAGCGCCTCGGGCACCAGGCGGCCGGGGCCGAAGCGGGCGTCGAGATAGCTGCAGATGACGTGGGAGTCGTAGAGGACCTCCTGGCCGCCGTCCCGGTCCACCACCAGCGTCGGCAGCTTGCTCAGGGGATTGAACGCCATCACCACGTCGTTGGGCCTGTGCAGGGCGACGACGTTGCGCACCCGCGTCAGCCGGTCGGCGATGCCCAGCTCATGCGCCGCGATCATCACCTTGCGCACGAAGGGCGACCGGGGCGACCAGTGCAGGGTCAGGGCAGAGGCGGCCGGCGCGCTCATGCCGCCAGCCCCAGGATGGCGCGGGCCTCGGCCGGGGCGGCGATCTCGAAGTCGAGCCCTTCCAGCACCGTCCGCAGCCGCCCGACCTGGTCGGCGTTCGAGGCGAAGCGCCGGCCGCGGCGGTCGAACAGGGTGTCTTCCTGGCCGACGCGGACATGGGTGCCCAGCAGGGCGCCGCGCGCCGCGGTGCGGATGTTCTCCCGCCCCGTGCCGTGGATGAACAGCCGGACGTCGTCCCCGAACAGCCGTTCGGCCGACCGCTTCATGTGCAGGAGATGGTCCGTCTCCGACGGGATGCCGCCCAGGATGCCGGTCAGGAACTGCACGATGATCGGCCGCCGGACCGGCTTGCGGCTGAGATGGTGCTCGATGATGTAGAGATGGCCGACATCGTAGCATTCGAACTCGATGCCGATGTCCCGCTCGACCAGGAGGTCGATCATGCGGCCGATCTTGGCGAAGGAGTTCTGGGTCACGATCTCGTGGCTGGACGGGCCGTAGAGCTCCTTCTCCCAATCGTGCCGGAAATCGTGGACGCCCTGGTTCTCGACCTTGCGGAACAGGCCGTAATTCATCGACCCGACGATGACGGTGGCGAGGTCCGGCTTCAGCTCCAGCACAGCGCTCAGCCTGTCCTCCGCCGTCGATCCGAGGGAGGCGGACATGTTGATGATCGCGTCGGTCTCGGCCCGGATGCGGTCGATGAAGGCGGCTCAGACCGCCGTCTCGTTGGTGGGCCGCCCGTCCCTCGGGTCGCGGGCATGCAGATGGACGATGGCGGCCCCGGCGGCGACGGCGTCGATCGACTGGCGGGCGATCTCCTCCGGTGTCACCGGCAGGTGGGGCGACATCGACGGCGACAGCGACGACCCGGTGGCGGCGCAGGTGATGATCACTTTGTCCGAAGTCATTCCGGCCTTCCTTGGGTGGGTGAGGGACGGGACCGGCGTCAGCGGCCGAACGCGCCCGCGGAATGGCGGCGCATGAAGGCGTAGGCGACGCCGGCGACCAGCACCATCAGGGCGGCCCAGACCAGGCCGAAGGCGGCGAGTTCGCCCGCCTGGCCGTTCGACGCCTTGTCGAACATGGCGACGGCGATGGTCTGCGATTGCGGCCCGGACAGGAGGACCGTGATCGCCAGCTCCTTGGCGACGCTGAGGAAGATGAACAGCCAGGCCGAGACGATGGCCGGGGCCAAGAGCGGCACCACGATCCGGCGCAGCAGCTGCAGCTGCGACGCGCCGGAGACGGCGGCCGATTCCTCGAGCTCGCGGTGGATC
>NZ_JBCNNF010000432.1:0-5757 GCF_039594555.1 Inquilinus sp.
GCACGGTGGCGATCGCCTCGTCCACCGTCATGCCCGAGGTCAGCGGCGTCTTCGGGTCGTACATCACCCCGGGCGGGCGGCGCACCACCAGGCGATAGCCACGCTCCGCCTTGGTCACCTCGCTGACCCGCAGCGGGATCTCGTCCAGGAAGGACAGCGCCAGCCGGTACAGAGCGGCGGCGCGGCCCTCCTTCAGCTCCAGCTCGATCTCCGCCACCGGGTCGCTGGCGTCGCGGGTCTCGATCGTGCCGGTGTCGAAGGCGCACTCGACCACCGCGTCCGGCAACGACAGGATCCGGGTCTCGCGCTGGATGCGGGAGGTGAACAGGTGGGTCAGCGCCTCGACCGGCACGCCGTCCAGCAGCGCCTTGGCCGCCGGGTCGTCGAAGGCGTCGGGTGCCGGCACCATCGCCGGCAGTGCCACCTCCCACTCGCCGCGGGCCAGGCCATCGCCGTGGCGCTCGGTCTTCAGGCTCTGGACGAAGCGCTGGCCGATGCGGCGCACGCGCAGGGTCACGCCGCGGCGCTGCAGCGCGCAGTCCGGCGTGTCGTAGTAGAAGGAGGTCAGCGACCGGGTGGTGCCCGGCCCGGCCGCGATCCGCGCCAGGAATTCGGCGCCGCGCAGCCGGTCGAGATCGCCCGGCGCCACGCGCAGCTTCAGCTCGATCTCGACGGGGGCCTCGGGGGGCAGCCCGCCCCCGCCCGGCTGTTCGTTCGGCCGGCTCGGCTGAACGGTCGACATCGGCATCTCCCGGCGAAACAACGTCACAACAACGTCATAAGCGCCTGTTTACCCGAGTGGAGGTGTCGTACCTATCCTAAAACGCGGCGCCGGAGAAGCTGTCCGGTGCCGCTTCGAGGACGGTCGGGCCGCCCGGCTGCGCCTCCAGCACCGCGAGGCCGCGCTGCACCAGCCCGTCCGGGCCGAATCGGAAGATGCCGTCCAGGCCGACGAAGCCGTTGGGGTCCTGCAGCGCCGCGGTGGTGAAGGGGTTGCCGCCGCTCGCCGGCTGGTTCGCCAGCGCCGCGGTCAGCGCCACCGCGTCATAGGCCAGCGTCGCCAGCCGCGGCGGCGGGGCGCCGAACTGCTGGGCGTAGCGGCTCTCGAAATCGGCGCGACGCGACGGGTCGGGCGCGGCGTACCAGGCGCCGGCCAGGTAGGACTGGCGGTTGACCGATGGATCGTCCCACTGGCCGGTGCCCATCAGCTTGGCGGTGACGCCGGAATAGCCCAGCATCGGCGCCACCACGCCCAGCCGGCTGCCGACATCGGCCACCAGCACCGCGTCCACCGGCGTGGCCTGCAGCTTCTGCTGCAGCGGGGTCGGGTCGCTCAGCTTGCTGTCGTACAGCTCGACCACCGGCACCTCGGCGCCGTATTTGGCGGCGGCGTCGGCCATCGCCTTGCGCATCAGCTGGCCGTATTGGGTGTTCGGCGCCAGGAAGGCGTAGCGGCGCATGCCGTGGTTGACGCCGTAGCCGACAATCCGGTCGATCGCCTGCTGCTGCAGCACACTCAGCAGGAACACGTTGCCGCCGGCCTGGGCGGTGTCGGTGCTGAAGGAGACGACGTTGATCCCGGCCGCGCGGGCCTGCTGCGCCACGGGCGAGACCGCCTTGCTGAACAGCGGGCCGAGGATGATGTCGGCGCCCTGGGCGATCACCGCCTGCGCGGACTGGCTGGCGGCGCTGGCATTGTCGCCGGTGTCTCGCGGCAGCAGCACGACCTGGGTGCCGGTGTCGAACACCGCCATCTGCGCCGCGCGCTGCATCGCCTCGCCCAGGCTGGCATTGCTGCCGGACAGCGGCAGCAGCAGCCCGACCCGCAGCACGCCGTCATTCGGGCGGGTCGGCGCGGTCGGCTGCTGCGTCGGCGCTTGCGCGATCGGGGCCGGCCTCTGTACGGTCTGGAACTGAGCACAGGCGGCGAGCGCCGCCGCCATCGCGGCGGCCCCTGCCAGCCGGACGAGGCGGCGCAGCTTCGCGCGGCCTCCACCCATCGACCCCTCTGCGACTGTCGCAAGTCTTGTCACGGACGCCCCCTCACTCTCGACAATCGACCGGCGCCGGGCAGCGGCGGCCCTCTGCCGCCGACCCTACCGGTGCTGCATCGCCGAGTAAACCGGCGCCAGGCCTGTACCTGACGGCGGTCCCCATCGGCAATGCCGGCGACATAACGCTCCGGGCGCTGGATTTGCTCCGCGGCGCCGACGCCATCGCCTGCGAGGACACCCGCACCACCCGCAAGCTGCTGTCGCTCTACGGCATCGGCACCAAGCTGATTCCCTATCACGAGCACAACGCCGCCGAGATGCGGCCGCAGATCCTGCGCCGGGTGGCCGAGGGCCAGGCCATCGCGCTGGTCTCCGACGCCGGCATGCCGATGATCTCCGACCCCGGCTTCAAGCTGGCCCGGGCGGCGCGGGATGAGGGGCTGCCGGTCACCTGCCTGCCCGGCGCCTCGGCGCCGCTGACCGGCCTGCTGCTGTCCGGCCTGCCGTCGGACCGCTTCCTGTTCGCCGGGTTCCCGCCGCCGAAATCCGCCGCCCGCCGGACCTTCCTGCAGGAGCTGGCGCCGATCGCCGCCACGCTGATCCTGTTCGAGGCGCCGCACCGCCTGCCGGAATGCCTGGCCGACCTGGCGGCGGTGCTGGGCGACCGCGAGGCGGCGGTGACGCGCGAGCTGACCAAGCTGTTCGAGGAGGTGCGCCGCGGCCCGCTGCCGGATCTGGCGGCGCACTACGCCGAGGCCGGGCCGCCGAAGGGCGAGATCGTCATCGTCATCGGCCCGCCCGGCGCGGCGGCGCGGCCGAGCGAGGAGGATCTCGCCGGCCAGCTGCGCCGCGCGCTCGCCACCATGAGCCTGCGCGACGCGGTCGAGGCCGTGGCGGCGGCGACCGGGGAGCCGAAGCGCGAGGTCTACCGCCTGGCGCTCGACCTCGCCGCCGATGAGGCGTGACCGCCCCAGGGACGAGTCCCGACGCCGCGCCGAGACCTTCGGCCACCGGGCCGAGCGCGCGGCCGCCTGGCTGCTGCGGCTCAAGGGCTGGCGCATCCTGGCGCGGCGGCTGAAGACACCGCTGGGCGAGGTCGACATCGTCGCCTGCCGCGGCCGCACCGTCGCCTTCGTCGAGGTCAAGGCGCGGCCCGACCTGGCCGCGGGGATGCTGGCCCTGCAGCCGCGCCAGCGCGAGCGGCTGCGGCGGGCCGCGACGCTGTTCCTGGCGCAGCAGCCGCGCTACGCCCGGGACCATGACCTGCGCTTCGATCTGGTGGTGGTGCGGCCCTGGCGCTGGCCCGTCCATATTGCCGATGCGTGGCAGGTCGATCGGTAGCAAGAGCCATCGGGTGGGGGAGCATGTCTCCGCAGACTGTCATCCTCGGGCTCGACCCGAGGATCCAGGGGCTTTCCAGAGCCGCTCCCGGCGGCCCCTGGATTGCCAGGTCAAGCCCGGCAATGACAGAAGGGGGATGGTTCGGAACTTTCACCCGACAGCCCGTTCGATCGGTAGTGGAATCCCAGGCGGTATCGGGCTAAGTCAGGACTCATGGACCCGACGATCCAGTCGATACTCGACCGCGCCGGCGCTCAGCCGGACGACGCCATCGATCTCGCCGAGGCAGCCCTGGCGCTGGCGGCGCTCGACCGGCCGCGCGGCGTCGGCTTCGACTGGTATCGCCGCCACCTCGACCAGCTGGTCGGCGACGTCGCGCGCGAGGCGGAGAAGATGCCGCCCTCCGAGTCCCTGACCGCGGTGCTGGCGCGGCGCTGGGGCTATGCCGGCGACGTCGACAGCTATGACGACCTGCAGAACGCCAACCTGATGCGGGTGATCGACCGGCGGAAGGGCCTGCCGGTGACGCTCGGCATCCTCTACCTGCACGTCGCCCGGGCCCAGGGCTGGACCATGGTCGGGCTGAACTTCCCGAGCCATTTCCTGGTCCGGCTCGACGCCGGCGGGGCCCGCACCATCCTCGACCCGTTCCACGCCGGCATGAAGCGCGGCCCGGGCGAGCTGCGCGACCTCTTGAAGGCCGTGCTCGATGCCGGGGCCGAGTTGATGCCCGAGCATTACGAGCCGGTGTCGGACCGCGACATCCTGCTGCGGCTGCAGAACAACCTGAAGGTCCGCCACATCCGTGCCGGCGATTTCGGCAAGGCGCTGTCGGTGATCGAGGCGATGCGCCGCTTCGCCCCCCTGCACGCGCCGCTGCTGCGCGAGGCCGGCATCCTCTACGCCCGGCTCGGCAACATGCGCGCGGCGATCGACGCGCTCGACCGCTACGTCTCCGCCCCCGGTGAGCCGGAGACCCAGCGCCACGAGGCGGCGATCCTGCTGCAATCCTTCCGCACCAGCCTGAATTGACAGAGGCAACCATGAGCCTTGCCGTCGCCATCCAGATGGATCCGATCGAGACCATCGACATCGGCGGGGATTCGACCTTCGCCATGGCGCTGGAGGCGCAGGCGCGCGGCCATCGCCTGTGGCACTACCTGCCGCGGGCGCTGTCGCTGCGCGACGGAAGGCTGACGGCCAAGGCCCGGCCGCTGACGGTGCAGGCGGTGCGCGGCGCCCATTTCACCTTCGGGGAGTGGGAGACGGTCGATCTCGGCGCCGTCGACGTCATCCTGATGCGCCAGGATCCGCCCTTCGATATGGGCTACATCACCGCGACGCATCTGCTGGAGCATGTCGCGGACCGGGTGCTGGTGGTGAACGACCCGAAGGAGGTGCGCAACGCGCCGGAGAAGCTGCTGGTCACGCACTACCCGGAGCTGATGCCACCGACCCTGATCACCTCCGACCGCGACGAGATCCGCGCCTTCCGGCAGGAGCATGGCGACATCATTGTCAAGCCGCTTTACGGCAATGGCGGCGCCGGCGTGTTCCGCATCCGGCCGGATGACGAGAACCTGGTGTCGCTGCTCGAGGTCTATGAGCGGATGTACCGCGAGCCGATCATGATCCAGCGCTACCTGCCGGAGATCCGGAAGGGCGACAAGCGCATCATCCTGATCGAGGGCGAGCCGGTGGGCGCCGTCAGCCGCATGCCGGCGGAGGGCGAATCGCGCGCCAACCTGCATGTCGGCGGCCGGGCGCAGAAAACCACGCTGACCGAGCGCGAGCGCGAGATCTGCGCCCGCATCGGCCCGGACCTGCGGGCCACCGGCCAGATCTTCGTCGGCATCGACGTGATCGGCGACTACCTGACCGAGATCAACGTCACCTCGCCGACCGGCATCCACGAGATCAACCGGCTCGACGGGGTGAAGATCGAGGCCATCTTGTGGGACGCGATCGAGGCCCGCCGCGCGCGGATGGCGGGGTAGCGGCGGTCCGCGCTTTCCCTTTGTCGTCATTCCCGCGGGAATCTTCATCCGGCCAGAGCGTCTCGAGATCCCCGCTTTCGTGGGGATGACGGGGTGGGGATTTCAGACTGCGCCGGAACCTGATCCACCCGCCAGCCAGGCTTCGGCCGCCGTGGCCAGCCGATCGCTGTCCGCCGCCAGCCGCTCGACCTCCACCCAGCGGTTCCAATCCGCGGCGATGCTCCAGCCGGGAACGCCGGGATGGGCCTGGGGCAGGCGGTAGTGGAACACCGGGCGGGCGGCGATCTTCTCATAGGGTAGCCGGGCCCGCACCCGTTCCGGGTCCAGGCTCAGCAGCAGCGGCAGCAGGTCCAGGCCGCGGTCGCGGGTCGGGTTGGCGGCCAGGTAGTCGTCGATCAGCCCGGCCTGGTCGGGCCGGTATCCCG
>NZ_JBCNNF010000433.1:0-5704 GCF_039594555.1 Inquilinus sp.
AGCGACACCGGCACGTCCGGCACCACGAAGAACAGGCTGGCCTCGGCCACGCCCCACAGGAAGGCGAGGAGGATGAGAGACCGATCCTTCATGCCGGCCGCCTGGATGCCAGGACCGTCATTGTGAGCCCCGCAGGGGCGTGGCGATCCAGCGGCACCGGCCTATGGATCGCCACGGCGCTTCGCGCCTCGCGATGACGGGGAGAGGGACCTGCCGTCTCTCCATCAATCCCATTCCGGGAACCTCGTGCCCTCGACCAGCTTCGCCATCGCCGCCTCCAACCCCTCGACGAAGGCGTCGGTGTCCTCCGGCCGGTCGGACAGAGGCGGGCCGATGAAGGCGTCGCAGAAGAACGGCACCGGCAGGAAGGCGCCGCGCGGCAGCACCTTGCCCAGCCCGTGCAGATAGACCGGCACGATCGGCACGTCCGGCCGCCGCCTGGCCAGGTGGCAGATGCCCTTCTTGAAGCGCTGCAGCCGCTCCGGCTCGCCGCGCGACCCCTCGGGGAACAGGATCAGGATGCAGCCGCGGTCCAGCGCCTCGACGCAGCCGGTCAGCGGGTCCTCGCCGCGCTCCCGCGCATGGCGGTCGAAGGGCAGGATGCCCATGCAGCGGGTCGAGAACCAGGCCATCGCCCGGCTGCTCATGAAATAGTCGGCCGCCGCCACCGGCCGCACCTTGTGCAGGATCCGGCTGGGAAACAGCGAGGTCAGGGCCACCGTGTCGGCATGGCTGTTGTGGTTGGCGACGATAATTGCCGGCCCGGTCATCGGCAGCCGCTCCGGATTGCGCACATGCAGGCCCACGAACAGCAGCATCGCGGGCTTGGTCACCAGCCAGTGGAACAGCAGGCGCCACATCGTCGGCCGGCCCTCAGTAGTAGAAATAGCGCATGAAGTGGAAGAACAGCGGCGCGGCGAAGATCAGGCTGTCGATCCGGTCCAGCACGCCGCCATGGCCGGGGATCAGCGTGCCGGTGTCCTTGATGCCGATGTCGCGCTTGACCGCGGAGACGGTGAGGTCGCCGAAGAAGCCGCTGACCGCCATCAGCGCCCCGACCCACAGGGCCATCGGCCAGGACAGCGGCGCCAGCAGCGGCCCGATCAGCCCGGCGACGATGGTGGTGGTGACCAGGCCGCCGACGAAGCCCTCCACCGTCTTGTTCGGGCTGACCGAGGGCGCGATCTTGTGCCGGCCGAAGATCCGGCCCCAGACATACTGCGCCACGTCGTTGCCCTGGGTCAGGATCAGCAGCAGGAGCAGAAGCCCGGCGCCGCCCGGCCCGGCCTGGCCGTCCTCCGGCAGCACGAACAGATAGGCGACGTGGCCGATGGCGAAGACGCACAGCATCAGGCCCCAATGCAGCGTGCCCAGGGCGCGCAGGAAGCCGGTGACCTCGCCGCGCAGCACCATCATCGCCGGCACCACCATGAACAGGTAGACCGGCACCCAGATGATGAAGAAGCCGTACTGCTCCTGCGCGATCCACCACCATTGCGTCGGGATCGCCAGATAGGCGACCAGCAGCACCGCCCGGTCGGCCCGCCTTGTCGGCACCACCGACAGGTATTCCTTCAGCGCCAGGTAGCTGACCACCGCCAGCACCACCAGCACCGCGATGGGGTTCAGCACCAGGGCGATGCCGCCGGCGATCACGATCACCCACCAGGACCGGATGCGCAGCCTGAGCTCGGTCCAGTCCTTCGCCGGCTTGGCGCGGCGCAGATACAGGACGGCGGCCTCGGCGACGACCAGAACGGCGACCAGCGCGGCCAGCGCCCAGGCGACGGTGGGATCGACGTGGAGCCCGGCGATCATGCGCCGATCTCCGCCAGGGCAGCGCGGACGCGATTGAGGATGGTCAGCACCGACAGCAGCAGCAGCGCCGCCAGCACCAGCGGCATCCATAGCGCCGGGGCCAGCACCTGGAAGAAGGCCGCGACGGCGAGGACCGAGAAGGCCAAGGCCCGGTCGGACTTGCCGAAAGGCCCGTCATAGCGCCGGCCGGCGCCGATGGTGCGGGCGGCGATGCCCGCGGCCTCGCCGATCACCGCCAGCAGCACGGTCACCACCACCAGCCAGGGCGGCGCCGGCAGCAGCAGCGCCAGCGGCAGGTACAAGGCCGCGTCCGACACCATGTCGCCGACCTCGTTCAGCAGGGCGCCCAGCGGCGTCGGCGCGAAGAACTCCCGCGCCAGCATGCCGTCGATGGCGTTCAGCGCCATGCGCAGCAGCAGGAAGGGCGGGTACAGCAGCAACAGCCAGGACCAGCCGGTGGCGGCGACCACCAGGCCCAGCAGCACCGACAGGCCGGCGGCGGCCAGGGTCACGGCGTTGGCGCTGATCCCCTTCTGTGCCAGCCGGGCGGCGGTGGGACGCAGCAGCGCCTGGAATCTCGGCTTGATGTCGTAGAGCGATGGCATGGACCCCCCGATCCCCATCATACCATCGCGGGCGTCATGGCTTTTTTGGGGTGCCGTCGCTGGTGGGGTCGGCCTTCGGATAGTCGGGATCGGTCAGGCAGGCGCGCATCCAGGGGGTGTCGTCCAGCGAGCCCCAGGCCTCGGCATCCAGCTTGGGCAGGGCCGCCGCCTTGGCGTCCGCGCTCCCGGCATTGCCTGCCTCCTCGGCCTTGGGCTGCAGATTCCAGCGCGCATCGGGGTTGTCGCTCGCCGGCCCGTCGGGACAGGTGGAATCGTTGTTCCCGTCCACGGCGCAGCTGGCCACCGGCTTCAGCTTGCCGTCGACCACATCGGCGATCGACCGGGTCTCGTAGGTGCGGTAGGTCGCCCAATCCTCGTCCACGCTGCAGACCCGGTCGTGGTTCTGATAGGTGCGGGTGGCGAAGCAGGAATAATAGTCGGCCCAAGAGCCGGCATGGGCCGGGAAGATCTCGCAGCGGGTCTCGAACCCGGCGAAGGGGCCGCCGGTGTACCGGGCCAGGAAGCGCCTTTGCGCCTGCGCCTCCGCGATCAGGGAGAATTGCCCGGGCTCGGTCTTGGACCGGTCCTTCAGCACATTGGTGCGGTCCTGCATCAGCGACAGGATCTTGTCGTGCCAGGTGTCGACATCGCGGTCGGCATCCTCGGGCCAGCTCTCCGGGTCGCCCAGGTCCTGGTCCCGCGCGGCCAGCCAGCGGCGCTGGCTGGCGACCAGCATCTCGTGGATCTCGGCGTCGCCCGTGGCGGCCTTGAGGATCTGGGCATAGGCCTGGCCCATGGCCGCGTCGGCCGCCTTCAGCCGCTTGTCGCCGCAGATCGCGTGCTCGAGCTTGGTCGACGCCTTGCCGCAGTCGAGCGCCAGGGCGGGGGCGGAGAGGGCGAGGAGGGCGGCCGCGGCGAGCAGCAGGGATCTCATGGTCATGGCAACCTTGGACACGAGGCGGAGCGGGATGGCAAGGACATCCGTCCTGGGGCGGGCATCATCTCCGCGCGCAAACCGGGCGGGATCGTGGCGGAAGCGGGACGGTCACGCGGCGAGGCGCCGGCCGAACAGGATCACCCCGGCGCCGGCCAGGCACAGCACCGCGCCGGCCAGGTCGAAGCGGTCGGGCCGGCTGCCCTCGACCGCCCACAGCCAGACCAGGGAGGCGGCGATGTAGATGCCGCCATAGGCGGCATAGGCGCGGCCGGCGAAATCGGAGTCGACCCGGGTCAGGGCCAGGGCGAAGACGATCAGGCTGGCGGCGCCGGGCAGCGCCCACCACGGGCTGCCGCCCAGCCGCAGCCAGGCCCAGAAGGCGAAGCAGCCGGCGATCTCGGCGACGGCGGCGATGACGAAGGCGAGAATCGAGCTCATCTGCGACCGATGCTGCCGGGCCCCATCCGGGTTTGACAAGCTCGCCGCGCCCGCGCAGCTTCGGCCCGACCATCGCCTCCGCCAAGGAAGACTTCCCGATGTCGACCGTGATCCCCCCGCCGCCGCAGACCCTCGTCCCGGTGCTGGGCAGCGACGCCACCTTCCCCGTGGGCCGCATCTTCTGCGTCGGCCGCAACTATGCCGCCCATGCCCGCGAGATGGGCCACGACCCGGACCGGGAGCCGCCCTTCTTCTTCGCCAAATGGGCCGATGCCGTGGTGCCGACCGGCAGCACCATCGCCTATCCGGCGGCGACCAAGGACCTGCATCACGAGATCGAGCTGGTGGTGGCGATCGGCGCCGGCGGCACCGACATCGCCGCCGACCGGGCGCTGGGCCATGTCTGGGGCTATGGCGTCGGGCTCGACATGACCCGCCGCGACATCCAGGCCGAGGCCAAGAAGCTGGCGCGGCCCTGGACCATGGCCAAGTCCTTCGACCAGTCGGCGCCGCTGTCGGCCCTCCGGCCCGCGGCCGAGATCGGCCATCCGGCGAAGGGCGCGATCTGGCTGAAGATCAACGGCGAGATCAGGCAGTCCGGCGACCTGGCCGACCAGATCTGGCCGGTGCCGGAGATCATCGCCCATCTGTCGCGCTTCGTGGCTCTGCGCCCCGGCGACCTGATCATGACCGGCACGCCGGACGGCGTCGGCCCGGTCAAGCCGGGCGACCGGCTGGAAGGCCATGTCGACGGCGTCGGCGAGCTGTCGGTGACCTATCGCTGATGCCCCCGTGCTGACGGACGCGGGTGACGACCTGGCCGCGGTGCTGGCGGATGCCTGGGGCCGGCTCGGCCGCGCCACCGGCGAACGCCGCCGCACCACCGGCCGGGTCGCGCTGGCCAGCGTGAACGGCCGGGGCGGGCCGGCGCTGCGCACGGTGGTGCTGCGCTCGGCCGATGCCGCGGCGCGGCGGCTGGAAATCCACACCGACCGCCGCTCGGCCAAGATCGCGGAGATCGAGGCCGATCCCGCCGTGGCGCTGCTGCTGTACGAGGCGGCGGACGAGGTGCAGATCCGGGTCGAAGGCCGGGCGGCGCTGCTGCCGCCGGGGCCGGATCTGGACGCCGCCTGGGCGGCGACGCCGGGCCCGATCCGCGCCGCCTACCGCATGCCGGGGCCGCCGGGCACCCTGATCGCCGACCCGGCCCTGCCGCCGCCGTCGCGCGAGGGGACGGAGGAGGGGCGGGAGAATTTCGCCGTGATCGTGCTGACGGTCGACCGCATCGACTGGGTGCGCCTCGACCCCGGCGCCGACCGCCGCGCCCTGTTCGATTGGACCGGCGGCGCCTTGAAGGCCAACTGGCTCATCCCCTGAGGGTTTGCCCATGACCATCGACTGGATCGCGACGCCGATCACCGCCGGGCTGCTGCGCGGCGCGGTGGAGCTGGAGGCCACCGGCCGGGGCCTGCTGCCGCACCGGCTGCCGGCCCGGGCCCGGGCGCAATGCGCCGACCCGCAGCTGGCGATGGTGGAGGCGCAGCCCTCCGGCGTCCGCCTGGTGTTCCGCAGCCGGGCCACCGCGATCGAGCTGGACACGCTGCGCACCAGGCGGGTCTATGTCGGGGTGCCGCCCCGCCCGGACGGCGTCTATGACCTGCTGGTCGACGGCGTGCCGGCCGGCCAGTCCGGCGTGACCGGGGGCAATATCCTCCGCATCGACATGGCCGCCGGCTCGATCACGACCGAACCCGGCCCGGCCGGCACGGTGCGCTTCGCCGGCCTGCCGGACCGCGACAAGGCCATCGAGATCTGGCTGCCGCACAACGAGACGACGGAGCTGCTGGCCCTGCGCACCGACGCGCCGGTGGCGTCCGCCGCCGCCAGCGGCCGCCGGGTGTGGCTG
>NZ_JBCNNF010000434.1:0-5704 GCF_039594555.1 Inquilinus sp.
CTCCATCCGCGGCTTCAGACCGTCGGCGATGCCGAGGATGTCGAAGGTCACGGTGCCGTCCAGCTTCAGGTCCAGCCGGGTGGTGCCGCCGGTGAACTGCAGCGGCAGCACGCCCATGCCGACCAGGTTCGAGCGGTGGATGCGCTCGAAGCTCTCGGCCACCACGGCCTTGACGCCCAGCAGGCGAGTGCCCTTGGCCGCCCAGTCGCGGCTGGAGCCCGTGCCGTACTCCTTGCCGGCGATGATCACCAGCGGCACACCCTCGGCCTGATAGCGCATCGAGGCGTCGTAGATCGGCAGCACGTCGCCCGAGGGCTGATGCTTGGTGAAGCCGCCCTCGATGCCCGGCACCAGCTCGTTCTTGATGCGGATGTTGGCGAAGGTGCCGCGCATCATCACTTCATGGTTGCCGCGGCGGGCGCCGTAGCTGTTGAAGTCGAGCGGCCGGACCTGGTGCTCCAGCAGGTACTCGCCCGCCGGGCTGTCCTTCTTGATCGAGCCGGCCGGCGAGATGTGGTCGGTGGTGACGCTGTCGGCCAGCACCGCCAGGAGGCGGGCGCCGCGCACGTCGGTCACCGGCTCCGGCTCCTTCTGCATGCCGGTGAAGAAGGGCGGGTACTGGACGTAGGTGGACCCCGGGTTCCAGTCGTAGGTCTCGCTCTCCTTCGTCTCGATGCTCCGCCACTCGCGCGGGCCCTCGAACACGTTGGCGTAGCGGCTGCGGAACATCTCCGGCGTCAGGCACTGCTCGATCGTCTCGGCGATCTCCTGCGCGGTCGGCCAGACATCCTTCAGATAGACCGGCTGGCCGTCGCTGCCGGTGCCCAGCGGCTCGGTGGTGATGTCCTTGGTCATGCTGCCCAGGAGGGCGTAGGCGACCACCAGCGGCGGCGAGGCCAGATAGTTCGACCGCACATGCGGGCTGATGCGGCCCTCGAAGTTGCGGTTGCCCGACAGCACGGCGGCGACGTTCAGGTTGCCCTTCTCGACCGCCGCGGCGATCTCGTCGGGCAGCGGGCCGGAATTGCCGATGCAGGTGGTGCAGCCATAGCCGACGGTGTTGAAGCCGATGGCGTCGAGGTCGACGTTCAGGCCGGCGGCGTTGAGGTACTCGGTCACCACCTGGCTGCCCGGGGCCAATGAGGTCTTGACCCAGGGCTTGCGGGTCAGGCCCTTCTCACGCGCCTTGCGGGCCACCAGGCCGGCCGCGACCATCACAGACGGGTTCGAAGTGTTGGTGCAGCTGGTGATCGCCGCGATCACCACGTCGCCGTGGTTCAGGTCATGGTCCATGCCCTCGACCTTGGTCGGGGCGGCGGCGGTGCCGGCATCGGCCAGGAGCTTGTTGAAGGCGGTGGCGGCCTGGGTCAGGGCGACCCGGTCCTGCGGCCGCTTCGGCCCGGCCAGCGACGGCTCGACATCGCCCAGGTCCAGCTCCAGCGTGTCGGTGAACACCGGGTCCGGGGTGCCGGCCTCGCGCCACATGCCCTGGGCCTTGGCATAGGCCTCGACCAGGCGGACGCGGTGCGGGTCGCGGCCGGAGAATTCGAGATAGCGCAGCGTCTCGGCGTCGATCGGAAAGAAGCCGCAGGTGGCGCCGTATTCCGGGGCCATGTTGCCGATCGTGGCGCGGTCGGCCAGCGGCATGTGGTCCAGGCCCTCGCCGTAGAACTCGACGAACTTGCCGACCACGCCCTTCTTGCGCAGCATCTGGGTGACCGTCAGCACCAGGTCGGTGGCGGTGCGGCCTTCCTTCAGCTTGCCGGTGATCTTGAAGCCGATCACCTCAGGGATCAGCATCGACACCGGCTGGCCCAGCATCGCCGCCTCGGCCTCGATGCCGCCGACGCCCCAGCCCAGCACGGCCAGGCCGTTGACCATGGTGGTGTGGCTGTCGGTGCCGACCAGCGTGTCGGGATAGGCGACCTGGTTGCCGGTGTTGCGGTCCTTCTCCACCCACACGGTCTGGGCCAGGTACTCCAGGTTCACCTGGTGGCAGATGCCGGTGCCGGGCGGGACGACGCGGAAATTGTCGAAGGCGGTCTGGCCCCAGCGCAGGAAAGCGTAGCGCTCGTGGTTGCGCTCGAACTCCAGGTCGACATTCTTCTGGAAGGCGTTCGGGGTGCCGAAGGCGTCGACCATCACCGAGTGGTCGATCACCAGGTCGACGGCCGAGAGCGGGTTGATCCGCTGCGGGTCGCCGCCCAGCGAGACCATCGCCTGGCGCATCGCGGCGAGGTCGACCACGGCGGGGACGCCGGTGAAGTCCTGCATCAGCACGCGGGCCGGGCGGTAGGCGATCTCGCGGTCGGACCGGCGGTCCTTCAGCCACTGCGCCATGGCCTTGACGTCGTCGACCGTGACCGACCGGTCATCCTCGTAGCGCAGCAGGTTCTCCAGCAGCACCTTCAGCGAGAAGGGCAGGCGGGCGACGTCGCCGAGCTGGGCTTGGGCGGCTTCGAGGCTGAAATAGTCGTAGCTCTTGCCGTCGACCGTCAGCTGGCGGCGGGCTTTGAGCGTGTCATGTCCGGTGAAGGTCACGGAAGGGCTCCTTCGGTCGAAGGCTGGTCTCGGATGGGCTGTGCGGCCTTCATGTAGCGCGTCCGCGCAAGCCGTTCAAATGCAACGGGTCAAGAACCGTTCGCAACTGCGAAGGCGGCGATCCGGGGCAGCACCCGTTCGGCGGCCTCGAAATGCGGCGCGTGCCGGCAATCCGGCACCAGCCAGGTCTCGCAAGGCCCGGAAACCCCGGCCTTGATGGCGTCCAGCTGGGCCGGGGTGCCGTATTCGTCCTCCGCCCCCTGGATCGCCAGCACCGGGCAGCGGATCGAGGGCAGCGCGTCACGCATGTCGAAGCTGCGGAATCCGGGGGTCGGCCACAGCTCGGCCCAGTTGGCGAAGGTGAAATCCGTCTTGTCGCCGTGATAGCGGGCCAGCACTGCGCGCAGTCTGGAGCCCGGGGCATGGAAGGCGGTGTGGGCCGCGGCGATGCCGGCCAGCGTCTCCTCCTCGACGAGGACATGCGCCGCCTCGGTCACGGCCCAGGCGCAGCGGCCGGGATGGGCGGCGGCGAAGATCAGGGCGATGCTGCCGCCGTCGCTGTGCCCGACCAGCCCCACGCGCTCGACCCCGAGCGCGTCCAGCATCCGCGGCAGCGCCTCGCGCCCCTCCTGATAGAGGTAGTCGTCCCGGCGTGGCGCCGGCAGCGGGTCGGACCGGCCGAAGCCCAGCCGGTCGTGCGCCAGCACCGGATGGCCGGTCGCCTCGGCCAGCCGGGCCGCGACATCGACGCCGCGCCGCGTCCATTGCGCGACGGAGCCGAGCCCTTCGTGTAGAAGAAGGATGGGGAGGCGCCCGGCGCTGCCGGGCGGATCGAGGCGCTGCCAGTACAGGCTGTGGCCATCGACGCGGACGAAGCCTTCGCTGCGCCGCAGCGGAACGGGATCGCTCGTCGGGGTGTCCATCGCCGCTCCGTCATCAAGCCAACACGCGCTCGTCATGCCGTTGTCGCGCTGTCGTGGTCAACAGGGGCGCGGGTGGGGTTCGGGGGAGATCGGATATGAGCAGGTTCGGGATCGCCGTGGTCGGCGCGCTGCTGGCCTGTGCCGCGCTGCCGGCGCAGGCGGAAGGGTTCGGCCGGCTGCGGCTGATCGGGGAGGCGGCGCTGCCGAAGGGCCTGGACTACCAGGGCACGGCCGTCGGCGGCCTGTCGGGGCTGGACTGGGACCTGGCGGCCCGGCGGTGGATCGCCCTCAGCGACGACCGGTCGGAGAAGGCGCCGGCCCGGTTCTACACCCTCGCCATCGACTACGACGCCGAGGCGGTGCGCGGCATCGCGGTCACCGGCGTGACCACGCTGCGCGACGCGGCCGGGGCCAGCTTCGCGCCGAAGAGCGTCGACCCGGAGGCGATCCGCCGCGATCCCGCCTCGGGCCTGCTGTACTGGAGCAGCGAGGGCGGGGTGAAGGCCGGGATCGACCCGGCGATCAGCGTTGCCGCGCCGGATGGCAGCTGGCGGCGCGGCCTGGACCTGCCGCAGCGCTACCGCGTCTCCGAGGACAGGGACAGCGGCCCGCGCGACAACCTGACCTTCGAGGGGCTGGCTCTGGCGCCGGACGGGCGGACGCTGTTCGTCTCGATGGAAAGCGCCCTGGTCCAGGATGGCCCCGTCGCCTCGCTGGCCGAGGGCAGCCCGGTACGGATCGCCAGCTTCGACATCGCGACCGGCGCGCCGGGACCGGAGCATGTCTACGTCACCGACCCGATCCCGATGGCGCCGATCCTGGGCGGCTCCGCCGACAATGGCGTGTCGGAGATCCTGCCGGCGGGCGACGGCACGCTGCTGGTGCTGGAGCGCGCCTATGCCCAGGGCCGCGGCAACTCGATCCGGCTGTATCGCGCCGACCCGGCCCTGGCCACCGACGTCTCGAAGCTCGATTCGCTGCTCGATGGCAGCTGGCTGGCCATGCAGAAGACGCTGCTGCTGGATTTCGGCACGCTCGGCGTGACCCTCGACAATTTCGAGGCGATGGGCTGGGGGCCGGCACTCGCGAACGGCCATCGCAGCCTGGTCGTTATGTCCGACGACAACTTCAACCCGCTGCAGGTGACCAAGGCCCTGGTGTTCGAGGTGCTGCCCTGAGGAAGGCGGCGGTTGTTCGTGGCTCCCCCGTTGTCATCCTCGGGCTTGACCCGAGGATCCAGGAGCAGCCAGAGCAGCTCTTGATGGCCCCTGGATTGCCGGGTCAAGCCCGGCAATGACAGCTTGGGGTAGGCGCAAGGCGACCTGTGGGGCCTCTAAGCCCATGTAATCCGCGGCTGGACCGGCCGGGCCCGGCGGGTCACCCTGGCGCCGCGAAACGGAGGAGCCGGGGAATGGAGACGACACCGCGGATCAACGGGCTGGCCGAGACCTGCCTCTATGTCGAGGATGTCGACCGGTCGGCCGAGTTCTACCAGCGGGTGCTGGGGCTGGAGCTGCTGTCGCGCTCGCCGCGGCTGGCGGCGCTGGATGCCGGGCGCCAGGGCGCGCTGCTGCTGTTCCGCCACGGCCTGACCTCCGACGGCATGGTCGATGACGAGGGCACGATCCCGGGCCATGAAGGGCAGGGCCGGCTGCATATGGCCTTCGCCATCGCCACGGAGGACTTGCCGGCGTGGCGTGCGAAGCTGGAGCGCGAGGGCGTCCCGCTGGCCGGCGAGACCCATTGGCGGCGCGGCGGCCGCAGCCTGTACTTCCGCGACCCCGACGGCCACGCCATCGAGCTGGCGACGCCGGGGCTGCGCGCCAACTACTAGGCGCGGGCGGGCGGCGGCGCCCCCAGCTTTCCGCCGCATCGCCACGAAGCGGCCATCGGCGGGCTGGACGCTGCGGGCTTCGCAGCCTTGAGCGAGGCCCGCCATGAGCATCGACCCCGTCCCGCCGGCCGCCGCCTGGCCCGCCCGGCGCCTCCGCGCCGGGTCGCCGGCGCTGAAGGTCCTGGCCATCGTCCTGCTGACCGTCGCGTTCCTGCTGCCGGTGTTCCTGGTCTATGACGTGATCGGCGAGCGCGAGGACCGCTACCGCGAGGTGGTGGCGGAGATCGGCGGCAGCTGGGGCGGGCCGCAGCGCGTCATCGGGCCGATCCTGGTGGTGCCGTTCCGGCTGCCGTCCGAGCCGCGCGCCGACGGCACGCCGCTGCCGCCGCTGGAGCGCCAGCTCGTG
>NZ_JBCNNF010000435.1:0-5700 GCF_039594555.1 Inquilinus sp.
CATGATCGTCAACCACGAGAAGCTGGGCCAGAACGGCCCGAAGGAGTTCGGCGGCGGCATCGCCATCTACGACGTCTCCCGCCCCAGCGCGCCGAAGCTGATCTCGAAATGGCTGACCGCCGGCCGGGGCGTTCACCGCTACGATTTCGACGGGCGCTACGCCTATATCTCGCCGACCGCGGAGGGCTATGTCGGCAACATCGTCATGATCCTCGACCTGATCGACCCGGCCCGGCCGGTCGAGGTCGGGCGCTGGTGGATCCCCGGCCAATGGACCGGCGGCGGCGAGGAATATCCCTGGGCCGAATGGGTGTCGCCGCGCTGCCACCACCCGATCCGGGCCGGCGACCGGCTGTATGTCAGCTACTGGCACCACGGGCTGTTCATCCTGGACATCGCCGACATGGCGCGGCCGAAGGTGATCTCGCAGCTGAACACCAGCCCGTCCTTCCCCCACCCGACCCACACCTGCCTGCCGATCCCGCAGCCGCTGAAGGGCCGCAAGATCATGGTCGTGGCCGACGAGGACGTGGCCAAGCTGCGACCGTCACCGCCCGCCTTCACCTGGATCTACGACATCACCGAGGAGCGGCTGCCGCTGCCGATCGCGACCTTCCAGGTGCCGGGGCTGGACCCGGATGGGGCGCCGCAGCCGCCGATGACCGGCTGCCACCAGCCGTCGGAGCGGTTCACCGGCACGATCATTCCCTTCGCCTGGTTCGCGCAGGGGCTGCGGCTGGTGGACATCGCCGACCCCTTCGCCCCGCGCGAGGTCGGCCATTTCCTGCCCGACCCGCCGGCCGGCGAGGACCGGGCGTCGTCGAACGACGTCACCATCGACGATCGCGGCCTGATCTACCTGATCGACCGGATCAACGGCGTCGACATCATCGAAACCAGCGTCTTCTGAGGGGAAATCACCATGCCCGACACCGCAGACGCCGCACAGCACTATGCCATCGGCCGCAAGAACCCGAACCTGCCGTTCCATCCCGCGGTGCGGGCCGGCGACTTCATCTTCGTCTCCGGCCAGGTCGGCAAGGATGCCGAGGGCAACATGGTGCACGGCACGATCGAGGAGGAGACGCGGGCGACGATCGAGGCGATCCAGCGGGTGCTGGCCGAGGACGGCGCGACGCTGGCCGATGTCGTCCGGGTCACGACCTATCTCGAGGATACCCGCGACTTCGGCCGCTACAACAAGGTCTTCGCCGAATACTTCAAAGACGCGATGCTGGCGCGGACCACGGTCGAGGCGCGCGCCGTGATCAACACCAAGATCGAGATGGATGCCATCGCCTATCGCCCGCTGAAGGGCTGAGGCGGCGGGCGGAGTTCGGGAGGCAAGAATGATCAGACTGCTGGGCCGGCACACCTCCGGCAATGTTCAGAAGGTGCTGTTCCTGCTGGAGGAGCTGGGCGTCGCCTATGAGCGCGAGGATTACGGCCGCCAGTTCGGCAACACCCAGACCGACGAATACCGGGCGCTGAACCCGAACGCCAAGGTGCCGACCCTGGTCGACGGCGACATGGTGATCTGGGAGTCGCACACCATCCTGCGTTACCTGGCGGCGCTGCACGGCCCGGCCCTGACCGGTGCGACTCCGGCCGAGAAAACCGATGTCGAGCGCTGGATGGACTGGCTGCTGGCCAGCGTGAACAGCCTCTACGTCGCGATCTTCAAGGATGCGAAGAAGCCGCCGGAGGAGCGGGGCGCCGAATTTGCGGCCCAGGCCAAGGAGCTGGCGGAGCTGCTGGCGATCGCGGACCGGCACCTGGCCGGGCGGGACTGGTTCGCGCTGGGCCGGCTGACCGTCGCCGACATCGCGCTGGGGCCGATCCTGAAGCGCTGCCTGGGCTTCCCGATCGACCGGCCGGACTTCGCCAACCTCGACCGCTGGCTGGCGGCGCTGGAGGCCCGGCCGGCCTTCCGCAAGGCGACCGCAGGGTGAGCTGCTGACGACCGGGCCTCGGACGGGGCCGGATGGGATGGGAAGAGCTGGATCATGCCCGTGGCGAGACTGAAGGAGCCCCCGGCGACGCCGTCGCCCGACATCGCGCAGATCGCGGTCGAGGGCGTGTCGGTGACCTTCGACATCCTCGGCGTGCGGCAGCAGGTGCTGCGCGACGTCAGCCTGGACGTGCCGCGGGGGTCGTTCGTCTGCCTGATCGGCCCGTCCGGCTGCGGCAAGAGCACGCTGCTGAAGGTGCTGGCCGGGCTGGTGCCGCCGACCGAGGGCCGGGTCCGCGTCGCCGGGCTGGCGCCGGAGGAGGCGGTGCGGCGGCGAATCATCGGCCTGGTGTTCCAGGAGCCGAACCTGCTGCCCTGGAAGAACGCGCTCGACAACGCGGCGCTGCTGCGCGAGGTGGCGGACAGGTCGCTGCCCCGCGCCGAGGTGCAGGAGCGGGCGCGGGCGATGCTGAAGCTGGTCGGGCTGGAGGACGCGGTGGCCAAGCGGCCGAACCAGCTGTCCGGCGGGATGCGCCAGCGCGTCGCCATCGCCCGGGCGCTGACGCTGGAGCCCGACATCCTGCTGATGGACGAACCCTTCGGGGCTCTCGACGCGATCACCCGGGAGGAGATGAGCCGGTCGCTGCTGGAGATCTGGGAGCGCACCGGCAAGACCATCGTGCTGGTGACCCATTCGATCGACGAGGCGGTGCTGCTGTCGCGGCATGTCCATGTCATGGGCGTCGGGCCGGGCCGGATCATCGACAGCCTCGAGATCCCCCTGCCCTATCCCCGCGGCGAAGAGAGCTACGCCGACCCGCGCTTCCGGGCGATGGAGAGCCGGCTGCGGTCGCTGCTGGTGCAGAGCCACGCGACGCGGGGGCGGCCATGAGCGACGCCACCATCCTCGCCCGCCGGGCCGCGGCGACATCGGGCTGGCTGCCGGCCGTCCTGCTGCTGCTGGCCACGCTGGTGGTGTGGGAGGCCGCAATCCGGATCTTCGACGTCTCCAGCTTCATCCTGCCCACACCCTCGGCGATCGGCGCGACGCTGCTGCGCGAGGCCGGGCCGCTGTGGGAAGCGACGCAGGTGACCGCAGTCGAGATCCTGGTCGGCTTCATGGTCGCCGCCGTGGTCGGCATCGCCCTGGCCATGGTGATTGCCCGCTTCCGCCTGCTGGGCCGGGCGCTGTACCCGCTGATCGTGCTGTTCCAGACCGTGCCGAAGGTGGCGCTGGCCCCGATCTTCATCCTGTGGTTCGGCTACGACCTGGCGCCGAAGGTGGGGCTGATCCTGGTGATCGCCTTCTTCCCGGTGACCCTGTCGATGCTGGCCGGCCTCGAGGCGGCGGAACCCGGCCTCCTGTCCCTGATGCGGTCGGTCGGCGCCAGCCGGACCACGATCCTGCTGCGCATCCAGATCCCCTATGCCCTGCCGCAGCTGATGGCCGGGCTGAAGATCGCCGTCACCTTCAGCGTCATCGGCGCCATCGTCGGCGAGTTCGCCGGCGCCTCGGCGGGGCTGGGCTACCTGATCCAGTTCGCCTCGACCCAGCTGGACACGCCGATGGTGTTCGCGGCGCTGCTGGTCGTCTCGGTGGTCGGGGTCGTCTTCTACTACGCGATGGAGTGGCTGGAACGGCTGGTGGTGCCCTGGGCGCCGAAATTCGATCCGGCGCTGCGGTCCGCCTGATCCGAGCAACTCAAAAGGCCGCGGGAGGCTGAAGATGCTGAGGAGATCGGTCTGTGGAGCCCTGGTGGGGCTGGCGGCGGCGGTCCTGGCGGGCCCGGCCCTGGCCGCCGACCAGGTGAGCGTGCAGCTCGACTGGGTGGTGCGCGGCAACCACGCCATGTTCTTCGTGGCGAAGGACAAGGGCTATTTCGCCGAGAACGGGATCGAGGTCACCGAGATCCGCAAGGGCACCGGGTCGCCCGACGCCATGCGGCTGGTGGCGAACGGCAATGCCGATTTCGGCTTCGGCGATCTGCCGACCCTGGCCGTGGCCCGGTCGCAGAATGTGCCGGTGGTGGCGCTGGCCGCGGTCAACCAGCGCTCGCCGCTCGGCATGATCGCCCTGGCCAAGAGCCACCAGCTGAAGACGCCGGCCGACATCAAAGGCCTCAACATCGGCATCCATCCGGCCGGATCGACCTACATTTTCTACAAGGCGTTCCTGGCCGCGAACGGCCTGACCGAGGCCGACATGAAGATGAGCAGCGTGTCGCCGCCCTATGAGAGCTACCTGCTGCTCGGCCGGGTCGACGCGGTGCCGGGCTATATCGACGCCGAGGTGCCGGAGCTGGAGGCCAAGGCCGGGGGCCCGGGCTCGCTCAGCATCATCCTCGGCGCCGATTACGGCTACGACGTCTACGGCTCCGGCCTGTTCACCTCCGAGGCGATGATCAAGGACAAGCCGGATGTGGCGAAGCGCTTCGTCGCCGCCTATCTCAAGGCCTTCCAGTTCACCGCCGAGCACCCGAAGGAGGCGGCGGCGATCACCGCCAAGGCGGCGCCGGGCTATGCCGGCAAGGAAGACGTGCTGGCGGCGCAGTTGCAGGCCGACATCGACCACACCTTCACCGATGCCGACACCAAGGCCAACGGCCTCGGCTGGATGACGAAGGAGAAGTGGGCCAACACGATCAAGGTGCTGACCAACCAGGGGGCGCTGAAGGGCACGGTCGCGGCCGACGCCGCCTTCACCGACGCCTATCTGAAGCCCTGAGCGCGAGAGGACCACGATGCCGGATTCACGCCTTCAGGTCGCCGTGATCGGCCTCGGCACCATGGGGCCGGGGATCGCGGCGACGCTCGCCCGCGGCGGCATGGCTGTCCGGGTGCACGACACCGCGCCGGTCGCGATCGAGCGCGCCCGTACCGCGATCCCGCAGGCAGGATCGGTGCTGGACCGGCTGGGCATCGTCCCGCCGGAGTCCGGCGAGGGCGAGGTCAGCTTCCACGAGGACCTGGCCGGGGCGGTCACCGGGGTCGGGCTGGTGATCGAGAACGTGCCGGAGAAGGTCGAGGTCAAGGCCGCGGTCTACCGCGCGCTGGACCCGCTGCTGCCGGCGGAGACCATCGTCGCCTCCGACACCTCCGGCATCCCGATCACGACGCTGCAGGGCTTCCTGTCGCATCCGGAGCGGCTGGTCGGCATGCATTGGTCGAACCCGCCGCACATCATCCCGATGATCGAGGTGATCGCCGGCAAGCACACCGCGCCGGCGACCGTGGCCTTCATCAGCGACCTGGTCCGGTCGCTCAAGTTGCTGCCGGTGGTGGTGAAGAAGGACGTGCCAGGCTTCGTCGAGAACCGCATCCTCTACGCCCTGCTGCGCGAGGCGATCGACCTGGTGGACCAGGGCGTGATCGATGAGGAGGGCATGGACACCTGCGTGTCCTGGGGCATCGGCTACAAGCTCGCCGTGGTCGGCCCGATGCGGCTGCTCGACATGGCGGGGCTGGACATCTACCAGTCCGTCGCCAGCTTCCTGAATGCCGACCTGTCGGAGCGCAAGGATGTGGCAGGCTATGTCACCGAGCGGACCAAGGCCGGCAAGCTGGGGATCAAGAGCGGTGAAGGTATCTTCCCCTACACGCCGGAGCAGATCCGCGAGCTGCAGGCCGAGCGCGCCCGGCGCCTGGTCGCGGTGCGGCGGATCCTGGAGGGACGGGACGGATGACTCAGCGGCAGACCAGCCGGTCGCCTTCCGGCGCGCAGCCCACCGCGATCGCCGCCCCTGCGGCGA
>NZ_JBCNNF010000436.1:0-5684 GCF_039594555.1 Inquilinus sp.
TGGATCATCGCCTGGCCGATATGATCTTCGCCTCGCCCGTGCTGCAGCCGATCAGCCATGACGGTATCGAGATCGGACGCATCGAGCTTTACGGCAACGCTGGCGGCCTGCTGCGCTTCCTGGCGAACGGAGCCTGCGTCGTGCTGGTCTGCGTCGCGCTGAGCGCGCTGAGCGCGCTGCTGCTGTCGCGCTATCTGGTGGCCGGCATCGTCGGCCCGCTGCAGACACTGATCACGGTGGCCCACCGGGTCCGCACCCAGCGGGCCTTCGACCGGCGGGTGCCGCCGGCGGCTATCGCCGAGCTGAACGAGTTGGCCGGCGACTTCAACGCGCTGCTCGGAGAGCTGGAGGCCTGGCAGGCCCGGCTGCAGCGCGAGAACGAGTCCCTCGCCCACCAAGCCAGCCATGACAGCCTGACCGGCCTGCCGAACCGCGCCGCCTTCGAGGCAAGGCTGACCGGGGCGCTGCAGGAGGCCGAGGCGTCGCGGGACCGCGTCGCGGTGCTGTTCCTGGACAGCGACAACTTCAAGCAGACCAACGACGATCTCGGCCATGCCGCCGGCGACGCGGTGCTGGCCGCCGTCGCCGCGCGGGTACGGGACCAGCTGCGCAAGACCGACCTGGTGGCACGGCTGGGCGGCGATGAATTCGCGGTGCTGCTGGCGCCGATCGGCGAGATCGCCGACGCGCTGCATGTCGCCGACGACATCCTGGCCAGCCTGCAGCAGCCGGTCCGGCTGCCCGGCGACGGCACCGCCGCCGCCTCGGTCAGCATCGGCATCGCCGTGTTCCCGGACCATGCGCGGGACGGGGCGACGCTGCTGCAGCGGGCCGACGCCGCCATGTATCTCGCCAAACGCCTGCGGCCCGGCGGCCGGCAGCTCGCCGCCGGGCAGGACCCATTCGACCAACGGGGAACCCAAATTGCATCTCGTCACTAGGCGTGCCGCCCTGTCCCTGGCCCTTGCCGGCCTTGCCGCCCCGATCATGGCCGCATGCCAATCCGGCCTGACCCCGGCCCAGATCGCGCTGCTGAAGCAGCAGGGCTTCGAACTGACCAGCAATGGCTGGGAGTTCGGATTGTCGAGCAAGGTGCTGTTCGGCACCAACGAGGCCACGCTCGCCGCCGGCCAGCGCGAGTCCATCGGCCAGCTGGCGCGGGCGCTGCTGTCTGTCGATATCCACCGGCTGCGGGTCGAGGGGCACACCGACGATTACGGCACGCCGGAGTACAACCTGGCGCTGTCCCAGCGCCGGGCCCAGGCGGTTGCCGACGCCCTGGCCGCGGCCGGCATCCCGGCCGGGGACATGCAGGTGGTCGGCATGGGCATGAGCGCCCCGGTCGAGGACAACCGCTCCTCCGCCGGCCGGCGGGAGAACCGCCGCGTCGCGATCATCGTCTCGAACCAGCAATAGCGGAGCCGCCCCAGCCCCCTCACCCTCCCGCGCGCTTCGCACGCGGGCCCCTCCCTCTCCCCGGGGGAGAGGGTTGTTTTTGCCTCTCCCCCGGGGAGAGGTCGGAACCGCGCAGCGGTTCCGGGTGAGGGGGTTGTCCCGGCCTATCCGGCTTTACGCAGACCCCGTCATCACCGCGGCGAACTGCTCCAGCGCCCAGTCGACCTGGTCGCGGGTGATCACCAGCGGCGGCGCGATCCGGATCGTGTCGCCATGGGTGTCCTTGGCCAGCACGCCGCGCTTCTGCAGCGCCTCGCAGTAGCGGCGGGCGCCGCCGGCCTCGGGGTGCAGTTCGACCGCCAGCATCAGGCCGCGGCCGCGCACCTCGCGGATCAGGTTGCTGCGCAGCCCGGCCAGCTGGGCCTGGAAATAGGCGCCCTGGCGCTCGGCGTTCTCGATCATTCCCTCCTCGACCAGCACCTTCAGCGCGGTGCGGGCCACGGCGCAGGCCAGCGGATTGCCGCCGAAGGTGCTGCCGTGCTGGCCGGGCTTGAGCACGCCCAGCACCTCGGAGTTCGAGAGCACGGCCGAGACCGGATAGAAGCCGCCGGACAGTGCCTTGCCGACCAGGGTGACGTCGGCCTCGATGCCCTCATGCGCCTCGGCCAGCAGCTTGCCGGTGCGGCCGAGCCCGGTCTGGATCTCGTCCAGGATCAGTGTGACGTTGTGCCGGGTGCACAGCTCGCGCACGGTCTTGAAGTAGCCGGCCGGCGGGATCATCACCCCGGCCTCGCCCTGGATCGGCTCGACCAGGAAGGCCACGGTGTTCGGCGTGATCGCCGCTTCGAAGGCCTTGGCGTCGCCGAAGGGCACGACCTTGAAGCCGGGCGCGAAGGGGCCGAAACCGCCGCGCGCATCCGGGTCGGTCGAGAAGCCGACGATGCCGAGCGTGCGGCCGTGGAAGTTGTTCTCGCAGACGATGATCTCGGCCTGGCCCGCGGGCACGCCCTTGACCTCGTAGCCCCATTTCCGCACGGCCTTGACCGCCGACTCCACCGCCTCGGCGCCGCTGTTCATCGGCAGCACCTTGTGCGAGCCGGTCAGCGCCGCGATCTCGTCGTAGAACAGCGCCAGCTGGTCGTTGCGGAAGGCGCGCGAGGTCAGGGTCAGCTTCTGCGCCTGCTCGACCATCGCCGCCAGGATCTTCGGGTGGCAATGGCCCTGGTTGACCGCGGAATAGGCCGACAGGCAGTCGAGATAGCGGTTGCCATCGACATCCCAGACCCAGACGCCCTCGCCGCGCGACAGCACGACGTCGAGCGGCTTGTAGTTGTGGGCGCCGAGGCGGGCTTCGGTCTCGATGAGGGTGGTCGCCGATGTGGCCATGGTCCTGCTCCTGTTCCCGTCCTGTCGCTTCACGGCTATTGGGCGCCCGAGGCCGCGCGTTCCAGCGCCCCGGTCGGCTCGATGATCTGCCGCCCGAACAGGCTGGAGACCAGGTCGACCAGCAGCAGGGCGCTCTTGCCGCGATCGTCGAGGAAGGGGTTCAACTCGACCACATCGAGCGACCCGACCAGGCCGCTGTCGTACAGCATCTCCATGATCAGATGCGCCTCGCGGTAGGTCGCCCCGCCCGGCACGGTGGTGCCGACGCCCGGCGCGATCGACGGGTCGAGGAAGTCGACGTCGAGGCTGACATGCAGCAGCCCGTTGCGCGACGCGACCTTGTCGAGGATCCGGCGCATCAGCACCGAGACGCCGTATTCGTCGACGAGGCGCATGTCGAACACCTCGACGCCGCGGCGGCGCAGCAGCGCCCGCTCCTCCCGGTCGATCGACCGGGCGCCGAGGATGGTCAGGTTCTGCGGGTCCAGCCGCTCGCGCGGCTCGCTGCCGAAGACGTCGTCCAGGCCGGGCTCGCCGCACAGCAGCGCCGCCGACATGCCGTGCATGTTGCCCGACGGCGTGGTCGCCGGGGTGTTGAAGTCGGTGTGGGCGTCGAGCCACAGCACGAACAGCTCGCGCCCGGCCTCGCGGCAGTGGCGCAGCACGCCGTTGACCGTGCCCATCGACAGGCTGTGGTCGCCGCCGAGGAAGATCGGCAGCACGCCCTGCCCCATCAGCGCATGGGCGCGGTCGCTCAGCACCCGGGCCCAGCCCGCGATCTCCGGCAGGAAGCGCATCTGCGGCGTCTCGGCCACGGCCGGCAGCGGCCGCGCCGGGGCCAGGTCGCCATGGTCCTCGACCTCGAAGCCCAGGCCCTGCAGGCTGGGCAGCAGGCCGGCGGTGCGCAGGCCGGCCGGCCCCATGATGGCGCCGCGATGGCCGGCCCCGACTTCGACCGGCGCGCCCACCAGGGCGATGCGCGAAGGCCGCTGCTGCGTGCGATCGGTTCCGTCCATGTCCGGCCATCCCTGTTTGGCGGGGAAGTGAGAGCCGATTATCCCCCCACCGGGAGGTGACATAAAGCCGGCATCTTGGCTATTTTGCTCAGAGGATCGAGCAAACTGGAAAGGCAAACTGAGCAGAATGGACGATCTCGACCACAGGCTGCTGGCGCTGCTGCGGGCCGATGCCCGCACCCCGGTCTCCACCCTGGCCCCGGCGCTCGGCGTCTCGCGCGCCACGGTGCGGGCGCGGATCGACCGGCTGGTGGACACCGGCGTGATCCAGGGCTTCACCATCGTCGTGAAGGCCGGCAGCCAGCCGAACCTGGTCCGCGCCATCACCATGGTCGAGGTCGAGGGCCAGGCCGCCGACCGGGTGATCCAGCGGCTGCGCGGCTTCCCCGAGGTGCGGGCGCTGCATTCGACCAATGGCCGCTGGGACATCGTCGCCGAGATCGAGACCGCGACGCTGGAGGAATTCGACCAGACGCTGCGCCGGATCCGCCAGGTCCAGGGTATCTCGCAGACCGAGACCAGCCTGATGCTGTCCTCGATCCGCACCCGGACCGAAGCGGCGTGACGCGGGCGGATTCGCCGCGCATCTGGTGCGAAACATCTTTGCGCCGGCGGCGTTGAACATGCCGTCCCGGTCGGCTAGGGATTGCAGCCGACCGATCCACCGCATCGAGGAAGACGGACGATGAGAATCAGCCCGCGCGTGCAGAAGATCCTGTCGAACTACGACAGCGAGAACCCGGCCGTGAAGGCCAAGCTCGCGCAGCTCCTGATGAACGGCCGTCTCGGCGGCACCGGCAAGATGATCATCCTGCCGGTCGACCAGGGGATCGAGCACGGGCCCGCCCGCAGCTTCGCCGTCAATCCCGGCGGCTATGACCCGCTGTACCACCACCAGCTGGCGATCGATGCCGGGCTGAACGCCTATGCCGCCCCGCTCGGCCAGCTCGAGGTCTCGAGCGGCAAGCTGTACGGCCAGATCCCGACCATCCTGAAGCTGAACCACTCGAACAGCCTGTCGCGCTTCAAGGAAGATGCCGACCAGGCGATCTTCGCCTCGGTCGAGGACGCGCTGCGCCTGGGCTGCACCGCCATCGGCTTCACCATCTATCCGGGCTCGGACCGCGGCCTGGACCAGATGGAGGAGATCGGCGAGCTGATCCGCGAGGCCAAGTCGGTCGGCCTGCCGACCGTGCTGTGGTCCTATCCGCGCGGCGGGAACATCACCAAGGAGGGCGAGACCGCGATCGATGTGGTGGCCTATGCCGCCCACCTCGCCAGCCAGCTCGGCGCCCATGTTATCAAGGTCAAGCTGCCGAGCGACTTCATCGAGCAGAAGGAGGCGAAGAAGGAGTTCGACGGCGCGAAGATCGCGATCGGCACCCAGGCCGAGCGCGTGGCCGAGGTCATGCGCTCCTGCTTCAACGGCCGCCGCATCGTCGTGTTCTCGGGCGGCGCCGCCAAGGACACCGCCTCGGTGCTGGACGACGCCCGCGCCATCCGCGACGGCGGCGGCAACGGCTCGATCATCGGCCGCAACTGCTTCCGCCGGCCGCGGGAAGAGGCGCTGGAGCTGCTGGACACCCTGGTCCGCATCTTCCAGGGCAAGGAGTAGATCCTGAGCGACGCCCGCATCTACATCGCGATCCCGCCGGAGCTCGATCCGGCGGTGTTCGCGGCCGCCCTCGGCGCCGGCGACGTCGCCTGCGTGCTCACCGAACCGCTGATGACCAATTTCGGCATGATCCCGGTCGCCGATGGCTTCCACAAGGCGCTGCGTGATTTGACGCGCCGCACCGGCACGGTGCTGATCATCGACGAGACGCATACCATCTCGAGCGGTCCCGGCGGCTATACCAGCCAGCACGGACTGGAGCCGGACATCCT
>NZ_JBCNNF010000437.1:0-5681 GCF_039594555.1 Inquilinus sp.
CGCCAACCCGATCGTCGGCTACAGCGTCGGCATGGGCACCCGGGCGGCGGTGGCGGCCGGGGTGAAATACGTGATGCGCGACCTGCACCAGGACGAGCAGGACGTGATCGCCGGCGTCGCCGGCCGGATGCGCGAGGGCGACACCCAGCTGTGGCGGGTCGAGCACGACCTGCCCTTCGGCTATGCCGACGAGAACGGCGCGGTCCAGGTCACCCGGGCGATCGAGACGCCGATCGCCAGCTGCAAGGAAGTGCTGGTGACGATCGAGGAGGGCGAGGGCGCCAAGGCCACCCGCACGATCGTCGTCGGCAGCATCTGCCGCCAAGGCGACACCTGGAAATGGGCGACCGCGGAGCCGGCGGTGGAGCGCTGGGGGTATCTGCAGTAGCGGTCCGGAAAGGACCGCCCGTCACTCCCGCGGCATCGCGGCGATCATCTCGATCTCGACCCGGGCGCCGAGCGGCAGGGCGGCGACGCCGATGGTCGAGCGGGCCGGGTAGGGCGCCCGGAAATGGCGCTCATAGACCGCGTTCATGGCGGCGAAATCGGCCATGTCGGTCAGGAACACATTGACCTTCACCACCGCATCGAAGGTCAGGTCCGCCGCCTCCAGCACATGGCGCAGATTGGCCAGGCACCGCTCGGTCTGGACGGTGGCGTCGCCCTCGACCAAGCGGCCGGTGGCCGGGTCGATCGGGGTCTGGCCGGAGAGGAAGAGCAGGTCGCTGCGCCCGACCACGCCGTGCGAATAGGGGCCGATGGCCTGCGCCTGCACGCTCGTCACAGCCTTGCGAGCCATCGTACCCCCATCTCGCCCCCTCAGGCGTGTCGCGCGTATCGGCGCGACGCGATGATGCAATGCCAGGGCGGTGGTTGGAAGACGGTTTTGCGATGCCGGCAAGATTTCATGGCGATGGCCGGGCCGAACCTTGCCCGACTCCCCCGCCATGATGGGAAACCGGCCCCGCGCCATGGCAGCGGGGCCGGTATTCCGGGTTACTCCGCCGCCTGGGCCAGCGGCGCCTCGGGCGTCCAGCGCAGCACCGGCTTGCGGGCGGCGCCGGTCTCGTCCAGCCGCCGGCGCGGGGCGTGGTAGGGCGCGCCCTTGAACCATTCCGCCGCCTGGCCGGACTTCGCCTTCTCCACCAGCGACCGCATCATGCCGATGAACTGGTCGAGGGTCGCCTTGCTCTCGGTCTCGGTCGGCTCGATCAGCATGGCGCCGTGGACGACCAGCGGGAAGTACATGGTCATCGGGTGGAAGCCCTCGTCGATCATCGCCTTGGCGATGTCGAGCGTGGTCACGCCCGTGTCCTTCAGCGCCCGGTCGTCGAACAGCGCCTCATGCATGCAGTAGCCGTTCTCGAAGGCCGGGGTCAGCACGTCCTTGAGGCGGGCCTGCACGTAGTTGGCGTTCAGCACGGCGTCGCTGGCCACCTGCCACAGCCCGTCGGCGCCGTGGCTCATCATGTAGGCCAGCGCGCGGACGAACATACCCATCTGGCCGTGGAACGCCTTCAGCCGGCCGAAGCTGTGCTCCGGCGCGCCGTCGCGGCCCTTGTGCTCGGCGACGCGGAAGCCGTTGGCGTCATGCACCACGGCCGAGATCGGGGCGTAGGGCGCCAGCGCCGCCGACAGCACCACCGGGCCGGAACCGGGGCCGCCGCCGCCATGCGGGGTGGAGAAGGTCTTGTGCAGGTTGATGTGCATGGCGTCGACGCCGAGGTCGCCCGGGCGCACCCGGCCGACGATGGCGTTGAAGTTGGCGCCGTCGCAGTAGAAGAAGGCGCCGGCCTCATGCACCACTCGCGCGATCTCGACGATGTCGCGCTCGAACAGCCCGCAGGTGTTCGGGTTGGTCAGCATGATCGCCGCCACGTCCGGCCCCAGCTTGGCCTTCAGCGCGTCGAGGTCGACATGGCCGTCCGCCGTCGCCGGGATGGCGTCGACGGTGTAGCCGATCGCCGCCGCGGTCGCCGGGTTGGTGCCATGCGCCGATTCCGGCACCAGCACCCGCCGGCGATGGCCCTCGCCACGGGCCTCCTGCGCCGCATGGATCGCCATCATGCCGCACAGCTCGCCATGCGCGCCGGCGGCCGGGGACAGGGCCACGGCCGGCATGTTGGTCAGCGTCTTCAGCCAATGCGCCAGCGTGTCGATCAGCTCCAACGCGCCCTGCACGGTCGAGACCGGCTGCAGCGGGTGGATGTCGGCGAAGCCGGGCAGCCGCGCCATCCGCTCGTTCAGCCGCGGATTGTGCTTCATGGTGCAGGAGCCGAGCGGGTACAGCGCGGTGTCGATCGCCATGTTCATCCGCGACAGGCGGGTGTAGTGGCGCATCACCGTCGGCTCGGCCAGGCCGGGCAGGCCGACCGTGGCGCGCGGCTTGACGCCACCCAGCCGCAGCTCGGCGGTCGACGGCTCCGGCAGGTCGACGCCGCAATGGCCGGGCGAGTCCTGCTCGAAGATCAGCTTCTCTTCGATGTCCAGGCCGCGATTGCCGGTGAAGGTGTCTACCTGGGTCATCACAGCACCTCCGACAGGCCGGCGCACAGCGCGTCGATATCGGCCTCGGTGTTGGTCTCGGTCGCCGCCACCAGCAGCAGGTCGGCGAAGGCCGGGCGGTTGGCGTAGATCCGGCTGACCGGCACGCCGCCGAGGATTTTCCGCTTGGCCAGCGCGTCGATCACCTGGTCGGCCGGCTTCGGCAGGCGGATGGTGATCTCGTTGAAGAAGCTGTCGTTCAGCACCGCCACGCCCGGCACCTTGGCCAGCTTGGCCGCCAGGGTCACGGCCTTGGCGTGGTTGATCCGCGCCAGCTTGGTGAAGCCCGCTTCGCCCAGTAGCGAGAGATGGATGGTGAAGGCCAGGGCGCACAGGCCGCTGTTGGTGCAGATGTTGCTGGTGGCCTTCTCGCGGCGGATGTGCTGCTCGCGGGTCGACAGGGTCAGCACATAGCCGCGCTTGCCCTCGGCGTCCACGGTCTGGCCGCACAGCCGGCCCGGCATCTGGCGCAGGAACTTCTCGCGGGTCGCGAACAGGCCGACATAGGGGCCGCCGAAGTTCAGGGCGTTGCCGATCGACTGGCCTTCGCAGACCACGATGTCGGCGCCCATCTCGCCCGGCGGGGTCATCAGGCCCAGCGACACCACCTCGGTGACCACGACGACCAGCAGCGCGCCCTTGGCGTGGCAGGCCTCGGCCAGGGCCGACAGGTCGTGGACATGGCCGAACACCGACGGGTTCTGCACCACGACGCAGGAGGTCGTGTCGTCGATCCGGCTCGCCAGATCCTCGACCCCGTCGGGATTCGGCACCGCCTCGTCCAGGGTGAAGCCGGTGAAGTCGGCATGGGTGCGGCAGACGTCGCGGTACTGGGGATGCAGCCCGCCGGAGATCACCGCGCGCGACCGGCGGGTCACGCGGTTCGCCATCATGATGGCCTCGGCGCAGGCGGTCGATCCGTCATACATCGAGGCGTTGGCGACCTCCATCCCGGTCAGCAGCGCGACCTGGGTCTGGAACTCGAACAGGTACTGCAGCGTGCCCTGGGTGACCTCGGGCTGGTACGGCGTGTAGCTGGTCAGGAACTCGCCGCGCTGGATCAGGTAGTCGACGGTGGCCGGGACGTGGTGCCGATAGGCGCCGGCGCCGCAGAAGAAGGGCACGGTTCCGGCCGGCACGTTCTTGGCCGCCATGGCGCCCAGCGCCCGCTCCACCTCCAGCTCGCCCTGGTGCGGCGGCAGCTCCTTCAGCGGGCCGGGCAGCCGCGCGCTCTGCGGCACGTCACGGAACAGCTCGTCGATCGACCCGGCGCCGATCGCCGCGATCATTTCGCGGCGATCGTCCCCGGTCAGGGGCAGGTAGCGCATCAGTTCTGGTCCTTGGTGAACTCGTCATAGGCGGCCCGATCCATCAGGCCTTTCAGCTCGTCGGGGTTGGACAGCTTCACCTTGATGAACCAGGCGTCGCCCTCCGGGTCCTCGTTCACCGTCTCTGGCGAGTCGGCGATCTCCCCGTTCGTCGCGACGATCTCGCCGGACACCGGGGCGAAGACCTCGCTGGCGGCCTTGACCGATTCGACCACGCCGAAGCTGTCGCCGGCCGACAGCTTCCGGCCGGCCTCGGGCAGTTCGACGAAGACGACGTCGCCCAGCGTCCGCGCCGCGAAGGCGGTGATGCCGACGGTGCCCGTGTCGCCGTCGACGCTGATCCACTCATGGTCCTTGGTGAAGTAAACCGTGCTCATCCTGCTGGCTCCCTCGTTCGGTCAGCGATGAAAATTCGGCGCGACGAAGGGCAGCGCGGCCACCGCGGCCGGATGTCCCTTGTCGCGGATCTGAAGGGTGACAGCAGTGCCGGGCGCGGCAAAGCCGGCCTCGACATACCCCATGGCCACCGGGCCGTTGACCGAGGGGCCGAAGCCGCCGGAGGTGATGCGGCCGATCTCGCGTCCGTCGGGGGCCAGGATCGGCGTGCCCTCGCGGGCCGGGGCGCGGCCCTCGGGCCGGATGCCGACGCGCTTGCGCGCCGGGCCTTCGGCCAACTGCTTCAGGATGCGGTCGGCGCCGGGGAAGCCGCCCTCGGCCCGGCGGCGCTTGCCGATGGTCCAGGACAGGCCGGCCTCGACCGGGGAGGTGCCGGTGTCGATGTCGTGGCCGTACAGGCACAGCCCCGCCTCCAGCCGCAGCGAGTCGCGGGCACCCAGGCCGATCGGCGCCACCTCCGGCTCGGCCAGCAGCAGCCGGGCGACGCGCTCGGCCTCCTCGGCCGGGATCGAGATCTCGAACCCATCCTCGCCGGTATAGCCTGACCGGCTGATCATGCATTCCACCCGGTCGAGGGCGAAGGTGCCGGATTCCATGAAGGCGAGGGCATCGGCGCCGAAGGCGTGGCGCGCCAGCACGGCGGCCGCCTTCGGGCCCTGCAGCGCGACCAGCGCCCGGTCGTCCAGCCGCACCAGCCGGGCGCGGCCCTCGAGCTTCGCCGCGATATGGGCGAAATCGGCATCCTTGCAGGCGGCGTTGACCACCAGGAACAGCCGCGCCGGGTCGGCGGTGCGGGTGACCATCAGGTCGTCGAGGATGCCGCCCTCGTCGTTCAGCAGCAGGGAGTAGCGAATGCGGCCCGGCGCCAGCGCGGCGATGTCGCCCGGCACCAGCGTCTCGATCAGCGCCGCCGCGTCCTGCCCCGGCTCGGCCTCCAGCCAGGCCTGGCCCATATGGCTGACGTCGAACAGCCCCGCCTCGGCACGGGTGTGCAGATGTTCCTTGAGGATGCCCAGCGGGTACTGCACCGGCATCTCATAGCCGGCGAAGGGGACCATCTTGCCGCCCAGCTCGACATGCAGGTCGAACAACGGCGTGCGATGCAGGGGGGTATCGGTCACGGTCCCGGTCCTCGTCGACAAAAGGTAGGCGTGCGGGACCATTCCCGCGCGCCACCCCCTCTGTCTGGGACCTGAGAGAATCGCCGGGAACTCTGTCCGGCTTACCCCATCGGTGAGGCCGCGACGGGCGTCGCGACCTGCTCTCCAGAGTGCCTTACCCTTGGCGGTCCTTTGGCCTGAGAGTTTCCGGGGCGTTTGCTCCTTCGGCGCCGGTTCCGCTCACGCGGTCCCGGTCTCTCCCGCCAGGGTCGTAGGCCGTATCAATGCGCTGGCGGACACTCGTCCGCCGCGC
>NZ_JBCNNF010000438.1:0-5661 GCF_039594555.1 Inquilinus sp.
ATGCCGAGGCCTCGGCGCCGATGGCATCCACGGCATCGGCGCAGCGCACGCACAGGTCCGGATGGGCCGCGACCGTGCCGACCTCCGGCAGGACCCGCCAGCAGCGCTCGCAGCGATGCCCGTCGGCCGAGGCGACGACCACGCCCACGTCCGGCACGTCCGGCAGGATGAAGGCGCCGTCCGGAACCGCCCCGGTCTCGACCGTCAGGCCGGAAGTGATGCAGACCTCGGCGAAGTCGAGGCTGCGCAGCAACTCCGCCTCTTCCGCCCCGGCATGCAGCACCGGATGGGCCTGCAGCGACGAGCCGATGCGCTTGGCCGCGCGCTCCAGCTCCAGCGCGCCGGTGACGACGCGGCGTAGGTCGCGCAGCCGGGCCCAGCGCGCCGCCAGCGCGTCGTCGCGCCAGGCCTCCGGCACCTCCGGGAAGGTCTGGAGATGGACGCTGCTGTCCGCCGCGTCGCCGTGCCGGGCCAGCCACGCCTCCTCCGCCGTGAAGCAGAGGATCGGCGCCAGCCAGACCGTCAGGTGGTCGAACAGGATGTCGAGCACGGTGCGCACCGCGCGGCGGCGCGGATCGTCCGGCCGGTCGCAGTACAGCGAGTCCTTGCGGATGTCGAAGTAGAAGGCCGACAAGTCCACGGCGCAGAAATTGTGCAGCGCCGTCGACATGGCGTGGAAGTCATAGGCCTCGATCGCCCGGCGGATGGTGCCGTCCAGCTCCCACAGCCGGTGCAGCACCCAGCGCTCCAGCTCCGGCAGCTCGGCGGCCGGCAGCCGCTCGCTGTCCTCGAAGCCGTCGAGGGCGCCGAGCAGGTAGCGCAGCGTGTTGCGCAGCCGGCGATAGGCGTCGGCTTGATACTTCAGGATCTCCTTGCCGATCCGCATGTCCTCGGAATAGTCGGTGCCGACGATCCAGAGGCGCAAGATGTCGGCGCCGGACTGATCGACCACCGTCTGCGGCGCCACCACATTGCCGAGCGATTTCGACATCTTCCGGCCCTGCTCGTCGAGCGTGAAGCCGTGGGTCAGCACCGCGTCATAGGGCGCCCGGCCGCGCGTGCCGCAGCTTTCCAAGAGCGAGGAGTGGAACCAGCCGCGATGCTGGTCCGAGCCTTCGAGATACAGATCGGCCGGCCATTTCAGCTCCGGCCGCTGCTCCAGCACGAAGGCGTGGGTCGAGCCGGATTCGAACCAGACGTCGACGATGTCGAAGATCTGCTCGTAATCCTCGACCTTGAAGGTCTCGCCGAGGAAGAACCGGGCGTCGTGCTTGTACCAGGCGTCCGAGCCCTCAAGCTCGAAGGCCGCGGCGATGCGCTGGCACACCGCCGGATCGCGCAGCGGCTCGCCGGTCACCTTGTCGACGAAGATCGCGATCGGCACGCCCCAGGCGCGCTGGCGGCTGATCACCCAGTCCGGCCGGCTCTCGATCATCGAGGACAGGCGGTTGTAGCCCTGCTCCGGCACGAAGCGGGTGTGCTTCAGCGCCTCCAGCGCCGTCTCGCGCAGCCCGTTCGTCTCCATCGAGATGAACCATTGCGGCGTGGCGCGGAAGATCAGCGGCGCCTTGGACCGCCAGCTGTGCGGGTAGGAGTGGCGGATCTGGCCGCGGGCCAGCAGGCCGCCGGCGGCCTCGACCGCAGCGGTGACGACCTTGTTGGCGTCGCCCTTCTTGCCGTCCGGCCGGTAGATCACGTGGCCGGCGAACAGCGGCACGCTGACATGGTAGCGGCCGTCCTCGGTCACCGTCTCGCTGGCCGGGATGCCGTGGGCGCGGCCGAGGTCGAAGTCGTCGGCGCCATGGCTGGGCGCGGTGTGGACCAAGCCGGTGCCGGCATCGACCGTGACATGGCCGCCGGGCAGGAACGGCACCTCGAAGTCGTAGCCCTGCCCCGCCAGCGGGTGGCGGGCGACGGTGCCGGCGAACTCAGCGCCCGGGAACTTGTCGATCGCGGTCCAGCCGGTGACGGCGAGGTCCTTGGCGACCGCCTCAGCCAGCGCCGTGGCCACGACCAGCGTCTCGCCGACCTTGGCCAGGCTGCCCTCGGCCACAGCATCGACCTTGTAGACGCCGTATTCGAAATCCGGGCCGTAGGCGATGGCGCGGTTGGCCGGCAGGGTCCAGGGCGTGGTGGTCCAGGCCACCGCCGCCGAGCCCTCGAGCGACGGCCGCGACGCCTTGGTCACCGGGAAGCGCACCCAGACCATGTCGGAGGTCAGGTCCTGGTACTCGACCTCGGCCTCGGCCAAAGCGGTCTTCTCGACCACCGACCACAGCACCGGCTTCAGCCCGCGATACAGGCCGCCATTCAGCAGGAACTTGTGGATCTCACGGACGATCTGCGCCTCGGCCGCGTCGGTCATGGTCAGATACGGGTCGGCCCAGTCGCCCATCACGCCGAGGCGCTGGAACTGCTCCGACTGCACGCCCACCCAGTGGCGGGCGAAGGCGCGGCATTCCTCGCGGAACTGCAGCACCGGCACCGCGTCCTTGTCCTGGCCGGCCTTGCGGTACTTCTCCTCGATCTTCCACTCGATCGGCAGGCCGTGGCAGTCCCAGCCCGGGACATAGACCGAATCCCGGCCCAGCATCTGCCGGGTGCGGACGACGATGTCCTTCAGGATCTTGTTGACGGCATGGCCGATATGGATGTCGCCGTTCGCATAGGGCGGGCCGTCATGCAGCACGAACTTCTCGCGGCCCTTGGCGGCGGCACGGATCCGACCCAGCAGGTCGGTCTCGGCCCAGCGGGCCAGCAGCTCCGGCTCCTTCTGGGGCAGGCCGCCGCGCATCGGGAAGTCCGTCTTCGGCAAAAAGACGGTGGATCGGTAGTCGGCAGCAGCCGGGGCGGTGCCCGGTGTCTCGGCAGGCTGGGCGGTCATGGCATGAGGGCTCGTGGATCCACGCGGGGCTCAATACCCGCTTTGACGCTCGGATGCCAGCCGGACGACCCGATGGGGCCGGCGGGGCGGCATGTGGAGGGGTGCGCGCGGCGCGGTGACCCGACCCCCGTCAGAGGGCCGGGCGGATAATTCGGAACAGGGCGGCCGGCTTGCGCATGGGCCTTATCGTACTGGAAGGGGCCCCGGGGTCAAGGCGCGTGGAGTCGCGGGGCCGGCGAACCGGCCCCGCGCACTCGTCACAGCACGAAATCGGCGGCGGTCAGCGTGTGGTCCGACAGCACGTTGATGGTGAAGTCGGCGACCTTGTCGCCATCGACGTCGCCCTGCACCGCGACATAGCCGTTGAGGCCGGCCGCGACCCGCAGCTCGCCGCCGGCACCGGTGAAGGCGCCGGTGATGAAGGTGAAGCTGCCGTCGCCAGGCCCCGCGCCGTTGGCGTCGATCGCCGACACGTCGATCCGGTCGCCGGACGTGAAATCCCCGATCGCGTCCTGGGTGGCGACGCCGCCGTCGCTGTCGCCGGCCGCAAGATAGACGAAGCGGTCGCTGCCGGCGCCGCCCTTGAGGGTGTCGCCGCCGCTGCCGCCGGTGAGCACGTCGTCGCCGCCCTGGCCCCACAGCACATTGGCGCCGGCATCGCCGGTCAGCGTGTCGCCGAACTCGGACCCCATCAGCTGCTCGATGCCGGTCAGCGTGTCGCCGGCCGCGTCGCCGCCGGAGGCGGTGTGGGCGCCGAGATCGACCTGCACGCCGGCCTTGCTGCCCGCATAATAGGCGGTGTCGACGCCGCTGCCGCCGTCCAGCTGGTCCGCCCCCGCATCGCCGGACAGGACATCGGCGCCGGCGCCGCCCGAGAGGATATCGTCGCCGCCCCGGCCGTACAGGGTGTTGCTCGCAGCATTACCGGTCAGCCTGTCGGCGAGGTCCGAGCCGGTCACCCTCTCGATGCTGATCAGGGAGTCGTCCTGGGCATCGCCGCCGACCGCGACGCCGAGCAGCAGGTTGACGATTACGCCTGCCTGGCTGGAGTTATAGAAGACGCTGTCGTTGCCGGCGCCGCCGTCGAGGATGTCCGCCCCGGCACCGCCGCGGAGGATGTCGTCGCCGGCACCGCCCGACAATGTGTTGGCCCCGATACCGCCGGCCAGGGTGTCGTTATAGGCGGACCCGGTCACATTCTCGATGCTGAACAGGCTGTCGCCCGCCGCGTCACCGCCGGCTCCCGTTCCCGCCACGAGATCGACCTGCACCCCGGCAGCCGAATGGGCGTAGACGGCCGTGTCGATTCCACCGCTGCCGTAGAGCGCATCCGCCCCGGCCCCTCCCTCCAGCACGTTGTTGCCGGCGTCGCCGGCCAGCGTGTCGGCGAAGGCGCTGCCGAGCAGGTTCTCGAACGCGGTCAGGGTGTCGCCCTCGGCATCGCCGCCCAGGGCGACGCCGGTCGTGAGGCTGACCGTGACGCCGGCGGCAGAGTGCTCGTAGCTGAGGAGGTCGATGCCGCCACGCCCATCCAGCACGTCGGCGCCGGCGCCGCCTTCGATCACATTCGCATTGAAGTCGCCGGACAGGGTGTCGTTGAAAGCCGATCCCACGAGATCCTCGATCTCCCGGAGTATGTCGCCCTGGGCTTCGCCGCCGTTGCCGGCGCCATAGTACAGCGACGCGGCGACTCCGGCAGCGGCCTGCGAGTAGTCGGCGGTGTCCTCGCCATTACCGCCATACAGTTGGTCGCCGCCGACACCGCCGCGGAGCACGTCGTTGCCGCTGCCGGCCAGGAAATAGTCCTCCGCACTGCCGCCGATCAGGACATCGTCATGGGCGGAGCCGGAGACAGCGTTGATGTTCTGCAGGATGTCGCCCTCGGCCTCCCCGCCCGACCCCGTGCCCGTGGCCAGGTTCACGGTGACGCCGGCCGAAGAGTGACCGTAGTAAGCGGCGGTGAGCCATCGAACGGCGCTCGCCGAGCCGGTCAGGGTATCGGCCCCGGCTCCGCCCTCCAGCGAACCGCCCCCGGAGCCCGCGGTGAGGACATCGTCTCCGGCGCCGCCCTGGAGGTACACGAAACTGCCGACATTGGCCGACAGAACGTCGTTGAAAGCCGATCCGATCAGCCCCCTGATGCCGGAGAGCACGTCGCCCTGGGCATCGCCGCCGGAGGCCGTGTTAGCCGCCAAGTCAATGGTCACGCCGGCGCTGGAGCCGACATAGGACGCATATTCCGTGTACCCAGTGCCCTGGATCTCGTCGGCGCCGGCACCGCCGACAAGGATATTCGATCCTCCTGAACCTATCAGCCGGTCGTTGCCGTCCAGCCCGAAAACCTGGTCGCCGCCGGTGCCTCGCAGAACGTCGTCGCCATTCGTGCCGATGATGATGGACATCGAGAAATCTCTCTAAATGCGAATTAAAATCGACTCGAAATCTCGGACGCCATTGTAGCCATCCGGAGCCGATACCGCAGGGAGAGATGTCCTATCGGGCCAGCGTCTGCCGCGCGGCCTCGCAGTCGCGGTCGATCTGAGCGACCAGCGCCTCAAGGGAATCGAACGTCTCCTCGCCGCGCAGCCATTCCACCAGCTGCACCCGCAGGTGACGGTGGTAGAGGTCGCCGGAGAAGTCGAACAGATAGGCCTCGAGCAGCGGCGCCTCGGTCCGCCACATCGGCCGGATGCCGAGATTGGCGACGCCGTCATGCCACACCAGCGGCCCCTCCCCGTCCACGGCGCAGCGCACGGCGTAGATGCCGTAGGCCGGGC
>NZ_JBCNNF010000439.1:0-5661 GCF_039594555.1 Inquilinus sp.
GCTTCGGGCCGCAGATCGCCCATGTGCCGAATGAGGTCGGCGACGCCGCCTACGGCGTCTGCTGCAACACCGACGACGCCGGCAATTTCGACTATATCGCCGGGGTCGAGGTCGCCAGCTTCGACGACCTGCCGGCGGAGCTGTCGCGGGTGCGGATCCCAGCCCAGCGCTATGCCGTGTTCGCGCACCGCGCCCACATCTCCCGCATCCGGGCGACGCATTACACGATCTGGACGCAATGGCTGCCGGAGTCCGGCCACGCCTTCGCCGACGCGCCGAGCTTCGAACGCTACAGCCGGGATTTCGACCCCTGGGCCGGCACCGGCCTGGTCGAGATCTGGATGCCGCTCAGGAGCTGACGCGGGCCAGTGCGGGATGAGGGTTGGGGAATTCCGAACATCGTCATTGCGAGCGCAGCGAAGCAATCCATGGTGCCGCTCACGCGGAACGATGGATTGCTTCGTCGGCTTCGCCTCCTCGCAATGACGGTTCTGGGATGAGCCGCCCTCGCCACCCCACACCGTCATCGCGAACCCGAAGGGCGTGGCGATCCAGGCTGATGCCGGCTCGTGCGGGACGATGGATTGCTTCGTCGGCTTCGCCTCCTCGCAATGACGGCGAGGGAGCTTGTGGGAGCTCGTTTCAGCGATGTGCGGATGCCGTCGCCCGGCCGCACGGCGCCAGCCGGTCGCATTGCATCAGCAGCCGCACCAGCTCGGCCTGGCGGCGGGTGCCGGTCTTCTCGAAGATCCGGGTCAGATGGGTCCGCGCCGTGGTCGGGGCGATCGCCAGCCGCTCGGCCACCGCCTGCAGCCCGTCGCCGCGGCTGATCTCGGCGGCGAACACGGCCTCGGCCGCGGTCAGGCCGAACAGCTCCTGCAGCAGGGCCGGGGACGGGGTGCCGGCGGCGCCGGGATCCATCACGAACAGCGCCACCCAGCTGCGGGCGGCGTCGCCGCCGCGGACCGGGATCACCGTCACCAGCAGGGGCGGGGCACCGGACGGGCGCGACAGGCGCAGGCGGGTTCCCCCCGCCGGGGCGGCGGCGATGGCCTGGCGCAGCCGGCCGGTCTCTTCCGGGACGGCCGTGGTGATGCCGAACGGGGTGGCGAACAGCCCGTCCTTCCGCCCGATGATCGCCCCGGCGCGCCGGTTCATCCGCACCGGCCGGGCCGCCGCATCCGCGATGATCACGCCGAGGTCGAGCCAGTCGAGCAGGTCCTCGATGCCGTCGTCGCCGTCGTCGCGGGGCGGGGACGCGGCCGGCTCGTCGTCATCGACGTCCCCGCCGGCCAGGGCGTCCATGCCGATCGCCCGGGTCGAGAGGATCGACGCCAGGCTGGCGTCGGCCGTCAGGGAATAGTCGAGATCCGCAGCACTATCGATGCCCGCCATGACCTGAGCCTCCGTGCCCGACGCGTTGGCCGCCCTGCGCCGGGATCCGTCATGTTCGGGGGCGGTGCCGTGGAGACCACCCTAGGCGCGGCGCAGCGGCCGCGCTTCGGGGCGCCCGCCCAATTTTCGCGGGGGAGACTACCTAGTTTTCGCCAGCGGAGAGCAGCCAGGGCTCGCTGTGCAGGCGCAGGACGACATCCATGCGGCTGCTGGCGTTCAGCTTGCCCAGCACCGCCGAGACATGGTGCTCGACCGTGCGCGGCGACCGCACCAGGCGGCGGGCGATGTCCTGGTTGCCCATGCCCTGGGCCAGCAGGCGCAGCACCTGCAGCTCGCGCCGGGTCAGGCCCAGCGGGTGGCGGCGGGCGGCGGCGTAGGGGCCGCGGCGCGCCCGCGGCAGCTGGTCGGCCACGCCCAGGCGCTGCGCCGCGCGGCGGGCCAGCAGGGCAGCGGGCCGGGCCTCGATCTCCTCCAGCATCGCCACGGCGCGGGCCAGGGCTGGCCCGGCCTCGGGGCCCTGGACCCGGGTCAGGGCCAGCGCCGCCTCATAGGGCAGGCCCAGGCGCGTCCATTCCGCCGCGGCGGCCTGCGGGTCGCCGGCCAGCTCGGCCGCGCGCGGCGCCGGGGCCCGCGCCGTCGCCGGCGGCAGCGGGGCGGACATGCCGCAGCGCCGCCACCACACCGCCAGCTCGCCCAGCGCCCAGGGGTCGAAGCTGTCGAGGTCCATCGCCGCCACGGCGGCCAGCTGCTCCTGGGCCGGGCCCGGCTCGCCCGCCAGCCAGGCCGCCTCGACCAGGGCGAAGCGCACCGGCGCGATCAGGTGCAGGTCGCCGGTCTCCTGCGCGTGCCGCAGCGCCTGTTGCAGCAGGGCAGGGGCATCCGCCTCGCCCAGCCGCATCCGCACCCGGCCCAGCACGATCAGGGCGGGCAGGCGGATCGTCGGCGCCAGCAGCTCCAGCCCCACCACGCCGCCGGCGATCGACTCGGCCTCGCGGAACCGGCCCTGCTCCAGCCGCAGCCGGGCCTGCCAGCCGAGCTGGTAATGGGTCCAGGAATCGAGGTCGTGCCGGGTCTGGTAGGCGATGCCCTCGGCCAGCACCCGCTCGGCCAGGGCGAAGTCCTTGAACGTCACCGCGTACTCGGCGAGGTTCATATAGGCCCGGGCGGCGTGCTCGCGGAACCCGTGCTGCAGCGCCAGGGCCAGGCTCTCCTCCATCATCTCCCGCCCGCCCGGGCGGTCGACGAACAGCAGCGCGGTGGCAACGTTGTTCAGCGCGTGCACCCGGGTCTCGACATCGCCCAGCCGGTCGGCCAGGGACATCGCCCGCCAGCCCCATTTGACCGCGTCGTCGACATGGCTCTGCTGCATGTGCAGCTGCGATCGCACGCTGTAGGCCATCGCCAGTTCCGGTCCCGGGGGAAGGCGCTCCAGCTCGCGCACCGCCTCATCGACGCAGGCGCCGGCCTGGCGCACCTCGCCCCGCGACCACAGCAGCCGCGCCAGGGCGCGCAGGTTGAGGCCGACCTTGTCCATGCGGCCCAGCTCGCGCCACAGCGCGATGGCGTTCTGCCGGGCCTCGATCACCGTGTCGTCGATGCGCAGCGCCAGCCCGGCTTCGTTGGCCCAGTCCTCGTGTAGCTGTGCCGCCACCGCCTTCGGCGCCTCGCCGGCATAGCGCAGTGCGGTGGCCAGATGCGCCGCGGCCTGGTGATGGGCGCCGAGGCGCGAGGCCTGGGCCGCCGCCTGCGGCGCCAGGGCCAGGACGCGCCCGCCGTCGTCCGCCGCCGCGGCATGGTGCACCTGGCGCGGCAGCAAGGCGCCGGCCAGGGCGGTCGGGGCATAGGCCATCGCCGCCTCGACCCGGGCATGCAGCGCCTGCTGCACGGCGGGGGAGATCTGGTCGAGCGTGGCCAGCCGCGCCAGCTCGTGGCGGAAGCCGATGGCGCCCTGGTCGTCGCGCAGCAGCATGCCGCGGGCGATGCAGCGGTCGACCGCGGCGTCGGCCCTGGGCCCCAGCAGCGCCCGCGCCAGCCAGGGCTCGACGCTGCCGGGCACGATGCTGACCGTCTCCAGCGCCTCGCGCTCTTCCGGCGCCAGCCGCGACAGCCGCGACCACACCGCGTCGCGGATCGAGGCCGGGATGCTGTTCGGGCCGGCATCCGGGCTGGACAGCAGCTCGGTGACGAAGAACGGGTTGCCGGCCGTGATCCGGTGCAGCTCGGCGGCGGGCCGGCCGGCCTGGCGCGCCAGCGTGGCCACGGCCTCGGGCGACAGCGGCTGCATGGTCAGGCGCACGGCCGTGGCCGGCAGGTCGCCCAGCACCTGCCGCAGTGGATGGTCGGGGCCGACCTCGTCGCTGCGATAGCTCAGCACCAGGAGCGCCCGCAGCACCGGCATGCGGCGGCCGAGATATTTCAGCAGGTCCAGCGTCGCATTGTCGGCCCAATGCGCGTCCTCGAACACCAGCACCGTGGTCTCCGCCGCCTCCTGCAGCGTGTTCAAGAGGGCGGGAAACAGCCGCTCCGGCGCCGCCGTCTGGTCCAGCAGCGCCGCCATCCGGGGGCCGAGGGCGTGGGCCATGTCCTGCAGCGGGCCGAGGGCACGCGGGGTGAACAGCGCCTCCGACCCGCCCCACAGCACGCGGGTGCCGGGGCCCAGGCGGCGGGTGAATTCCTGCAGCAGGGCGGTCTTGCCGATCCCGGCCTCGCCGCCGAGCACGAGGGTCCCGCCATGCCCCTCCGCGGCGCGTCGGGCCAGGTCGATCAGTCGGTCAAGCGGCTCCTCGCGCTCGATCAGCATGAAGGCGACGACTCCCCTGTGCCTGTTGGGATTTCAGGCGAAGCGGATGTCGAAGACAAGGCTTCATGTCTGATTTTTGCTGCATCGCACCGATTGGCTCAACCCTGCAGCATCGATGCTCCCATCCCGACCAGGGCGCCGCCGAACAGGCGGTTGCACAGCCGGGCGCGGCCGGGCTGCTGCAGCCAGCGGCGCAGCGCATGGGCGGCGACGGCGTTGGTCAGGATGCCGAGGAAGCCGACCACGGTGAAGCTGGCGGCCAGCAGCGACAGCTGCGGCGTGGCCGGCAGGGCCGGGTCGATGAATTGCGGGAAGAAGGCCGGGAAGAACAGCAGCGTCTTCGGATTCGTGGCGGAGATCAGGAAGCCCTTCCAGAACCGGGCGCCGACCGGGATGACGGCACCGGCCTCGATCGCCATGCCGCCGCGGGCCCGCCACTGCTGGATGCCGAGATAGACCAGGTAGCCGGCGCCGGCCCAGCGCAGCAGGTCGAACCACTGGCCCAGCAGCGCCAGGAACGAGCCGATGCCGACCACCGCCAGCGACGCCTGGATCGCGATCGCCAGCGTCGCGCCCGCCACCGTCGTCACCGTGCGCACCCAGCCCAGCGCCAGCGCATGCGACAGCGCCAGGATGTTCACCGGCCCCGGGGTGACGCTCAGGATCAGCGCGGTGACCAGGAAGGTGCCGTACAGGTGCCAGTTCATGACGGGTCTCGGGGAGCCGGGCGGGCGCCGCGCGGCCGTCCCGGGCCGTCGCGGCAAGTTGGATAATATTGTTGCGTGAGGTAACATAATTACCCGGCGGGCGAGGCCTGCCGTCATGCCGGGGGAGCCATGCAAATTTGCCGGTCGCACCGGGGGATCGTCACGCTAGGAACCTCTTCCGTGATGCCGCGTTTCGCCGCGATCGGGTCGGGGAGGGAAGCATGAGCTTGGCGCCGTTGCGTCGCGGAGAGGGGGAGCGGGCGCCGCAGCCCCGCGGTTCGGATGCGGGCTTCGCCGCGGCGGTGGAGCGGGCGAAGGCCCCGGTGCCGGCGGAGCGGGCGCGCGAGATCGACGAATGGGTCCGCGACAAGGTCAAGGACCACACGTTTCGCTTCTGGCAGGACGACGGTGCCGAGACCGCGGCCAAGGCCCTAAAGGGCCACAGCGATCTCGGCGCGCTGACGGCGGCGGAACAGGCGCGGCTGGTCGACCGGGCGCTGCGCAAATGGCAGGGCGACAACGCGTCCTCGGCGGAGGACCTGGCCAAGCGCGTGCGCGGCGACACCGACCTGGCCCGGCTGGTGGCCGACCGGCTCGCCGCCCGCTCGGTCGAGCTGCAGGCCGGCAAGCGCGGCGACGAGAAGATGGACCGGGAGCTGATGACCGCCCGGACCTACGCCGAGGCCACGGTGCTGGCGCTGGGCTACGACCCGGAGCGGCCGGACTTCACGGCCAGGCTCGACGCGGCCGGGCTGCAGC
>NZ_JBCNNF010000044.1:0-26437 GCF_039594555.1 Inquilinus sp.
GTCGCGATAGAGCGGCGCGATGTCGAGCCCTGCGCGCAGCGCCGACACGTCGAGCCGGCACACCAGCAGGTCGAGTTCGTGGTCAAGGCTTCGTCTCCCTCGCGATACACGGAGCCGCCGCGCCGGACGGAAACCACGGTCCCGAGCGCGGCCAGGCTGGGCGGCGCGTCGTCATCGCGCTGCGGCTGCGGGGCCGAAACGGGATGGTGATGGGACCGGGACATCGGGAGGGCGCTGTGCGTCTGCATCTTGGCCTCGCTGCCGTCGATTGAACCTGCAGCAGTCCTACGCCTCGCCCGCGCCGGGCATCATTCGGTTAGGTCCGTACGGAAAACTACGTACAGGGTCAAAAAAGGACCCGGCCGAAGCCGGGTCAGTCTCTGCCGATGCCCCGGATGCAGAAACGGGGCACGAGCCTATGAGCAGCAAATTCCCTCTGTTCGTCTTTGATCGGGATCAAGGAGGAAAGGCCCGGATGCGGCCACGCTGCCGATACCGAAACGTGCTGATCGGAGACGGCAGATGACCACGCATGAAGCCCTTATCGTCGCCGGGATTGTCGCGGCCTTCGTCCTGTTCGCGGCGAGCCTGGCGGCGGTGAGCCGGCGCAGGTGAGCGTCAACGGCTCTCGCCGCCGGCCGATCCCGGCACGAGCACGGCGGCGCCGGTGAGACGGCCCTCGCGCAGCCGGGCGAGAGCCTCATTCGCCTGGTCGAGAGGAATCGCCGTCGTCTCCGTCCGGATCGGCAGCTCCGCCGCGACGGCCATGAAGTCCTCGGCGTCGCGGCGCGTGAGGTTGGCGATGGCGTGGATGGTCCGCTCCGGCCAGAGGAGGGCATAGGGGAAGCGCGGGATATCCGACATGTGGATGCCGGCGCAGATGACCGTTCCGCCCTTCCGGACCGCCTGCAGCGCCGCGGGGACCAGCTCCCCGACCGGCGCGAAGATGATGGCGGCGTCAAGCGGTGTCGGCGGCATCTCGTCGGACCCGCCGACCCAGGCGGCGCCGAGGCGCCGCGCGAAGGCCTGCGCAGCGGCATCACCGGGGGCGGTGAAGACCGAGACCTCCCGGCCGCGATGGCGGGCGACCTGGATGACGATATGGGCCGAGGCCCCGAAACCGTAGAGGCCGAGCCGCGATCCGTCACCGGCCAGGCGCAGGGCCCGGTATCCAATCAGGCCGGCGCAGAGGAGGGGAGCCGCCTCGACATCGCCGTAGCGCGCCGGGATCGCCACGCAGAAGCGCTCATCGGCCTTGGCATACTCCGCATAGCCGCCGTCCAGCTGATAGCCGGTGAAGAGCGCATTCTCGCATAGATTCTCCTGGCCGCGGCGGCAGAACTCGCAGGTGCCGCAGGCCCAGCCGAGCCACGGGATGCCGACCCGGTCGCCCGCCTTGAACCGGGTGGCTTCGCTGCCGGCGGCAACGACCCGGCCGACGATCTCATGCCCCGGGACGAGGGATGGCTTGGGTGATGCCAGCTCGCCGTCGATCACGTGGAGATCGGTGCGGCAGACCCCGCAGGCCGCGACGCGGATCACGATCTCGGAGGCGCCCGGGACGGGGATCGGTCGTTCCTCGGCTTGGAGCCGCATGCCCGGCTTGGTGAGGATCATAGCCTTCATGGACGAATCCCCTGCATTCACTCCCAATGCCCGGTCCGGGGCCTAATCGTTCTCGAGCATGATGCGAGCCGAAAGCAGCTGTTCCTGCAGCTCAGGCCCGACTTCCGAGATGGTCAGACCCAGCTTCTCCATCGCATCAACGACGGCGGAGGCCACGGCAAGAAGGGCAAACCATCGATTGTCGGCCGGGATCACGTACCATGGTGCATGCGGCGTGGCGGTGGCTCGGATCACCTCCTCATAGGCCGTCATATAGTCATCCCAGCGCTGGCGCTCTGCCACCGATGTGGGGTCGAACCGCCATCGCTTCCTGGGATCGTCGAGCCGGGACAGGAGGCGCGATTTCTGTTCCTCCTTCGAGATGTTGAGGAAGAACTTCAGCACCAGCGTGCCGTTGCGTGTCAGATGGCGTTCGAAGGCGTTGATGTCCTCGAACCGCTCCTCCCAGATAGTCCTGGTGACCAGCTCCGGCGGCAACTGCTGGCTGCCCAGCACGCCGGAATGGACGCGGACGACCAGCACCTCCTCATAGTAGGAGCGATTGAAGATGCCGATCCGCCCCCGTTCGGGCAGGTGGCGGCCGGTTCGCCACAGAAAGTCGTGACCGAGCTCTTCCGCGGAGGGCCGCCCGAAACCGGCGACGTAGCAGCCGCGCGGATCCATCCTGGACATGACGTATCTGGCAGCGCCCCCCTTGCCTGCGGTGTCCATGCCCTGAAGGATCAGCAGCATCGACCAGCAGTTCTGGGCATAAAGCGCTTCCTGGACCTCGGACAGCCGGGCAAGGTCCTGCATCGCAGCGTCGTCGGACAGGCCATTGGTATCGGCAGGATCCCACACACCCAGCCTGAATCCATCACCCTCGTCGACACGATAGCGGCTGCTCAACCCGTTCAGCTTCGACATCGGTCGAACTCCTGGATCAGCCAAAGGCAGCCGGCCAGGGCCGGACCCGGACGACGCGGAAGGGGCGGGTGACGCCGTCATGCTCGGTGACCGAGACGTACTCGCCTTCGACGAAGCGATGGGTGTCAAGATGCCAGATCGGCTCGTCGTCATCCTCGCCCGGTGCGTAGGAGAAGGCCCAGCGATGGTCCCGAAGGTGGATCAGATGTCCGTGCTCGTCCTCGAAGCCGGACCAGAAGCGGCGGACGCTGCATTCGGACCGGTGGGCCTGCCAGGCCTCGGCATCGAGATGGCCATCAAGGTCGAGGGGAGCGATCAGCTCATAGCCGCAATCCCGCGCACCTTCGGGGGCGTCCGGCGTGCGTGCGAGCTCCATGCGGATGCGGGCAAGGGATTTGCTGCGGGCCGTCGATCGCCGGCCGGTCAGATGATCAATGGACGCCATGGCGGGTTCTCCGAAGTTGCGGGCCGGAAGGCTGCAGAGGCTGAAGACGGGCCACGCGGAAGGGCCGGAAGGTGCCGTCGGATGCGGCCAGCACGACGGTGCCCCTTTCGACGAAGCGATGGGACGCCAGGTGCAGGACCGGGCCGTCGGGGGCGGTCAGCAGCATCCAGCGGCGTTTGCAGGTGTAGATCAGCCGGCCCCGCTCGTCGCCCTTGCCCGGTCCGCAGGGGCCGGCACGGCATGCGTTGCGATGGTCGAACCAGGCGGCCGCGTCGAGATGCCCGTCCGGATCAAGCGGCGCGATCAGCTCGTAGCTGTCGGCCGTCATCGCCGAGGCCGGCTTCCGGGGAAAGGCTGGCTCGATACGGATGTGCACCAGCGGATTGGCCGCTTCCGTCAATCCGCGCGGAATCGCGCGGCTCGGGTTCGTCATGACCGGTTCCTGTCGGTTGGAGTGGCGGAGTCAGATTGCGGTGGCATCGACCGGGCGCTGGGTTTCACCGACGAGCCAGCCGAGCCGGCCGAGATATCGCAGCGTGCGGAAGACCAGGGTCGATGCCGGGGCGTCGGCCGCGAAGCCGGCCCAGTCCGGCGGCGCCGTGGCATGGCGCCGCTGGCGCTCGAGCACGGCCGGGGTGGCATCCGAAGCGTCCCCCGCGCGGGCCGACAGGCGGGCCGCGAGCACGGCGTCGGGTGCGTCGAGCCAGATATGGGCAAACGACACCTGCCGGCGATCGGCCACGGCCTGGATCGCCGCGCGCTCGGACGGCTCCAGGAACGTGGCATCCGCGATCACCGTGCAACCGGCGGCCAGAAGCTGGTCCGCCTCGCTGCACAGCGCCTCATAGACCCGGGCGGTCTGGCCGGGCGCATAGGCGGTGTCCGGCAGGCGGTCTTCCGGCGCCGCCCCGTGCAGCCGCTTGCGGATGACGTCGGACCGCAGGATGCGCGCCCCCAAGGGCAGGCCGGCATGGGGAGCAAGATGGGCCGCCAGCGTCGACTTGCCGGTGCCGCTCATCCCGCCGATCGCCAGGAGGCGGGGCAGGTTGGGTTCAAGCAGTTCCTCCGCCAGGGCGAAATACGACGTCGCCCGCCGGCGCGCTTCCAGCCTCGCCGCAGCCTCGGTCGAGCCGGCGGCCATGGTCGCCTGGACATGGGCCCGGATCGAGGCATGGATCGACAGGAACAGCGGCAGGAGAGCGGCGCCCTCGGCCTCGTCCGGCATCCGGTCGAGATAGCGGTTGAACACGATGCTCGCCAGATCGCGGCGGGATCGGTCGACCAGGTCCATCAGCAGGAACGACAGGTCGTAGAGGATGTCGACACAGGCGAGGCGATCGGAGAATTCGATCGCGTCGAACAGCATCGGCGCTCCGCGCCACAGGGCGATGTTGCCGAGATGGAGGTCGCCGTGGCCCCGGCGCACATGACCCTGTCTCTGACGCTGATGCAGCAGTGGCTCGTGCCGGGACGCTTCGTCCAGCGACCGCATGGTCAGCCGGCTGACCGCCGCCGGCTCGAACAGGCCCGTCCCGAAGCGGGCCAGATTGCCGTCATTCTCGACGATGATCTCGGCAATTGCCGCGAGCCCGCCGAACTGCTGTTCCTCGGGCAGCGACTGGTGGAAGCCGGCGATCCGGTCGGCCAGCTGGCGCATCATCCCGGCGGTCAGCTGACCGTGGCGGGCCAGCCGGTCGAACTGCCCGGAGGCATCGAAGCGCAGCATGACCAGGAGCCAGTCGACGATCGCGCCGTCACCGCCAAGGCCCAGGGCGCCCGAAGCGGTCCGGCATACCGGAACGACGCGCAGATAGAGGTCCGGCGCCGTCCGGCGGTTCAGCGTCAGCTCCTTCTCGCAGGCCGCCCGCCGGAGCTCCGGGGTGGAATAGTCGAGATAGCTGAAGCGGACGGCCTTCTTCAGCTTGTAGGCGTGGCCGCCGGCCAGGAAGACGATCGAGGCATGGGTCTCCACCCGCTGCACCGGCGAGACCCCGAAGGCCTCCGGCTGGGACAGGAATGCGATCACCTCGTGTTGCAGGTCGTCGTCGGGCATCGAAGCCTCCTCCAATCCGAGGAGATCCTGACTGCCCGGCGCGGGATGGGCCTTGAGCTAGATCAAGCGGCGATCCTTCCCTGATCCGGTGGACGGCAGCCAGCTACAGGACCAGGAAGGCGATCGACGCGGCCGCCATCACCAGCACGGCCAGCCAACCCGCGATCGCCATGGATCGGGGGAGGGTCACAGGGCCCATGATCCTCCGACTGCCCGCAATCGCCAGCATCGTCGCCATCAGCGGCGCCGCCAGCAGGCCGTTGAGCACGGCGCTCCAGTAGAGCGCCTTGATCGGGTCGAGCCCGATGAAGCCGACTCCCAGCCCGAGAGCTGTCGCCAGCACGATCACGCCGTAGAAGGCCTTCGCGTCCTTCGGCTTGTGGTCGAGACCCTCGACCCAGTCGAAGGCCTCGCAGACGGCGTAGGCCGCGGATCCGGCCAGGACCGGGACGGCCAGCAGGCCGGTGCCGATGATGCCGCAGGCGAAGAGGGCGAAGGCGAGGCCGCCGGCGATCGGCCGCAGGGCCTCGGCCGCCTGAGCCGAATTCTGGATGTCGGTGATGCCGCCGGCGTGCAGCGTCGCGGCCGTCGCGATGATGATGAACAGCGAGATCAGGTTCGAGTAGCCCATGCCGACCCAGGTGTCGATCCGGACGCGGGCCAGCTCCTCGCCTGCCCGGGCCGGCGCGATGTAGAGCGGCTGTGCCGTGCGGCGCAGCTGCTCCTCGACCTCCTGCGACGCCTGCCAGAAGAAGAGATAGGGGCTGATGGTGGTCCCCAGAATCGCCACCAGTGCCTGGGCATGCTCCGCGTCGAAGGCCAGATGCGGGACGAATGCGCCCAGCAGTGCCTCGCTCCAGGGCACGCGCACCACCAGAACGACCGCGGCATAGGCGAAGAGGGACAGGGTCAGCCATCGCAGGATGGCCGCGTACCGCGCGTAGCTGAGGAAGACCTCCAGCAGGATGCAGAGCAGGGCAAAGCCGGCGCCGTACAGCAGGGCCGGGCCGGGGACCAGCAGCTGCAGCGCGGCTGCCATGGCGCCGAGATCCGCACCCAGATTGGCGATGTTCGCCACCAGCAGCATCAGGACGACGCAGCGCAGCAGCCATCTCGGATGATGGCGCCGGAGGTTTCGGGCAATGCCACAGCCGGTGACGCAGCCGATCCGCGCGCTGATCGACTGGGTGACGGCCATCAGCGGATAGCTGAACACCATCACCCAGCCCAGGCTGTAGCCGAACTGGGCGCCCGCCTGGCTGTAGGTGGCGATCCCGCTCGGATCGTCGTCGGCGGCGCCGGTGATGAGGCCGGGCCCCAGCGATTTCAGGAGGCGGCGCCATGCCCAAGGCCGGCCTGTCTCGGCGTCCCGCGCATCGATCAGGCTGCTCATCTTCGGCTCCGGCTCGGTCAAGACTGCCGTCTCATGGCAGAGGCCGCCGGCTTCCGGTTTGATCCATGTCAAGGCGCCGGCGGCGGCGGCAGGGGATACCGTCGCCATGCCGAAGCCGGTCTTTCACTCGGGCGTCGCATCCGCTGCGTTGCTGCCCGAGGGAGCGTCAGGCGCCGGCTTTCCTTGAGAGAGACCGCGCCATGACCACAGCCATGGATCTCGTGCAGCTGTCGCGGCTGCAATTCGGCCTGACGGCCATGTACCACTTCCTGTTCGTGCCTTTGACGCTCGGCCTGGCTGTCCTGCTCGGCATCATGGAAAGCGTCTATGTCATGACCGGCCGCGAGGTGTGGCGCCGGATGACGAAGTTCTGGGGCGTCCTCTTCGGCATCAACTTCGCCATGGGGGTCGCCACCGGCATCACCATGGAATTCCAGTTCGGCATGAACTGGGCCTATTACAGCCAGTTCGTGGGCGACATCTTCGGTGCCCCGCTGGCGATCGAAGGCATCATGGCCTTCTTCCTCGAGGCGACCTTCATCGGCCTGTTCTTCTTCGGCTGGGACCGGCTGTCGAAGGTCGGCCATCTGGTCGTCACCTGGATGGTGGCGCTCGGCTCCAACCTTTCGGCGCTGTGGATCCTGGTCGCCAACGGCTGGATGCAACATCCCGTGGGAGCGCACTTCAATCCCGATACGATGCGCATGGAGGTGACGGACTTCATGGCCGTCATCTTCAACCCGGTGGCCCAGGCCAAGTTCGTGCACACGGTCAGCGCCGGCTATGTCACCGGCGCCGTCTTCGTGCTGTCGATCAGCGCGTTCTATCTGCTGCGCGGCCGGCATGTCGACCTCGCCAAGCGGTCGATGACCGTGGCTGCCAGCTTCGGCCTCGCCGCCGCCCTGTCGGTCGTCGTGCTCGGCGACGAGAGCGGCTACACCGCCGGCGAGAACCAGAAGATGAAGATCGCCGCGATCGAGGCGATGTGGGACACCGAAACCGCGCCGGCCTCCTTCACCCTGTTCGGCCTGCCGGACCAGGCGACCCGCAGCACCGACTACGAGGTCAAGGTGCCGTGGATGCTGGGCCTGATCGCCACCCGGTCGATCGACGGCGAGGTGCCGGGCATCAACCAGCTGGTGGCGCACGCGCAGGAGCGGATCCGGTCCGGCCTCGTCGCCTATGACGGGCTGCAGCGGCTGAACGCCGATCGCAACGATACGGCGGCCCGCGCCCAACTGGCCGCCCATGCCGACGATCTCGGCTATGCGCTGCTGCTGAAGAGCTTCCGCCCGGACATCCTTGCAGCCACCGACGCCGAGATCGAGCGGGCGGCCTGGAGCACGGTGCCGAGTGTCTCGCCGCTGTTCTGGAGCTTCCGGCTGATGGTCGGCCTCGGCTTCTTCTTCATCGGCCTGTTCGCCGTCGCATTCTATCTGGCCTCGCGCAGGCAGCTGCTGACATCGCCGACCTTCCTGCGGGTCGCGCTCTGGACACTGCCGTTGCCCTGGATCGCCGCGGAGCTCGGCTGGTTCGTGGCCGAGGTGGGCCGCCAGCCCTGGGTGATCGAAGGCGTGCTGCCGACCTCTCTCGCCGTCTCCAGCCTGTCGGCCGGCAGCGTCCTGACCACGCTGCTCGGGTTCATCGCCATCTACTCCGCCCTGTTCGTCGTCGACCTCTTCCTGATGACCAAGGCCATCCGGCAGGGTCCGGCACCGGCGGCGCCGGAGCGCGAGCCCACCCCTGGCCTGGCCGCCGCGGCGGCCGCCGAATAGCCCGTGAGGATCGCACCATGCTCGACTACGAAATCCTGCGCCTGATCTGGTGGGCGCTGCTCGGCATCCTCCTGATCGGCTTCGCCGTCATGGACGGGTTCGATCTCGGGGCCGCGTTGCTGCTGCCCTTCGTCGGCCGGACCGACGACGAGCGGCGTGTCGTCATCAACACCGTCGGCCCGGTCTGGGAGGGAAACCAAGTCTGGTTCATCCTCGGCGGCGGCGCGATCTTCGCCGCCTGGCCGCCGCTCTATGCTGTGGCCTTCTCCGGCTTCTATCTCGCGATGGCCCTGGTGCTGTTCGCGCTGATCCTGCGGCCGGTCGCCTTCAAGTTCCGCTCCAAGATCGAGCACCCGGCCTGGCGCCGAATCTGGGACTGGGCGCTGTTCGTCAGCGCGCTGGTGCCGTCGCTGGTGTTCGGCGTCGCCTTCGGCAATGTGCTTCAGGGCGTGCCGTTCCGCTTCGACGAGACGCTCCGCATGACCTATGAGGGCACGCTGTTCGGGTTGCTCAACCCCTTCGCGCTTCTCTGTGGCCTGGTCAGCGTCGCGATGCTGGTCATGCATGGCGGCGCCTGGCTGGCGCTGAAGACGGAGGAGCCGGTGGCCGGGCGGGCGGCCGCGGCGACGCGGCAGGCCGCGATTGGCCTGGTCGTTCTGTTCGCCCTGGCCGGCCTCTGGCTGGCGATCGGCATCGACGGTTATGCGCTGGCCGGCGCGGTGCCGCATGACGGCCCGTCGAACCCGCTGCTGAAGCAGGTCGCGCAGGCCCCCGACGCCTGGCTGGCCAATTATGGCGCGATGCCCTGGACCCTGGCCGCGCCCGTGGTGGCCTTCGCCGGAGCGTTCGGGGTGTTCGCGCTGTTGGGTCGGCAGCGCCCCGGCCTCGCGCTGCTGGCGAGCGGCCTGGCCATCGCCGGTGTGATCGCCACCGCGGGGCTCAGCGTCTTCCCCTTCCTGCTGCCGTCCTCGCTCGACCCGAATGCCAGCTTGACCGTCTGGGATGCGTCGTCGAGCCGGCTGACCCTCGCGATCATGCTGGGCGCGACCGTGGTCTTCCTGCCGGTCGTCCTGGCCTATACGGCCTGGGTGTACCGCGTGCTCCGCGGCCGCGTGACCCTGGCCTATGTCGCCAAGAACCTGATCAGTACCTATTGAATGAGGACGCGACCGATGTGGTACTTCGCCTGGATCCTCGGCGTCGGCTTCGCCTGCGCCTTCTCGATCCTCAACGCCATGTGGCTCGAAATGCATGAAGACGGCACCGCCGCTGCCGCCCGCGACGGCCGGCCGCTCTGAGGTCGCTGGTTGTCGATTTGTAACTGGATTCGAGGGATCCGGCCGATGCCAATGGTCGATGTCGGCCGACGGGGCGGCCAGATCTCGAAACGTTAGGAGAAGGATGCGTCATGCTGGATTCGAAGCATGATCGGCCGGCCTATGATCCGGTCGCGCAGGCGCTGCACTGGCTGACCCTGCTGCTGCTGGGGCTGCAGTTCGGGCTGGCATGGTCGGCGCCGGAGCGGTTGTCATCGCCGGATGCGCTGATCAGCCTGCACCTGTCTTTCGGGGTGCTCGTGCTTATTGTCGCTCTGGCCCGGCTTGCCTGGCGCGTGATCCGGCCGGGGCCGGCGCTTCCGTCCGACCTTCCGGAATGGCAGCGTCTGGGCTCGCAGACCATCCAGATCCTGCTGTACGTGCTGCTGATCGCCCTGCCGATCCTTGGCTGGCTCTGGGCTGGCCAGAAGGGATGGCAGGTCAGCCTGTTCGGCGTCGCGACGCTTCCGGATCTGGTCTCCCAGGGCTCTTCCTTCGGTCGTCTGGCCGGCAATCTCCACGCCCTGCTATCGAACGTCCTTCTGGTTCTGGTCGGCCTGCACGTCCTGGGCGCGCTCTACCATGCCGTCGTCCGCCGCGACGGGGTCATGCAGCGGATGCTGCCGGCGCCCCGGCGGTCCTCCTGATCCAGATCAAGGCGGCGGGGGCGGTGCTGTCGTGTGATGAGCGTCTTCAAGATGAGGAGCGCAGCCATGACCCCCCTTCGCCTGCACCATGACGCGTGGATCGTCGTCTGCGATGCCGCAAAAGCCCTGTTTCTGAGAAATGCCGGCGACGTGCGACTCCCGGACCTTCGCGTGATCGAGCGAATGGACGCCGCCGACCACCGCCGGACCTCAGAAGAGGGAAGCGATCGGCCCGGACTCCTGCAGAACCGGTCGGCACCCACGAGCGCGATCGAGCAGACCGATTGGCATCGGCAGGAGAAAGACGCTTTCGCGGCGCAGGTTGCCGGCAGGCTCGACCTGCTGCATCGGCAGGATCGCGGCAGCCCGATCATTCTTGTTGCGCCGCCTCGCATCCTCGGCGCTTTGCGCCGGGCTCTGGCACCGGCGGCGTCGGCGTCGGTGGCGGGCGAGATCGCCCGGGATCTGACCAAGCACCCGGTGCATGAAATCGAGCACCTGTTGACAGCCGAATGAGGGTGGGGACAGGCGGGCCGCGGCCCTGGGTAGTGGGGTCTTCGAGGACGGCATAGGCTGGTCGAGCCTGCGAGCCGCTATTCTCCGGCGAGGGCGTGCCGGATCGCGAGGATCAGCTCCTCGCTGTCGAAGGGCTTCTCGATCACTGCGGCCGCGCCCGCCGCCTGCGCCGTGTCCCGGAGTCCGGCAGCGTGCTTGCCCGTCACCATGATGCAGGGCAGGGCGATGCGGTGCAGGCGCAGCCGGCGCAGCAGCTCCAGGCCGCTGATGCCGGGCATGTCGCAGTCGACCACCATGCAGCCGGCGGTGAGCTGGTCCCGCACGGCCAGGAGCTCGGCAGCCGATCCGTGAAGACGGACGCAAAACGACGCGGATTCGAGCAGGAAGCAGAGCGACCGGCGGACGGCGTCGTCATCGTCCACGACATGGACGGTCGGGCATTCGGCCGGGGTGACGGTCGCGGGCATCGGAGGCTCGGGAACATGGGCGCGGAACCTTGATAATGGCGCTCCGCCCGTCGCCCGCCTTGATATGGATCAACGCGTCTAGGGCTGGCCGGCTCCGACGCTTTCGGGGTGGATGGACAGCCATATCCGGACCAGCTCCGACAGGTTCCGCGCCTGCATCTTCTCCATCACCCGGGCCCGGTGGACCTCGACCGTGCGGGCGCTGATGCCGAGGTCGTAAGCGATGGTCTTGTTGGGGTGGCCCTTGACAAGGGCGGTGAGGACTTCGTACTCGCGCGGGGTCAGCGCAGTGAGGCGGGACGACAGCAGCTCAGCGTCGCTCTGTCGGCTCCGGTCGCGATGGTTGCGGTCCAGCGCCGCCCGGATTGCACCGATCAGGAGCTCGTCGTCGAAGGGTTTCTCCAGGAAGTCGACGGCGCCGGCCTTCAGCGCCTGCACGGCGATGGGGATGTCGCCATGGCCGGTCATCACGATCACCGGCAGCGCGATCCCGCGCTCGACCAGCATCTGCTGCAGCGTCAGCCCGTCCATCTCCGGCATGCGCACATCCGTGACGACGCAGCCCTCCGGCGGGATGCCGGACCGGTCCAGGAAGGCAACGGCCGACGGGTACGTCTCGACCCGAAAGCCCGCCGTTTCGAGCAGGAAGCTCAGCGAGAAACGCACCGCCTCGTCGTCATCGACGACATGGACAATCGGGATATCAGTCATGATTGCCGTTCCCATCGGCCGTCGCGGCCGGCAAGGTGAACCGGAAGGTGGCCCCGCCGCCCGGCGTCGGCTCGGTCCACAAACGCCCGCCATGCGCCTCGACGATGGTCCGGCAGATCGACAGGCCGATGCCCATGCCATGGCGCTTGGTGGTGACGAAGGGCTGGAACAGCTGGGCCTCGACTTCCGGCGCCAGGCCCGGGCCGGTGTCGACCACGGCGAAGTCGATGATCTCTCCCCGTGCCGTCGCGGCGACCTCCAGCTCGCGCCTGGGGCTGCCGTCCATGGCTTCGATCGCGTTCCGCATCAAGTTCAGCAGCACCTGCTGGATCTGGATCTTGTCGACGATGACATATCGCGGCTTCGCGCCGACAGTGAGCGTCACCCTGACGCCGTGCTCCTTGGCGCCGACGAGCGCCAGCGCGCTGGCCTCCTCGACCATCTTGGCGACGGTCTCGACATGCTTCTCGGTCTCTCCGCGGGCCACGAAGTCGCGCAGCCGGCGGATGATCTGACCGGCGCGCAGCGCCTGCTCCGCGCTCAGCTCGACCGCCTCGCGCAGCTTCGGGAGGTTGGGCTGATCCGTGCCGGCGAGCATGCGCCGCATTGCCTGGCAGTAGTTCGTCACGGCGGTCAGCGGCTGGTTCAACTCATGTGCCAGGGTGGCCGCCATCTGTCCCATGGCGCTGAGGCGCGAGACATGCAGCAGCTCGGTCTGCAGGTCCTGCAGGCGCGCCTCGGTCTCCTGCCGCTCCGTCAGATCTCGGATGAAGCCGGTGAACAGCCTGTGGCCCTCCCGCGAGACCTCGCCGACAGAGAGCTCCATCGGGAAGGTGCCGCCGTCCTTGCGCCGGCCGACGACCACGCGGCCGATGCCGATGATGCGGCGCTCGCCGGTCGCGAAGTAGCGCGCCAAGTAGCCGTCATGCGCCTCCCGGTAGGGCGAGGGCATCAGCATGTTGACGTTGCGGCCGTGGACTTCGGCCGAGGTGTAGCCGAACAGGCGCTCGGCCGCGGTGCTGAAGGACTGGATCAGGCCCTGCGCGTCGATCACCACCATCGCGTCGGGGATGGTCTCGAGGATCGAGCGCAGATGCGCCTCTCGGGCCTCGGCTGTCGCCTGGGCCGCCCGCGCGTCGCTGACATCCGCGTGCAGCACGACGACCCCGTCGCCCATCCCATCGGCCGGCCTGGCACCAGTGCAACGGAACCAGCGGGCTCCGTCCGGTGCGGCGAAGGAGTAGTCCAGCTGGAAGCTGTCGCTCTGCCGGGAGAGCATCCGCCGCAACTGATCGGCGAGGCGCCGGGCTTCCAGATTGCCCTGATCGGCCTCGTGCCCGCAGACGGCAACATAGTCCGTGCCGATCGGCGCGCCGGCCAGCACATTGCCTGAGACATTCGCGGACCAGCTGTGGTTGGCCGAGACGACAAGCCCATCATGGTCGAGCAGAGCGATCTGCCCGGGCAGGGCGTCGAGGATCGCGGTGCTGTGATCTGACTCGGACGACGCGGTCACCATCCAGCCCCCACCGGTCAGGAATTCGGCCGGACTACAAATCACCCTGCCGTGCGACGGGGCTCGGCGGCAGCATCGGCCGGCGACTGCCACGGCTCGCCCCAGTCCGGTCCAGCGTAGCAGCGGCCCGACACCGCGACAATCTGGAGGTGAGGCACGGTTCCCCGCTGCTTGACCCAGATCAACGCGGCAGGTCGTGCCGCGTTGTCTTCTTGCGCTGCGGACGCCCAGGACGAATGCGGCTCGGGCCGCTGGCCGCTCCGCTTCTTTCGGATTCAGGAGGGTGGAATGAAGGCGCTCGTCTATCGCGGACCCGGAGACAAGGCGGTCGAGGATCGACCGATGCCTGAGATCCAGGCGCCGGGCGATGCGATCGTCCGGATGGTCAAGACCACCATCTGCGGCACCGATCTGCACATCCTCAAGGGCGACGTCGCGACGTGCGAGCCGGGCCGCATCCTCGGCCATGAGGGCGTCGGCGTCATCGAGTCCGTTGGCGCCGGCGTCACGGCCTTCCGGCCGGGCGACCGGGTGCTGATCTCCTGCATCTCTGCCTGCGGCACGTGCGAGGCCTGCCGTCGCGGGATGTACTCGCACTGCAGGACGGGGGGCTGGATCCTCGGCCATCGGATCGACGGCACGCAGGCCGAATTTGTGCGCACGCCCCACGCCGACACCAGCCTCTATCCGATCCCCTACGGCGCGGATGAGGAGGCGCTCGTCATGCTGAGCGACATCCTGCCAACCGGCTTCGAATGCGGCGTGCTGAACGGCAAGGTCGCGCCAGGCTCGACCGTCGCGATCGTGGGCGCCGGCCCGATCGGGCTGGCGGCGCTGCTGACCGCCCGGTTCTACTCGCCGGCCCGGATCATCATGGTCGACCTCGACGACAACCGGCTGGACGTTGCCCGGCAGTTCGGCGCCACCGACGTGGTCAACAGCCGTGGTGGTGGTGTCGCCGAGGACATTAGGGTCCTGACCGACGGGCACGGTGTCGACACAGCGATCGAGGCGGTCGGCGTGCCGGCGACCTTCCTGCTCTGCCAGGATATCGTGAGCGCCGGCGGCACGATCGCCAATGTCGGGGTGCACGGGCAGACGGTCGATCTGCATCTGGAGCGGCTGTGGTCGGAGAACATCACGATCACGACTCGCCTGGTGGATACGGTCAGCACGCCGATGCTGTTGAAGACGGTGCAGTCCGGAAAGATCGACCCGGCGCGTCTGATCACGCACCGGTTCCCGTTCGACCGGATCCTCGATGCCTACGATACCTTCGGCCGCGCCGCCGACACCAAGGCGCTGAAGGTGATCATCGCGCTGTGAGCTCGCGGCGGCTCTGGCCGTTCAGCCAGTGAGGGAGAGGACGATGCCGACGTCAAAGAAGGTGTGCAGCCCGGACGCGAGAACAGCGGAAATGACATGGCCGTTTCGGGACGTTCCGCTGCGCGGCGCCAAGCCCGATCAGAGCGGCCGACCAGATGATGAAGCCCAGCGGCAGAAAAGGACGCGCGACCAGGAGAGCGGCCGCCATCGTCCGACGGCGCAACCGCCCAGGAAATGATGGATCTGCCGCCAATCGCGCAAAGTGCTTTTCCGCTCCGTCCCCTTGGGAGACGTTCACAATCCGACAAAACCCCTCCGGAGCAGATGCCTGCGCAACGCCGGTTCTCCGGAGCACTTCAGCCAAATTTCCCAGCAGGGAGGGACAAAGGCGGTCGTCGCGGCGCACATCCGATGGCAGTTCAATGACTGGTATGAAGAAAGCCCGCTGGTGACACGACCAGCGGGCCCGAGGCACCTACGGCCGCTTCCGGCCGGTGATCATCGCCTTCACCAGATTCTCCCGGTGCTCGAAGCTGGCTGCTGCGACGCCGGCCAGATGAAGCCCGGCCAGGATGATCAGGAGGTTGGCGGCCGCCCCGTGGAGGTCCTCCACCCATTCGACGCCCCAATAGGCATCCGTCGTCATCATGAAGCCGGTCGCGCAGACGACCGCCAGGCCCGAGAGCAGCGCCAGGATCATGGCCCCGCCCGCCGGATTGTGGCCTATATGGCGCCTGGCCCTCAGACGAAGGGTGTCGCGAAGATAGGCCAGCACCGTCGAAGGCCGGTGGACGAAGCTGGCGAAGCGCGCGGGTCTCGTCCCGACGAAGCCCCAGACGACGCGGACGGCGACCAGCCCCATGATGATATAGCCGCTGGCCAAGTGGATGCTCCTGACCTCGTCGCCGGTCGCCCAGGATGTGACGAACGCCGCCACCAGAGCCCAGTGGAAGACCCGGACCACCGGATCCCAGACCTTGACCGTGGCTGGCCGGGCGACCGCCCCGGCCGCCACCTCGTCGACGGTGCTCATCAATCCTCCTTGGAGGTGCCGACGACCTCGCCGCTGACCGGGTGGAGGAAGACCTCGACCTTCGCCCCGCCCTTGTCGAACGCGTAAGCCTCGTAGCAGCTCTTCTCGGGCTTGATCCGCCGGACGTCGTAGCCGAGGTCCTTCAGCTTGGCTTTGGCGGCATCCTCGCTCATCCACTGGCTGCGCGGGGCGTCGCCGCAATTCGCGGCATCGTCGTCGGCGAAGGCCGGAGCGGTGCCCGCAAGGCTGAGGGCCATCAGCCCGGTCGCGATGAAAAAGCGCATGATGTCTTGATCTCCAGCAAAGCGCCGGGCCATCGCCCGGCTACGCTGCCGACCATAATGAAGCGACGCTGACCGCCCCCTGACGGGACCTGTCAGCGATTTGTCAGCCGGGAGAAGGCACCGTCACGCGCCATGATGCCCCTGATCCGCTCCGTTCTGGTCCTGGTCTTCGTCCTGACGCTACCCAGGGGCGGCGTCGCGGACGATCACGATCGGGCGCGAGCTGCCCGGGAACGCGGCGAGATCCGGCCATTGGAGGAGATCATGCCCGCGGTTCGGCAGCAGTTTCCCGGGGATGTCGTGCGGATCGAGCTCGAACGCGAGGACGATCGCTGGATCTACGAGATCAAGCTCATCTCGCCTGACGGCCGGTTGACCGAACTGCATGTCGACGCCCGTAGCGGCGACGTACTCGAAGTCGAGGGGCCATGATGCGCATCCTCCTGAGCGAAGACGATGATCGGATCGCGACCGACCTCTCGGCAAGCCTGACCCGAGCGGGATATGCGGTGGAGCGGGTGACCGATGGGGAGGAAGCCTGGTTTCGCGGCGACACCGAGGATTTCGATGCCGTCATCCTCGATCTCGGACTGCCCAAGCTGGACGGGCTGACCGTCCTGAAACGGTGGCGCGCGGCGGGGCGTCGGATGCCGATCCTGGTGCTCTCCGCCCGCGGCACCTGGGCGGAGAGGGTCGAAGGCATCGACGCCGGTGCCGACGACTATCTTCCGAAGCCGTTCCAGGCCGAAGAACTGCTGGCACGGGTGCGCGCGATCATCCGGCGATCGGCCGGACGGCCGAGCCCGGTCCTGGAGAATGGCCCGGTCCTACTCGACCCGCGGCAGATGAAGGTCACGGTCGACGGTGCTCCGATCGCCTTGTCGCCACAGGAATACCGCCTGCTCTCGTACCTGATGCATCACGCCGGAAGGGTCGTGCCGCAAATCGAGCTGACCGAACATCTCTACGCCCAGGACTATGAGCGGGACTCGAATTCGATCGAAGTCCTGATGGGGCGCCTGCGGCGCAAGCTCGGGGTTGATTTCGTCGAGACCCGCCGCGGCTTCGGCTATCTCGTACCCGAGAGTTCGGAGTGACCCGCCGTTCCCTTCGGCTGCGATTGGTCGTTCTCGCGGCCCTGTCGCTCACCGTGGCACTTGTCGTGGCGGGCTTCGGTCTGGTCGTTCTTTTCCAACGGCATGTCGAGCGCCGGATCGACGCCGAACTCGACAACGACCTTCTGCAATTGGCCGGGGCGATCGGTTTTGACACCGCCGGCGGGCTCACGCTCGCACAGCGTCCGGCCGATCCTCGGTTCGACCAACCCTTGAGCGGGCTCTACTGGCAGATCTTGGACGAGACATCGGGACAAGACCTCCGCTCGCGCTCGCTTTGGGACACGGCCCTCAGCCTGCCGGTGGATACGCCTGATCCGACGGCGGTTCACCGCCATGTGCTGCGCGGGCCGGCCAATGCGACGCTGATCGTGCGTGAGAGGCGCCTGGCCGCCCTGCAGAACGGAACCTCGCATATGATGAGGATCGCGGTCGGCATCGACCAGGCGGATGTCAACCAGGCGAGCCGTGACTTCGCCAGCGACATCGCTCCGTCCCTCGCCCTGCTCGGTCTCGCCTTGCTGGCGGCCGCCTGGGTCCAGATTCGGATCGGGCTGCACCCGCTCGAAGCGGTGCGGCGGGGCGTCGAGGCGATCCATGCCGGGCGGCAATCCCGCCTGCCGGCGACCTATCCGGATGAAGTCCTGCCGCTGGCGAACGAGATCAACGATCTCCTCGATGCGCAGGACAGGGCCATCGCGCGGTCCCGCTCGAGCGCTGCCGACCTGGCTCACGGGCTGCGCACGCCCTTGACGGTCCTGAGCGCCGACGCACGCCGGTTGCGGGAGCAGGGCCACAGCGATATTGCCGACGAGATCGAAGCACTGGTCGAGACGATGCGGCGGCATGTCGAACGAGCCATCGCGAAGGCCCGGCTGCATCCCCATCGCGGGGCGACAGCATCCGTCCGATCCGTGGTCGACCGCATCGTCGCGATCGTTCGCAGGACACCGCGAGGAACCAACCTGGCCTGGGAGAACGAGATCGCGGACGGGCTCAAAGTGGCTCTGGATGCCGACGATCTCGCCGAGCTTCTGGGAAACCTGATCGAGAACGCCGCGAAATGGGCTCGCACGCGTGTCCGCGTCTCGGCGTCCACGACGGACGGCCACCTCGAACTGAATGTCGAGGATGATGGTCCCGGCATCCCGGCGGCGCAGCGCGCCGCAGTTCTCCGGCGGGGTGTCCGCCTCGATTCCGGTAGGGTCGGACACGGGCTCGGGCTCGCGATCGTCGGCGACATCGTGGAGACCTACCGTGGCGCCTTGAGCCTCGACGACGGGTCCATGGGCGGGCTGCGCGTCACCGTGACGCTGCCGCTCCGCAATGGAGGATGAGGTGCGATGAGGCCGCTGCGATCGTCCCCGCGGCGGCCAGGATCAGACGAGTTGCCAGCGACATGTCCGCCTCCCGTGTCGCCGCCATGCTGCGGCTGCTGGCATCGCAGGCCTTTGATCCAGGTCAAGGAGACATGGGATCTGCCTGGGCATCCTCGACGGGATTGCATTGCCGAGGAGACGCCCGATGAACGCGACCGACATCATGACCAGGAAACCCGTGACCGTGCGCTCCGATCTGCCGATCCTCGCCGCCATCCGCATCATGCTCGGGCGCGGGATCAGCGGCCTGCCGGTCGTCGACGAGGAGGGCGACCTGGTCGGCATGATCACCGAGGGTGACCTGCTGCGCCGGGTCGAGATGGGCACCGAGAGGCGCCGCCCCGAATGGCTCGCCTTCTTCACCGGCACCGACCGGCTGGCCCGCGAATATGTCCAGTCGCACAGCCGTAACGTCGCCGACGTGATGACCCGGGAGGTGGTCTCCGTCCCCGAGGAGGCGCCGCTGGAGGAGATCGTGGAGCTGATGATCGGCCGCCGGATCAAGCGCGTGCCGGTGCTCCGCGGCACCAAGCTGGTCGGCATCGTCACCCGCGCCAACCTGCTGCGCCTCCTGGGGGACCTGCTGGATGTCCGGGCCGAGAGCGGCGATGACGACAAGGCGATCCGCGAGCGGATCTTCGCGGAGCTCGGCGAGCAGCTCTGGGCCCGGGTCGAAGGCATGCGGGTCGATGTGAAGGACGGCGCCGTGACACTGGGCGGCGTCATCACCGACGAATGCGTGCGCGATGCGCTGCGCGTGGCCGTGGAGAACGTGCCCGGGGTCAAGGGCGTCAAGGACGACATGGTCCTGCTCGAACCCTTCACCGGCACGGTGCTCGATCCCGTCTTCGAGCGGCAGCTCTGAGGGCATCGAGGCCAGGCCATGCGCGGCTTCGAGGATGCTGTCGACTGGTCCGGCCCGATGGAAGGGCTGCCCGACCGGCCGCGCGTGGCCTCCGGGCTCAGCTCCGAGCAGGCGGCGGCCGCCCGCCGGCGCTGGGGGCCGAACGACGTGCTGGCGCATCGCCGCGCCTCGGTCGCCGGGCTTCTCCTCGACCGGCTGCGGAATCCCCTGATCCTGCTGCTGCTCCTGGCCAGCGTCCTGTCCGTCGCGGCGGGGGAGACGCACAGCTTCATCATCGTCCTCGGGATCCTGTCGATCAGCGTGACGATCGACTTCGTGCAGGAGCTGCAGGCCCATCGCACGGTCGAGGCGCTGCAGCAATCCGTGGCGCCGCGGGCCCGGGTCCGGCGCGACGGGGCGGATCGCGATGTCCCGGTCGACGAACTCGTGCCCGGCGACATCGTCAGCTTCTCCGCCGGCGACATCGTCCCGGCCGACTGCCGGCTGATCGAGAGCCGTGACCTCTTCGTCAATCAGGCCTTGCTGACCGGGGAATCCTATCCGGTCGAGAAGAATGCCGGCGATCGCACGGTCACGGGCGAGGGGCCGGCGGGTGCGGTGGACGCGGTCGCCATGGGCAGTTCGATCGTCAGCGGTTCGGCCACGGCACTAGTCTGCCGGACCGGCCGCGAGGCAATGCTCGGTACGGTCGCGGCCAGCCTCGGCCGCCGGCGCCCGCCCGATTCCTTCGAGATCGGCGTGCGCCGCTTCGGCTTCCTGATGCTGCGGGTCACGCTGTTCCTGGTCGTGTTCGTGCTGGCGGTGAATCTCGCCTTCCACCGCCCCTGGCTCGAAGCGCTGATGTTCGCCCTGGCGCTGGCGGTGGGACTGACGCCGGAACTGCTGCCCATGATCGTCACCGTCACGCTGGCGCGGGGCGCCCGGCGGATGGCGGGGCGGCGCGTCATCGTCAAGCGCCTCGCCGCGATCCACGATCTCGGCGCGATGGACGTGCTGTGCGCCGACAAGACCGGCACCCTGACAGAGGCCAGGATCCGCCTCGTCGGGCACATCGATCCGGCCGGGGCCGAGAGCGAGGAGGTGCTGCGCCTGGCCGGCCTCAACAGCGCCTTCGAGAGCGGCATCCGGAGCCCGCTGGACGACGCCATCCTGGAACACGGCCGGCCGGACGTCTCCGCCTGGCGCAAGCTCGACGAGGTGCCGTTCGACTTCGAGCGCCGCCGGGTCTCGGTCCTGATCGAACCGGCCGGCGGCGGCCCTCGTCTGCTCGTGGTCAAGGGAGCCCCCGAGGATATCCTGCGGATCTCGTCCACCACCCGGACGGTCTCGGGCGGGACCCATCCGCTCGACGCGGCCGGGCGCGACCAGCTCGCGGCGATGTTCGAGCGGATGGGCGCCGATGGCCTCAGGGCGCTCGGGATTGCGTGCCGGGAAGTCGGGCCTGCTCAGGAGCACGCTGCTCTACGGGACGAGGACGCGCTGACCTTCGCAGGCTTCGTGACCTTCGTCGATCCGCCGAAGTCGGGTGCTGCCGCCGCGATCTGCGCCCTCGGCCGGGCCGGGGTCACGGTCAAGATCCTGACCGGCGACAACGAACGGGTGACGCAGCATGTCTGCGCCGAGCTGGGCATCCCGGTCACGGGCCTGCTGACCGGTGCCGAGATCACGGCGATGTCGGACGAGGCGCTGCTGGGGCGCCTGGCGACGGTCAACCTGTTCTGCCGCGTGACACCGCAGCAGAAGCGCCGGGTCATCGCGGCGTTGCGGCGGCTCGGGCATGTGGTCGGCTTCATCGGCGACGGCGCGAACGACGCGTCCGCGCTGCACGAGGCCGATGTTGGCATCTCGGTCGAGACCGCGACGGATGTGGCGAAGGAGGCGGCGGATCTGGTCCTGCTGGACCGTGATCTCTCCGTCGTCCATGCCGGCGTGCTGGAGGGGCGCCGCACCGTCGCCAATGTCACGAAATACATCCTGATGGGCAGCAGCTCGAATCTCGGCAACATGATGAGCATGGCCGGAGCCGCCCTGATCCTGCCGTTCCTGCCGATGCGGCCGGTCCAGGTGCTGCTCAACAACCTGCTCTACGACCTGTCCGAGCTCGGCCTGCCCTTCGACCGGGTCGACGAGGAGGCGCTGCGGCATCCGGTGCGCTGGGATCTCGGCCGGATCGTCCGGTTCATGCTCGTGCTCGGCCCAATCAGCTCTCTGTTCGATTTTCTGACCTTCGGCGTCCTTCTCGCTCTCTTTGCCGGCGACGAGACGGCGTTCCAGACGGGCTGGTTCGTCGAATCCTTGCTGACCCAGGTGCTGGTGATCTTCGTGATCCGGACCGGCGGCGCGCCCTGGTCGAACCGGCCGCATCCGCTGCTGTCGGCTCTGTCCTTGGGCGTCGCCGCTCTCGCCGTCATTCTACCGTTCGCGGGCCTCGGCCCGGTCCTGGGGCTGACGCCCCTGCCGGCCTCGTTCTATCTCTTCTTGGCGGTCATCGTGCCGACCTATCTGGCGATTGTGGAGATCGCCAAACGGCGGCTTTTGCCGTAACCGCCATAGCTGCTTCGACCTCACCGCTTGAGATCGAGCCACCGCGTCGACTTGGCGAGCTGGAGCGCCAGGATCGTCACAAGCCCGGCGCCGGCCACGAGGGCGAGATCGTCGAGGTGCAGCGTGCCGAAATCGAACAGCTCGCGCGCGACCGGCAGATAGACGGCCAGGCCGAGCATGGCGATGGTGACGCCGAGCACCCAGCCGAAGGCCGTGTTCGGCCGCAGCAGGGAACCGAGAGAGGCGCTGAAGGAGCGGTTCACCAGGATCAGCCCAAAATTGGCCAAGACCAGCGAGGCGAAGGTGAGGGCCCGGAGGTCGGATTCGGGGAGGCCGTTGAACAGCCCGATTCCGTAGATCGTGCCGACCAAGAGCAGCGCGGTCACGCCGTCCAGCACGCCCCAGGCGAGGAGATCGCGCGACAGCAGCGGTGCTCCAACGGGCCACGGCGGACGCGCCATCACATCGTCCTCCTCGGCCTCGCTCTCGAAGACCAGGGCGCAGACGGGATCGATGACGAGTTCCAGGAAGGCGATGTGCAGCGGCTCGAGCACGATCGGCCAGCCGAACAGGAGCGGCAGCAGGGAGAGCCCGGCGATCGGGATGTGCACGGCCAGAACGAAGCCCATGGCCTTGCGCAGATTGTCGTAGATCCGGCGGCCGAGCCGGATCGCGCGGACGATCGCGCCGAAATCGTCGTCGAGCAGGACGATCGCCGCCGCCTCCCGCGCGACGTCCGTGCCCCGGCCGCCCATGGCGATGCCGATATGGGCGGCCTTCAACGCGGGGGCGTCGTTGACACCGTCGCCGGTCATGGCGACGATCTCGCCGCGCGCCTTGAAGGCCTGGACCAGGCGCAGCTTCTGCTCAGGCATGATCCGGGCGAAGATCCCGGTGCTGCCGATTCGGTCGGCGAGATCGGCGTCGGAAAGGTCGCCGATCATGTCTCCGGTCATCACCCCGGCCGTCTTGTCGAAGCCGGCCTCGCGGGCGATCGCCTGCGCCGTGACCGGATGATCGCCGGTGATCATCGCGACCTTGATGCCGGCCCGGCGGCACTCGGCGATCGCCTCCGGGACGCCCTGGCGAATAGGATCGGCCAGGCCGACCAGCCCGACGAATTCGAAGCGGAAAGCTTCCGGCGTGGGCGGTAGGTCCGCATCCGCCGACCGGGCTCGGGCGACGCCCAGGACCCGCATCCCCCGCGCGGCCATGGCCTCGACCTCCCGGCGGATGCAAGCCGCCGTCGAAGGTTCCGCCCGGCAGAGGCGCAGGATGGTTTCAGGCGCGCCCTTGGAGGCGACGAGATCGGCCGGCTCGCCCGGGATGCGCCATACGCGGGTCACGGCGAGGAGGTCGGGCCGCAGGCCGTAATGGTGCACCAACTGCCAGCCCTCGTGCTCGGCGGCGGCCTGCGGCAGATGCCGATCCTCCGCCCGCCGCAGCGCCTGTTCCATCGGATCGAAGGGGTGCCGGTCGCTGGCGAGTGCCGCCACGTCGAGGACCGGGCGAAGCGCCTCCGGCAGATCTTCCTCGCCGTCCTCGCGCGGCCGGAAGGCCTGTTCGCCGGTCCGAAGCTCGCTGACTGACATCCGGTTGAGGGTGAGTGTTCCCGTCTTGTCGGTGCACAGGACGGTGGCGGCGCCTAGCGTCTCGATCGCCGGCGCCCGCCGCGTCAGCACCCGAATCCGGGCGATGCGCCAGGCGCCCATGACCAGGAACACCGTGAGCACCATGGGGAATTCTTCAGGCAGCATCGCCATGGCCAGGGTGATTCCGGCGAGCGCCGCTTCGATCCATCCGCCCCGGAAGGCGCCGTAGAGGAGGGCTGCCAGGACGCTGAGGCCCAGCCCGCCCATCGCGAAGAGTCGGACGAGCCGGCGCGTCTGTCGGGCCAGGGGACTGGCGCCCGGTTCCAGCGTGGTCAGCGCCTGCCCGATGCGGCCGATGCGGCTGCGGACACCCGTGGCGGCGGCTTCCGCCAACCCGCCGCCACGGACGATCATGCTGCCGGAGAAGACGAAGGGCGTGTCGTCGCCGCCGGGCTCGCCCATCGGCATCCGCCGCGCCGCGGGACGCTTGCGCACGGGGACGGATTCGCCGGTCAGATGGGACTCGTCGACCAGGAGATCCTGGCCCGACACGAGAACGGCGTCGGCCGCGACGCGCTCTCCCTCGGCGAGGGCGAAGATGTCGCCGCGCACCAGCTCGCGGCTGTCGATCCGCCGGCGCTGGCCGGACCGCACCACCTCGACCTTCGGCATGGCGAGGGTCGCGAGGGCCTGGACCGCCCGTTCGGTCCGGCTCTCCTGGGCGATGGCCAGGCCGATGGTGACCACGACGCAGCTCAGAAGCGCCCAGGCCTCGGTCCGTTCGCCGAGCGCCAGATAGAGGCCCCCGGCGACGATCAGGAGCAGGAACATCGGCTCTTGGGCGATTTCGAGGGCGATCCGCAGCAAAGTGCGGCGCCGCGCGGGGGGCAGGGCATTCGGACCGTCGGCGTCAAGGCGGACCCTCGCTTCGGCTGTTGTTAGCCCTTCGGTTGCGATGTCCTCGGCGGTGCTCATGGCGGCGTCCCTTGGCTGGATGTCGACGCCCGATTGTCGGACCCGCGGGACGCGCCGCTCTGATGCAGATCAAACCGGCCTCACCTGGGCGGTTGATCTGGGTCAATGCCGGAGAAGGCGCGATGCGGATCCTGCCGCAGCGGGATGCCCCCGCATCCGACCGGTACAGCCGCTAAGAGGTGACACGATGTCGATCCGGAACCTGGATGCCCTGTTCCGCCCGGGCTCGATCGCCGTGATCGGGGCCAGCCGGCGTCCTGGATCGGTCGGGGCGGTCGTGGCCCGGAACCTGCTGGCCGGCGGCTTCGACGGGCCGGTGATGCCCGTCAACCCCAAGGCGCGGTCGATCGGCAGCACGTTAGCCTATCCATCGATCGCTGAGTTGCCGGTCACCCCAGACCTGGCGGTGATCGCCACCCCGCCGTCGACGGTGCCGGGGCTCATTGCCGAGCTCGGCGCCCGCGGCACCCGCGCTGCCGTCGTGGTCACCGCCGGCTTCGGCGAGGGCGACGGCCAGGGCGGCGGCGCGGCGCTGCGCCAGGCGATACTGGATGCGGCGCGGCCACATCTGCTGCGCGTCCTCGGCCCCAACTGCCTGGGCCTGATGGCGCCGCATCACGGCCTCAATGCCAGCTTCGCCCATATCGCGCCGCTGCCGGGCGACATCGCCTTCGTCAGCCAGTCGGGCGCCATCGCGACCGCGGTGCTGGACTGGGCGACGCATCGCGGCATCGGCTTCAGCCACCTGGTCTCGCTGGGCGACATGGCCGATGTCGATTTCGGCGACATGCTGGACTGGCTGGCCGCCGACGGCCGCACCCGAGCGATCCTGCTCTATGTCGAGGCGATCACCCATGCCCGCAAGTTCATGTCGGCGGCCCGCATCGCCGCCCGCACCAAACCGGTGGTGGTGATCAAGGGCGGCCGCACCGAGGCCGCGGCGCGCGCCGCAACCAGCCATACCGGCGCCCTCGCGGGATCGGACGCGGTCTACGACGCCGCCTTCCGCCGTGCCGGCATGCTGCGGGTCTTCGATCTGGCCGAGCTGTTCGACGCGGTCGAGACCCTGGCCAGCCGGCTGCATGTCGATGGCGATCGGCTGGCGATCGTGACCAATGGCGGCGGCACCGGCGTCCTTGCGACCGAGGCGCTGGGCGATGCCGGCGGCTCCATGGCCGCATTGTCGGCCGAGACCATGGCGCGGCTCGACGCGGCGCTGCCGCCGACCTGGAGCCGCGGCAACCCGGTCGATATCGTCGGCGACGCCACGGGCGAGCGTTACGGCCACGCCCTCGATGCCGTCCTGGCCGATCCAGGCAAGGATGCCGTGCTGGTGATGAATTGCCCAACGGCAGTGGCCGATCCGGTCGACGCGGCACAGGCGGTGGTCCGGTCGGTGGAGGAGGCTGCGGCGCGCGACGGCCGCCGGCCGCCGGTCCTGACCTGCTGGCTCGGCGAAGGCGCGGCCGTCGCCGCGCGGCGGCTGTTCGCCGAGCATCGGATCCCGAGCTACGCCACGCCCGGCCAGGCGGCGCGGGCCCTCATGCATCTGGCCCGCTACCGCCGGAACCAGGCGCTGCTGATGGAGACGCCGCCGGCGCTGCCACAGGATTTCGCGCCCGATCCGGCCGCGGCCAGGGCGGTGATCGCCACGGCCCTGGCCGAGGGCCGATCGATGCTGACCGAGCCTGAATCGAAGCAGGTGCTGGAGGCGTATCGCATCCCCGTCGTCCGGACCCGCAGCGTCGCCGTGGATCCGGACGCCGCCGCGAACGCCACTGCAGGCCTCCCGGGGCCGGTCGCGCTCAAGATCCTGTCGTCCGACATCACCCACAAATCCGATCTCGGCGGGGTGCGGCTCAATCTGCAGGGACCGGAGCAGGTGCGCACGGCGGCGCGGGAGATGCTCGCAACGATCGGCAAGGCTGCGCCCGAGGCACGGCTGCTCGGCTT
>NZ_JBCNNF010000440.1:0-5624 GCF_039594555.1 Inquilinus sp.
GCCTCACCCGGGGCACCAGCAGCGCCCGTTTGTCGAAGGACAGGATCTCGCAGAAGGTGTTGTAGCCGCCCATGGCGACCACGCCGGCGGCGCGGATCATCAGATGCTCGATCCGGGCGTCGAAGGTGATGACCTCGACATCGTCCAGCTGCGCCGCGCGGGCCATGAACTCGGCCTGGCGCTCGCGCTGCATGAACGGGCCCAGCACGATCAGCGCGGCACAGGGCATCGACCGGTCCAGCTCATAGGCCGACAGCACCCAGTCGACCAGGTCCTCGCCGTCGCCGCCGCCGCCCGGCGTGACCAGGATGTAGGGGTCGCGCAGCGGAGCCGCTTCGGCCGGAACATTGGTCGGCGCCCGCCGGCGCAGATAGCCGGTATAGGTCATGCGGGCGCGCACCGATTCAGGCAGCTCGATGTCCTCCAGCGGGTCGCAGATCTCCGGCAGGCCGTAGATCCACAGCTGATCGTACAGGCTCTCCAGCGCCGGGACGACGTTCTTGCGCTCCCATTCCGGGGCCAGCAGCGACGGCTCGTCCATCACGTCGCGCAGGCCCAGCACGGTGCGGGTGCCGCGGTCGCGCAGCATCTCCAGCGTCTGCTTGACCTCGCCGCGCAGGCCCAGCGGCTCCTTGTCGACGATGAACAGGTCGGGATCGAAGATCGCCGCCGTGTGCTCGATGATCGAGGCGCGCATGGCCAGCGTCTCCTCGATGTCGATATGCAGCGACAGCGAGGTGTAGTCGCCGTTGCGCAGCTTGATCACGCCCGGGATCCGGACGAAATCGACCCGGCTGCGGAAGTCGAAGCTGCCGATGATCGGCGAGCCCGACAGGATCATCACCGACAGGTCGCTGTGCCGCGCCACCAGGGCATGCGCGATGGTGCGGCAGCGGCGCAGATGGCCAAGGCCGAAGCTGTCGTGGCTGTAGATCAGGATGCGGGCCTGAGCGGTACGCTTCGCCATGCAGCCTTGTCACCTGGGAACCGGAACGGGCACGCGGACGGCACCTGCCGTCCGGCGCGCTTTTAGCACGAAGGCTTCCGACCCGTCACCCGGACCCTTTGCCCGGATGGTGACCGCCGTCACATGCTTTGCGTCCTTGAAAGTTCACGCTATGGTCCGGCGGTGCCTGGCGAGGCTGGACCTGGATCGCGATGGATTCCAATATCTTCAAGTTTATCTTGCGGCACAGCAGCCGCGAGCAGGTCTATATCCTCGTCATCACGCTGATCTCGTTTCCGTTTGTCTATTATTCGCTGGATCTGCCGAAGCAGATCGTCAACGGCGCCATCGACGACAAACACGCAGGTGATTTCCCGAAGGTGGTGTTCGGCTATCACTTCGACCGGATCGAATACCTGCTGCTGCTGTCGTTCCTGTTCCTGGCGCTGGTGTTCATCAACGGCGGCTTCAAGCTCTATATCAACGTCTACAAGGGCAAGCTGGGCGAGCGGATGCTGCGCCGGCTGCGCTACGAGCTGTACTGCCGGATCCTGCGCTTCCCGCTGCCGCATTTCCGCAAGACCTCCCAAGGCGAGATGATCCCGATGATCACCTCGGAGGTCGAGCCGCTGGGCGGCTTCATCGGCGACGCCTTCGTCCAGCCGATCTGGTCGACCGGGACGCTGCTGGTCTACATCTACTTCATCTTCGTCCAGGACCCGATCCTGGGGGCGGCGGCTGTGTCGCTGTACCCGCTGCAGGGCTGGCTGATCCCGCGGCTGCAGAAGCGGGTGAACCAGCTGGGCAAGGAGCGGGTGCGCACCGTGCGCAAGCTGGCCGACCGCATCGGCGAATCCGTCTCCGGCATCACCGACATGCATGCCAATGACGCCACGGCGGTGCATCTGGCGGACTTCTCCGACCGGCTGGGGACGATCTACGACATCCGGTTCGAGATCTACAATCGCAAGTTCTTCATCAAGTTCCTGAACAACTTCATCAACCAGCTGACGCCGTTCTTCTTCTATTCGATCGGCGGCTGGTTGGTGATCCGCGGCGACATCCAGCTCGGCGCGCTGGTGGCGGTGCTGGCCGCCTACAAGGACCTGGCCTCGCCGTGGAAGGACCTGCTCGACTACTATCAGAGCCAGGCCGATGTCCGGATCAAGTACGAGCAGGTGGTGGAGCAGTTCCAGCCGCCGGAGCTGCTGCCGGTCGAGCGCATCACCGGCGACCAGGTGATCGACGGGCCGCTGCCGAAGGAGCTCAGCTTCTCCGCCGTCTCGCTGGTCGACGATAGCGGCATGACGGTGATCGAGGGGTTGACCGCCGTCTTCCCGACCGACGGCCAGGTCGCCCTCGTCGGCTCCGGCGTCGGCAAGGACGAGCTGATGCTGATGATGGCGCGGCTGATTTCGCCGACCAGCGGCAAGATCCGGCTCGGCGAGCACGACTACGAGACGCTGGGCGAGTCGGTGATCGGCCGGCGCATCGCCTATGTCGGCGCCCACAGCTACATGTTCACCGGCACGCTGCGGCAGAACCTGTATTACGGCCTCTGCCACCGGCCGTTGCGCGAGGCGCAGTACGAGGACGAGGCGGCGAAGCGCCGCCAGGCCCGGCGGGCGGCGGCGTCCCAGGCATCGGGCAACACCGATTTCGACATCAACGCCGACTGGATCGACTACCAGGCGGCCGGGGTGGACGGGCCGGAGGCGCTGCAGGACAAGGCGCTGGAGATCCTGCAGGCGGTCGATATGGAGCAGGATGTCTACCGCATCGGCCTAAACGGCACGATCGACCCGGACAAGGCGCCCGATGTCGCCGACCGGGTGCTGGCGGCGCGCGTCTCGGTGCGCAAGACCCTGGCCGAAAGCGACCTCGGCGACCTGGTCGAGCTGTATGATGCCGACCGCTTCAACAGCTCCGCCTCGGTGGCCGAGAACCTGCTGTTCGGCACGCCGGTCGGCCCGGTCTTCGCCTATGACGCGCTGGCCGAGAACGAGTATGTGCTGTCGGTGCTGCAGCGCACCGGCCTGATGGAGGAGTTCATCCAGGTCGGCGCCCAGATGGCCGAGACCATGGTCGAGCTGTTCGCCGACCTGCCGCCCGGCCACGAGTTCTTCGAACAGTTCAGCTTCATCGGCTCGGAGGACCTGCCCGAGTTCCAGCCGATCGTGATGCGGGCGAAGAAGGAGGGCACGGCGGCGCTGCGCCCGGCCGACCGCACCCGCCTCCTGTCGCTGCCGTTCAAGCTGGTGCCGTCCCGCCACCGCCTGGGTGTGTTCGAGGCCGACCTGCAGCAGCGGCTGCTGGAGGCCCGCAAGGTGTTCGCGGCCGAGCTGCCGGAGGATCTGCGGCCGTTCATCGAATTCTTCGACGCCGAAAAGTTCAACGAGGCGGCGTCGCTGCAGGACAACATCCTGTTCGGCAAGATCCGCTACGGCCGGCCGGACGCGGCGGAGCGGGTGCAGGCGCTGATCCAGACCGTGGTCGACGAGGTCGAGCTGCGCGACAGCGTCATCGCGGTCGGGCTCGACTTCTCGGTCGGCGTCGCCGGCAGCCGGCTCTCGGCGGTGCAGCGGCAGAAGGTCGGGCTCGGCCGCGCCTTGCTCAAGAACGCCGACCTTCTGCTGCTGAACGAGGCCACCTCGGCCCTCGACGGGGTGGCACAGAGCCGGGTCCACCGCACCATCCGCGAGCTTCGGCACGGCCGCGGCTTGATCTGGGGCGTGCATCGGCCCAGCATGGCGCGGGAGTTCGCCGACATCGTCGTGGTGCGGCATGGCCGCATCGTCGAGCGCGGCGACTTCCAGACGCTGAACCGCAACGGCAGCGCACTGCACGAATTGCTGGAAGCGGAGTAGAATGCGAACAGGGAGCTGGAGGACAGATCGGTGAGCCTGGCGGAAGAAGTCGAGTTGCTGAAGCGGATCCCGCTTTTCGCCAATATCGACACGTCGAAGCTGAAGCTTCTCGCTTTCACCAGCGAGCGCGTCCGCTTCCCCGCGGGGCAGGTGCTGTGCCGGCAGGGGGAGATCGGCCGCGCCGCCTTCATCATCATCGACGGCGAGGCCGACGTCGTCGTCGATGCGGAGACCGGACCCTTGACCGTGGCCTCGGTCGGCCGCAATGACTTCGTCGGCGAGATCGCCATCCTCTGCGACGTGCCGCGCACCGCCACGGTGCAGGCCCGCACCGACGTCACCGCCCTCGTCATCGCCAAGGACCAGTTCTTCCGCATGATCACCGAGTTTCCCCAGATGGCGATCGAGATCATGCGCGTCCTCGCGCTGCGTCTCGAGCGGACCACCAAGGAAGCGGCCCGCGCCCGGCTGACGGCCTGACCCGGACCGTGAGCCGCCTCGACAGCTTCATCCGCCGGATGCAGGCGCAGCGCGCCTGCCTCGACTGGGCCGCGCGCGAGATCGCCGGGCTGCCCGGCGACGTCATGGAACTCGGCCTCGGCAACGGCCGCACCTACGACCATCTGCGCGAGGCCATGCCGGACCGCGCGATCTGGGTGTTCGACCGCCACATCGCCGCCCATCCCGGCTGCATCCCGCCGCGCGACCGCATGGTGCTGGGCGAGGTGCTGGAGACGATGCCGGGCTTCGTCGCGGCGCACCCTCGGGGCGTGGCGCTGATCCACGCCGATCTCGGCACCGGCGACGACATCGCCAACCGGGCTCTGGCGGCGGCGCTGGCGCCGCTGCTGGGCCCGGTGCTGGCGCCGGGCGGCGTGGTCGTCGCCAATATCGGCTTCGCCGGCACCGGCTGGGAGGAACTGCCCGAGCCCGACGGCGTCTCGCCCGGGCGGTATTATCTGTACCGGCGGCCCATCAACGCCTGACTCCGAGCGTCATTGCGAGGAGGCGAAGCCGACGAAGCAATCCATGGCGCCGCTACTGGCTGCCCGATGGATTGCTTCGCTGCGCTCGCAATGACGGTTTGGGGATTCTGAAAACGCCTTGCCCTGTGGGAGAGGCAACGCGAAACGCCGAGACCGTGCTTTAAACCTCGACGTCGACCACCACCGGCACATGGTCGCTCGGCTTCGGCTCCCAGCCGCGGGCCTCGCGCAGGGTGCGGTGGGCCTTCAGGCCGCCGGCCAGAGGCGGGGTGACCCAGATGTGGTCCAGCCGCCGGCCCCGGTTCGACAGCTCCCAGTCGGCGGCGCGGTAGCTCCACCACGTGTACAGCTTCTCCTCCGGCGGCACGAAGGTGCGGGCGCTGTCGACCCAGCCCAGGGTCGACTGCATCGCCCCCAGCTTCTCGACCTCGATCGGGGTGTGGCTGACCACGTCCAGCAACTGCTTGTGCGACCAGACGTCGTTCTCCAGGGGCGCGATGTTCAGGTCGCCGACCAGGATCATCTTCTGGTCGCGCGTGCGGTTCTGCGGCCACCAGGCCGTCATCTCGTCCAGGAACTGCAGCTTGTGCTTGAACTTCTCGTTCACCGCCGGGTCCGGGATGTCGCCGCCGGCCGGAATGTACAGATTATGCACCTCGACCCCGTCCGGCAGGCGGATGGCGATGTGGCGGCAATCCTCCTTGCCGCACCAGTGGCGGATCTCGTGGCTCTCGAAGGGCAGACGCGAGATCACGGCGACGCCGTTGTAGCCCTTCATCCCGGCGATCGCGATGTGGCGGTAGCCGAGGTCGACGAAGGGCTGAT
>NZ_JBCNNF010000441.1:0-5611 GCF_039594555.1 Inquilinus sp.
AGGCCGCGGGCCTCACCGGCGGCGCCGACGGGCTGAACGGCATGGCGGTCCGCCCGATCCTGGGCTGGTTCGAGTTCGACCTGTACGGCACCACCGCCTATGCCTACAGCCTGGCGGTGCTGTTCGTGCTGTTCCTGTTCGCCCGGCGGGTGGTGCATTCGCCCTTCGGCCTGTCGCTGAAGGCGATCCGCGACAACCGGCTGCGCGCCGCCGCGGTCGGGGTGCCGGTGGCGCGGCGGCTGGTCGGCATCTACACGCTGTCGGCCGCCTATGCCGCGGTCGCCGGCGCGCTGCTGGCCCAGACCACGCAGTTCGTCTCGCTCGACGTCTTCGACTTCCACCGCTCGGCCGACGTGCTGCTGGTGCTGGTGATCGGCGGCGCCGGCTACCTTTATGGCGGGCCGGTCGGCGCGGTGCTGTTCCGCTTCCTGCAGGACTGGATCTCCGGCCTGACGCCGCAATACTGGTCGTTCTGGCTCGGCGCCTTCCTGGTGCTGCTGGTGCTGGTCGGGCGCGACCGGCTGGTGCAGGGACTGCGCCGACCTCTTGCCCATCTCCTCTCCCGCGTCGGAGCCGGGCGATGACCGCGGCGCTGGAGACCATCGGCCTGATGAAGCGCTTCGGCGGGCTGGTCGCCACCAACGACGTGTCGCTCAAGATCGCGGTCGGGGCGCGGCATGCGCTGATCGGCCCGAACGGCGCCGGCAAGACCACCTTCGTCAACCTGTTGACCGGGGTGCTGGCCCCGAGTGGCGGCCGGGTGCTGCTGGGCGGCGAGGACATCACCGGCCTGACGCCGCACCTCCGGGTCCGCCGCGGCCTGGCCCGGACCTTCCAGATCAACCAGCTGTTCCCGGAGATCACGCCGCTCGACACGATCGGGCTGGCGGTGGCCGAGCGCCTGGGCCGCGGCGGCGACTGGTGGCGGGTGGCCGGCGGCAAGGCCGAGGTGATGGACGAGATCCTGGCCATCGCAGAGCGCTTCCGCCTGGGCGACGTGCTGCAGGCACGTACCGCCGCCCTGGCCTATGGCAAGCAGCGCCTGCTGGAGATCGCCACCGCCTTCGCCTGCCGGCCGCGCGTGCTGCTGCTGGACGAGCCGGCGGCCGGCGTGCCGGAGGCGGAGCGGCACGAGCTGCTGGCCACCATCGCCGAGCTGCCGGCGGATGTCTCGGTGCTGCTGATCGAGCACGACATGGACCTGGTGTTCAGCTTCGCCGACCGCATCTCCGTCTTGGTCAACGGCACGCTGCTGACCGAGGGCACGCCCGACGCCATCGCCGCCGACCCGCAGGTGCGCGCCGTCTATCTCGGGGAGGCGGTGGATGGCTGAGCTGCTGGCCCTGAAGGACCTGGTCGCCGGCTATGGCGAGGCCGTCGTCGTCTCCGACGTGTCGCTGACCCTGGCCGAGGGCGAGGCCCTGGCCCTCCTGGGCCGCAACGGCACCGGCAAGACCACGCTCTTGAACAGCATCATCGGCGTCACCCGCCGCTTCGGCGGCAGCGTGACCCTGGCCGGGTGCGACCTGACCCGGGCGCGGCCGGAGGACCGAGCGCTGGCCGGGATCGGCTGGGTGCCGCAGGAGCGCAACATCTTCAAATCGCTGACGGTCGAGGAGAACATGACCGCCGTGGCCCGCCCGGGCCCGTGGACGCCGGACCGCGCCTACGCCCTGTTCCCGCGGCTGAAGGAGCGGCGCGGCAATCTGGGCAGCCAGCTGTCGGGCGGCGAGCAGCAGATGCTGGCGATCGCCCGCGCCCTGATGCTGAACCCGAAGCTGCTGCTGCTCGACGAGCCGACCGAGGGCCTGGCGCCGATCATCGTCGAGGAGCTGCTGGCGGCGCTGAAGCGCATCCTGCGCGACGAAGGCATGGCCGCGATCGTGGTCGAGCAGCACGCCCAGAAGATCCTGTCCGTCACCGACCAGGCGGTGATCCTGGAGCGCGGCGCCATCGTCCACGCCGCCCCCAGCGCCGTGCTGAAGGCCGACGAAGCCGCCCTGACCCGCCATCTCGGCGTGACCCGCAAGGGGCCGCGCCCGCACGCCTGACCGAGGAGGACCATCTCATGCCGCAGACCCCGCCCTTCCGCGCCGACATGGTCGGCAGCCTGCTGCGCCCCGCCCCCCTGAAGGACGCCCGCGCCCAGCACGAGCAGGGCGCGATCACCGCCGGCGAGCTGCGTGCGGTCGAGGACCAGGAGATCCGCAAGATCATCCGCCGGCAGGAGGAGATCGGGCTGCAGGCCGTCACCGACGGCGAGTTCCGCCGCGCCTTCTGGCATTTCGACTTCCTCGAGCATCTCGACGGCGTCGAAGGCTACTGGGCCGATCACGGCGTGCAGTTCCAGGGCACCCAGCTGAAGCCGAAGGGCATCCGCGTGACGGGCAAGCTCGGCTTCTCGGGCCACCCGATGCTGGAGCATTTCCGCTTCCTGAAGGCGAACACCGCCCGTGTGCCGAAGATGACGATCCCGTCGCCCAGCATGCTGCATTATCGCGGCGGCCGGCAGGTGATCGACGCGGCGGTCTATCCGGAGATGGAGGATTTCTACGCCGATCTCGGCCGGGCCTATGCCGGCGCGGTCGCCGCCTTCGCCGCCGAGGGCTGCCGCTACCTGCAGCTGGACGATGTCAGCTTCGCCTATCTCTGCGACCCGGAGCAGCGGCGGATGCTGGCCGAGCGCGGCGACGACCCGGTGCGGCAGCCGGCGATCTATGCCGCCATGCTGAACGCCGCCATCGCCGGCCGGCCGAAGGACATGGTGATCACCATGCATCTCTGCCGCGGCAATTTCCGCTCCACCTTTATCGCCTCGGGCGGCTACGAGCCGGTGGCCGAGCGGCTATTCAACGAGATCGGCGCCGACGGCTACTTCATGGAATGGGACACCGAGCGCGCCGGCGGGTTCGAGCCGCTGCGCTTCCTGCCCAAGGGCAAGCGGGTGGTGCTGGGGCTGGTGACCTCGAAGACCGGCACGCTGGAGAAGAAGGACGACATCAAGCGCCGGATCGACGAGGCGGCGAAATTCGTCGATCTCGACCAGCTGTGCCTCAGCCCGCAATGCGGCTTCGCCAGCACCGAAGAAGGCAATGTCCTGGCCGAGGACGAGCAATGGGCGAAGCTGGCGATGATCGTGGAGATCGCACGGGAGGTGTGGGGATAAGTCACTCCCTCATCGTCATGGCGAGGAGGCGAAGCCGACGTGGCCATCCAGTCCAGGGGCCAGTGCGAGCGGCCCTGGATGGCCACGCCCCTTCGGGGCTCGCCATGACGGCTTCAGAAATTATCAAAGTCAGCACTTGCAAATCTCCTTGACCTAAACCGCACTTGAACTTGTACCGATGGAGGCTCCCGATGACAGGAGCATCCATCATGCCTATCGATACCGATCTGCGGCGGCTGCGCGTGGCGGTCACCGGCGGCACCTCCGGCCTGGGGCTGGCGCTGGTGCGGCTGCTGACCGCGATGGGCGCGCGCGTGGCCTTCGTCGCCCGCGGCGCCGAGGCCGTGGCCCGCACCGCGCGCGAGACCGGCGCCCAGGGCATCGTCGGCGATGTCGGCCGCAAGGAGGACATCCACCCGATCGCGCTGCAGGTCACGGCCGGCCTCGGCGGGCTCGACGTGCTGATCAACAACGCCTCCAGCCTCGGCCCGGCCCCGCTGGCGCCGCTGGCCGACACCGACTGCGAGGACCTGGAGCAGGCGCTGGCGGTCAACCTGGTCGGGCCGTTCCGGCTGACCAAGGCGCTGTTCGGCGCCCTCGCCGCCTCCGCCCGCCAGGGCCGCGGCGCGGTGGTGCTGAACATCTCCAGCGACGCCGCGGTCAACGCCTATGCCGGCTGGGGCGCCTACGGCGCCAGCAAGGCCGGGCTGCGGCACCTGACGGCGATCTGGGCCGAGGAGGCGCAGGCCGAGGGCGTGCGCTTCCTGTCGATCGACCCCGGCGACATGGACACGCCGCTGCATGCCCTGGCCGTGCCCGACGCCGACCCGTCGACCTTGAAGATGCCGGAGCTCTCCGCCTCGGAGATCGTGCAGGCGGTGCTGGCTGCCCTGCCGCAGCGGGCCGCCGAGCAGCGCGTCGGGGAATCCGCATGATCCCCGCCGACCGTCCCGACCATCCGGCCGCCCGGCTCTGCGCCGTCGATGCCGGCGGCCGGATCCGGCACCTGCCCCGCGCCGCGCTGGCGGCCGTGCTGACGCGCGGCGACCTGGTCGTGGCCAACGATGCCGCCACCCTCCCGGCCAGCCTGCACGGGCTGCATGCCGCGACCGGCCGGCCGGTCGAAGCGCGGCTGGCCGGCTGGGTGACGCCCGGCGACCCGACCCGCTTCGCCGCGATCGTGTTCGGCGCCGGCGACCACCGCATCCGCACCGAGGAGCGGCCGGCCCCGCCGCCGCTGGCGGCCGGCGACCACCTGTCGCTCGGCCCGCTGAACGCGGTGGTGGAGCGCGGCCTCGGCCATCCGCGGCTGGTGCGGCTGCGCTTCCTCGGCCGGCGCGACCAGGTACTGGCCGGGCTGGCCCGGCACGGGCGGCCGATCCAGTACGCGCATGTCCCCGAACCGCTGGCGCTGTGGGATGTCTGGACCCGCATCGCCGCCGACCCGGTGGCGTTCGAGCCGCCCTCGGCCGGCTTCGCACTGGACTGGGCGCTGCTCGCCGCTTGGCGCCGGCACGGCGTCGGCTTCGCCACGCTGACCCATGCCGCCGGCATCTCCTCCACCGGCGACCCGGCACTGGACCGCCGCCTGCCCTTCGACGAGCCCTACCGGATCCCGGAGGCGACGGCCGCGGCGGTGGCGCAGGCGAAGGCGGCGGACCGCCGCATCATCGCCATCGGTACCACCGTGGTCCGAGCTCTCGAGGTGGCGGCGGAGCCGGACGGCACGGTGCGCGCCGGCGACGGCATCGCCGCCAACCGCATCGGACCGGGGACGAGGCTGCGCGTGGCCGACGCCCTGCTTACCGGCATGCATCAGCCGGGCGAGAGCCATTTCGAGCTGCTACGCGCCTTCGCCCCGGACGGCGTGCTGGACGGGCTGCCGGCCGCCCTCGCCGCCGCCGGCTATCGCGGCCATGAGTTCGGCGACGTGATGCTGATCGAGCGGCAGGCGCGGGCGGCTGGGTCGGTCGCGGCCTGAATCGACGGCTCCCCCTCACCCTCCCGTCGCCAACGCGACGGGCCCCTCCCTCTCCCCGAGGAGAGGGAAACCAGGGCCGAGGCTTCTTCACCTCTCCCTCGGGGAGAGGTCGAAATCGCGACAGCGATTTCGGGTGAGGGGCTGCCCCCGGCCGCGCCGTTACTCCGCCGGCCAGGTCTCGATCGTCTCGACGAAGCGGGTCAGCCAGGCGTTGGTCTGGGCGCCGTCCAGAGCGCGGTGGTCGATGGTCAGCGAGACATAGGCCATCGGCCGGATCAGCATGGCATCGGCGCCGCCGGCCTCGCGCACCACCACCCGCTTCTCGACCTTGCCGACGCCGAGGATCGCCACCTGCGGCTGGTTGATGATGATCGGCGCCGCCAGGAGCGAGCCGGAGACGCCGTGGTTCGAGATGGTGAAGGTGCCGCCCTGGACATCGGTCGGCGCCAGCCTGCCGGCGCGGG
>NZ_JBCNNF010000442.1:0-5597 GCF_039594555.1 Inquilinus sp.
GAGCTGTGTCTTGAAGTAGTGCACGTCGCCGCCGAGACCCGCGATTTCGTTCGACAGCGTGATCCGGTAGCCGTCGGTCGGGTTGATGCGGCTGTCCAGCTGGTCATAGGTCAGGGTCTGCTGCACTGCGGAGGACAGGGTGTTGCCTTCCTGCTCGCGGATGAAGCGCGAGGCGTCGTCGCTGACGTCCGACACCTGCCGGTAGTTCAGGCGGTAGCGCAGCGTCTGCCGCAGGTTCTCGCTCAGCGGATAGCCCATGCGCAGCGCGAAACCGGTGTTGGTCTCGTTGTAGGAGCTGAAGCTCTGGTTGTCGCGCGTGGTGCGGAACAGGTCGAAGCCGGCCGCGAGGTTGCGGCCCATGAAGTACGGCTCGGTGAAGCTGAGGTCGATTTCCGACGACACGCCGCTGAGCGAGGTCGACAGCCGCAGATCCTGGCCCCGGCCGAGCAGGTTGCGCTCGCGGACCGTGACGTTGCCGAGCGGGCCGTCGCTGGTCGAGTAGCCGACGCCGAGCTGGACTTCACCGGTCGACTGCTCGGCCACCGCGGCCTGGATCACCGTCTGGTCCGGCGCCGAGCCCGGGCTCGGCTTGATGTCGACCTTGCTGAAGAAGCCGAGGTTGCGGATGTTGGTCTCGGACTTCTTCAGCCGCGAGGCGTTGAACGGGTCGCCTTCGGCCAGCTCGAACTCGCGACGGATCACCTCGTCGGCGGTGCGGACGTTGCCGCTGATGTCGATGCGCTCGACGAAGACGCGCGGGCCTTCCGAGATTTCGTAGGTGATCGCGATCAGCCGCTCGTCGCGGTTGCGCTGCACCGAGGGCTGAATATCGACGAAGGCGTATTGCCGGTCGCCGAGATAGGTGGTCAGGGCCTGGATCGAATCCTCGACCGACTTGCTGGAGTACCAGTCGCCCTCATTGGTGACGATGACGGTCTTCAGCTCCTCCGGCGTCACCCCCGGCAGGGCGCTGTTGACGTCGATCTTGCCGAACTTGTAGCGCTCGCCCTCATCGACCGTGAAGGTGATGAAGAAGCCTTCGCCGTCGGGCGCCAGCTCCGACACCGCCGAGACCACGCGGAAATCGGCGTAGCCGCGGTTCAGGTAGAAGCGGCGCAGCATCTCCTGGTCGACGGCCAGGCGGTCCGGATCATAGGTGTCGTTGGAGGCGAGGATGTTCCACCACTCGGTCTCCTTGGTCAGGATCTCGTCACGCAGCTCGCCGTTGGAGAAGGCGCGGTTGCCAACGAAGTTGATCCGCTCGATCTTGGCGAGGTCGCCCTCGCGCACCTCGAACACCAGGTTCACGCGGTTCTGGTCGAGCTTGATGATCTTCGGCTCGACCGCGACGGCGAAACGGCCGCTGCGGCGATACAGCTGCTGAATGCGGTCGGCGTCGCTCTGCGCCTTGGTCCGGGTGTAGACCTGCCGCGGCCGCTCCTCGATCTCGGCCGTCAGCTTGGTGTCGTCGAAGCGGTCGTTCCCCTCGAACGCGATCTGATTGATGATCGGGTTCTCTTCGACCGTCACCACCAGGCTGGAGCCCTGGCGCCGGATCTGGACATTGGCGAACAGGCCGGTGGCGAACAGGCTCTTGACGGATTCATCCACGGCGCGGTCGCTGTACTCGTCACCCGGCTTCAGCGCCATATAGGAGATCACCGTGGCGGGCTCGATCCGCTGCGAACCCTCGACCTTGACGTCGGCGATCGTTCCGCCGCCACCGCGGGTCTGTGCCGGCGCGGCCATCGGCGCCGTTCCAAGAGCAACAGCCGCCACGGCCGCGAGCCAGAGTCGGGAGGTCACGGTCGACATCGGTTTCTGCTTTCCCCTCAAACTCACACCCATCCCTCTCACCCCCGACCGGTCGGGCACGAGAGGTTTGACGAACGACCGCCGCCCCCACAGTCAGCGGCTGCGGATCGCGGCGAGTCACAGCCGCCGTGATCCGGTAACACGTCCCGGCTCAGGACACCAAGCCTTTGAAAAAGGCCACTACCTTGAGTTGGACCAGGTCGTTCCAGGTCGCGAAGAGCATCAGGGTTAATACCAAAGCGAGCCCTAGGCGGAAACCGTATTCTTGGGCCCGCGCGCCGAGCGGGCGGCCGCGGACAGCCTCGATCGCGCAGAACAGCAGGTGGCCGCCGTCGAGCATCGGGATCGGCACCAGGTTGATCAGGCCGAGATTGATCGACAGGATCGCCATGAACCAGAGCAGCGCCACGATGCCGACCTGATAGACCTCGCCCGACATCTGGGCGATGCGGATCGGGCCGCCGAGATCCTCGGTGCCGCGCTGGCCCGACACCATCTGGCCGAGGGCCTGGGCAGTCATCGACACGATCGCCCAGCTTTCGGTGACCGACATCCGCGCCGCATCGACGACGCCATACGGGCCCGTGTCGGCGGCGATGCCGAGGCGCCAGATGGTCGCGCTGCCGCCATCGGTGGTCGGCACCGTCTCCTGCCGCGGCGTCAGGGCGAAACTCAGCGCCTGGCCGCCGCGGTCGATGCCGAGCGTCACGCTCTTGCCGCCGCTGTTGCGCACCGCCTCGCCCAGCTCGGCAAAGCGGTCGACCGCGGTGCCGTCGATGCTGGCGATCCGGTCCCCCGACTGGATCCCCGCCTCCGCCGCGGCACCGCCGGGCGACACCTGGCCCACCACCGCCGGCGGGAACGGATGGCCGCCGATCAGGAACAGGAAGAACAGGGCGATGATCGAGAACAGGAAATTGGCGACCGGCCCCGCCGCGGCGATGGCCGCGCGCTGCCCGACCCGCTTGTGGTGGAACGACACCGCCCGCTGATCCGCGGTCATCCCGTCGAGAGCGGCGGTGGACGGGGTCGAGGCCGCATCCGCGTCGCCGAACATCTTCACATAGCCGCCGAGCGGCACGACACTGAACTTCCAGCGGGTGCCGTGCCGGTCATTGAAGCCGAACAGCTCCGGCCCGAAGCCGATCGAGAAGGTCTCAACCCGGACCCCGTTGCGGCGGGCGACCCAGTAGTGGCCGAACTCGTGCACGAAGACGAGGACGGTCAGCACGACCAGGAACGGGATCAGATAGGTGAACAGCGTCATACGTACCTCTTGCCGAGGGCCTATGTAGGCCCGCTCGCCCGCGATTTCAAAGCGCAGCGGCGTGCCGTCGCGCCTCGGCGTCGATGGCGAACACCTCGTCCAGAGTCGCCATAGCTTGTGCCGGAATCATGGCAAGGGTGGTCTCGACGATCCGCTCGATGTCGAGAAAGCCGATGCGCCCCTCCAGGAAGGCCGCCACGGCCACCTCGTTGGCGGCATTGAGCACGGTCGCGGCCGAGCCACCTTGCCGCAGGCATTCCCGGGTCAGCCGCAGCGCCGGGAACCGCTCGGGGTCCGGCTGCTGGAAGTCGAGCCGGGCGATCTTCGCCAGGTCGAGCGCGGCACAGGGCGTCTCCATCCGCTCCGGCCAGGCCAGGGTGTAAGCGATCGGCACGCGCATGTCGGGCACGCCGAGCTGGGCCAGCACCGACCCGTCGGCATAGTCGACCAGGCTGTGGATCACCGATTGCGGGTGGACCACGATCTCGATCTTGTCCTCGGGCATGGCGAAGAGATGCGAGGCCTCGATCAGCTCCAGCCCCTTGTTCATCAGGGTGGCGCTGTCGACCGAGATCTTGGCGCCCATGCTCCAGTTCGGATGCGCTACCGCCTGGGCCGGCGTCGCCGCCGCCATCCGCTCGCGGCTCCATTCCCGGAACGGTCCCCCCGAGGCGGTCAGGATCAGGCGCCGCACCTTGGTGCCCGGCTGGAACACCTGGAAGATGGCATTGTGCTCGCTGTCCACCGGCAGCAGCGTGGCGCCGTGCCGCCGCACCTCGGCCATCATCAGCTCGCCGGCGCAGACCAGGCACTCCTTGTTGGCGAAGGCGACCATGGCGCCGCGCCGGATCGCGGTCAGGATCGGCTGCAGCCCGGCGGCACCGACAATGGCGCCCATCACCCATTCCGCCGGCCGCGCCGCTCCTTCCACCACCGCCCCGGCGCCACCCGCTGCCTCGATGCCGCTGCCGGACAAGGCTGCCTTCAGCGCCGGATAGGCCGTCTCATCCGCCACGGCGGCATATCGGGCACCGAGCTGCCGGGCGATCGCCGCCAGCCGCTCCGCATCCTTGTTGGCGGTCACCGCCTCGACCGTGAAGCGCTCCGGCGACCGGGTGATCAGGTCGACGGTGCTGGCGCCGACCGAGCCGGTGGCGCCGAGAATGGTGACGGAGCGCGGAGCGTCCGTGGACGGAGCCGAGGTCATCTGAAGGATGCATCCAAGAGGGCGGTGAACAGGGCAAAAAGGGGCGCCGCGGCCAGCAGCCCGTCGATCCGGTCGAGCACGCCGCCATGGCCGGGGATCAGATCGCCGCTGTCCTTGACGCCGTAATGGCGCTTGACCGCGGATTCAGCAAGGTCGCCGGCCTGGGCCACCAAGGCCAGCAGAGCGGCGCCGGGCACGGCGACAAGGGCCGAACTGGCGCGGTGCAGCGCTGCAATGGCGACGGCGCCGGCCAGGGCGGCCAAGCCGGCGCCGCCGATCAGCCCGGCCCAGGTCTTCTTCGGGCTCAGCCGCGGCGCCAGCTTCGGCCCGCCGATCCAGCGGCCGAAGATGTAGCCGCCGATATCCGTGCCCCAGACCACCACCAGCAGCCAGATCACCGGCTGCCAGCCGTCCTGGCGCAGATGCAGCAGCGCGACGACGGTCAGGCCGAGATAGGGCAGCCCCAGCGCCGGCATGCGGCCGGGCGTGCCGAGGCGGAGATTGACGGCGATGTCGAACAGCACGGTGGCGACGGCCAGCACGACCAGGCCGGCGATGGCGCCGGCACAGCCGGTGGTGACGGTCACGGCGACGATGGCGATCGCGGCGGAGGCCCGGACCCAGCCGGGCGCCGGGCGCCGCAGCACCAGCCGCAGCCACTCATCGGCGCCGAGCACGCCGAGCAGGCCGACGATGACTGCGAATTCCCACTGCCCGACATAGACGGCGGCGAGGATCAGCGGTCCGAGAACGAGGCTGGAGAGGATCCGCAGCGTCAGGTTGCTGCGCTTGGCCTGCGGGCTATTGGCCACCGACGGCGCCATAGCGACGTTCCCGCCGCCGGAATTCGGCGAGGGCAGCCTCCAGGTCGGCATGGCCGAAATCCGGCCACAGCGTGTCGACGAAGACCAGCTCGGCATAGGCCGCCTGCCACAGCAGGAAGTTGCTGATGCGCTGTTCGCCGCTGGTGCGGATGATCAGGTCGGGGTCCGGCAGGTCGGCGGTGAACAGACGGCTGGCAAACAGCCCCTCGTCGATCGCCTCCGGCAGCAGCGCGCCCGAGGCGACCTCGCGCGCCACCCGGCGCGCCGCCTCAGTGATCTCCTGCCGGGCGCCGTAGCTCAGCGCGACGGTCAGGTTCAGTCGGGTGTTGCCCGCGGTCAGCGTCTCGCTCTCGACCAGCAGGTCGACGATGTCCGGCGCCAGCCGCCCGCGGTCGCCGATGAAGCGCAGCCGCACGCCTTTGCGGTGCAGGGCCTTGAGCTCGCCGCGCAGGAAGAAGCGCAGCAGCTTCATCAGCTCGCCGAC
>NZ_JBCNNF010000443.1:0-5560 GCF_039594555.1 Inquilinus sp.
GCCGCCGCCTCGCGCTCCTGGCGCGACGGGGACGCTGGCTTGGCGTTCGGGGGACGACGCTGATCGGTCATTTCGGCTTTGGTATGGCCGATGCGGGGCCGTTACGCAACCGGAGCGGAGGGGCTGGCGGCACGGAACGGACGTAATCGACACGCCCCTCGGAAAAGCGCTTGCACCACCCCCGACGCTATGGCAGGTTCCGCGCCGCCTTGAACGGGCGGGCTGCCGTAGCTCAGTGGTAGAGCACTCCCTTGGTAAGGGAGAGGTCCTGAGTTCAATCCTCAGCGGCAGCACCAGCGTTCCCCGGACATCCCCGAATGTCCCTCGGGCTCCGGCCAGAAATCGCCGTCTTTCCCCATGCCGCCACACTCTCGACGAATTCGGCAGCCATTTGGTATGGCGGCGTTGTATTTTGACAACCCGCCCGGATTCAGGTGAACCGCATGCAGAACGCCGACCGCAGCGACAATAGCCGGATCGGTTGCCTGGACGGCCTGCGCGGACTGGCGTCCCTCTGGGTCCTGGTCGGGCACGGGCTGCTGCTTTCGGGCTGGCACATCCCGCTGGTCGCCTCCCCGGATTTCGGCGTCGACCTGTTCATCATGATCTCCGGCTTCCTGATGGTGTTCCACTACGTGCAGCGCCGGTCGCGCGAGCCGTGGGAGGCACCGTCGACCTGGATCGCCTTCTGGATTCGCCGATTCTTCCGGATCGCGCCGCTCTATTACGCCGCGTTGGCGGTGGCCATCGCCATCGGCCCTTGGCTCGGCGAGGCGCGGGTGGACATCGCGTCCGTCGTCCCGGCATCGATGACCAGCATGGAGCGGTACACCGACCAGAGCCTGCAGAACATCCTGCTGCACCTCTCCTTCGTGTTCGGCGCGCTCCCCGATTACGGCTTCCGCACGGCGCTGCCGGATTGGAGCATCGGGCTGGAGATGCAGTACTATCTGGCGCTGCCGTTCCTGATGCTGGTGATCGGCCGCATCGGCTGGCTGGCCGGCGCCCTGGCCGTCGCTGCCGCCGGCATCCTGCTGTACAGCCTCAGCCCGGCCTTCTTCGCCAGCTACGAGATGCCGTCCGTGCTGGTGCTGAAGCTGCATGTCTTCCTCGCGGGCATGCTGTGCGCCGCGGCCATCGGGCGGCCGCACCGGACCGTACTGCTCTTTGCCCTTCTAGCAGGCCTGCTCGCCGCCCTGCCGATCGGGGGCCGCACCGTACCAGTCGCGCTGGCGGCTCGGGCAATGATCGCGTTCGGGATGTTTGGCCTGATCCACCATGCCGCGCTTGGCGGCGTCCTTGCACGGATCCTCTCCCGACTGTCGGCGCTGCTGGGCAGCCGCCCGTTCCACCTGCTGGGCGAGGCCTCCTACGGCATCTACCTGTCGCATCTGCTGGTGCTGCTGCCCGCCGCCGGCTTCGCGGCGACGACGCTGGGCGCCTCGACGCCGGCGCCGGTCCGCTTCGCCCTGGCGATGGCGATCACCATTCCCATCGTCGTCGCCATAACCTGGCTGGCCTACACCACGATCGAGATGCCCGGACGCGCACTGGGCCGGCGGCTTCTCGCCTCGCCGATCCTGCGCACCGTGCTCCGCCCGGCCCGCTGAGAGGGTGGTGCGCTTAGCTGGCTAGGCCCGCAGCCCGCGGCAGCGACGTGGCGCGACCGAGATCGCGGGCGGCGCGCTCGGCATCGGCGACGGATCGGAATTCCTGGCCCTCGATATGCTGAAAGCGTGAATCGGAAGCGTAGAAACGGAAGCCGCGCTTCTGGGCGACGACGATACCGACCGCCTCGCCCGCGACCTCGATCGTGAACGCTTCGGAACGAACCATGATGGACCTCTGTGGCGACAGCGCTGCAGGCGCCGGGCAGTGACGGAAGCGAAGGGGGAACGGGACGGTAGAGCCGTCAGTTCCGCCATCGCCCGGCCGGATGATCCGAGGTCGGGAGGAGCGGTCTGATCTCTGGCGCCAACATGTCATCCTTCCGTGTCCTTGCCGGGCTCCTCAAGGAAGCGCACAGCTCCTCGCCCCCTGCGGGGCGCGACTCGTCTGCTGGCATCAAGTGCTCGGCGGCCTTCGTGAGGGGTCGCTCTTGACCCAGAACCTCGCTCAGACGGCCATGACTGTCAACGGGCAATACGCGGGCAATGTGAATAAAATTTCCTGTCAAATGAAAGTGTTGTGAAACCGAAGTATTACTCGACGATCATTCGCTCCAGCGTTTCCAGCCGATCGGCCTCAGCCGCCGGCTTGTCCCAGCGGATGCGATGGATGCGGGGGAATCGCATCGCCACCCCGGATTTGTGACGGGTGGAGCGGTGGACGCTGTCGAAGGCGACCTCCAGCACCAGCCTGGGCTCGACTTCGCGCACCGGGCCGAAACGCTTCGTCGTGTGGTTGCGCACCCAGCGGTCGAGCTGCGCCACCTCCTCGACGGTGAAGCCGAAATAGGCCTTGCCCACCGGCACCAGCCGCTCGCCCTCCGGCTCGGTCCGCCAGGTGCCGAAGGTGTAGTCGGAGTAGAAGGAGGACCGCTTGCCGTGGCCGCGCTGGGCATACATCAGCACGGTGTCGAGGGTTAGCGCCCCTCGCTTCCACTTGAACCAAGGCCCCTTCGGCCGGCCGGCGACGTAGTCGCTGTCGCCGCGCTTCAGCATCAGCCCCTCGATCGCCTGGGCCCGGGCGTTGTCGCGGAGGGTAGCCAGCTCGTCCCAGTTCTCGAACGGGATCATTGGCGACAGGTCCATGCGCGCCGGGCGCTCCCGCGCGATCCAGGACTCCAGCCGGATGCGCCGGGCGTCGAGAGGCAGCGGCCGCAGGTCCTCGTCGCCTTCGAACAGGATATCGTAGAGCCGCACCCAGGCCGGGTAGTCCTCCATCATCCGGGCGGTGATCGCCTTGCGGTTCAGCCGCTGCTGCAGGTCGTTGAACGGGGCGACGACCCCGTCCCGCGCCACCAGCAGCTCGCCGTCCAGCACCGCGTGGAAGCGGATGGTGTCAGCCAGGTCCGGGAAGGCGCCGGTGACGTCGTCGCCGCTGCGCGAATAGATCCGCGGCGGCCGGTCGCCGCGGCCGACCACCTGCACGCGGATGCCGTCCCATTTCCACTCGGCGCGATAGGCGGCCGGGTCCAACCCGGCGATGTCCTCCGCCTCCAGCGGATGCGCCAGCATCAGCGGCCGGAAGGTGGCGCGGTCGCCGATCTCCGGCTTCGGCCCCTGCCCCGACAGCCAGACGAACAGCTCCTCATAGGGCGGCTCCAGCGCGTGCCACAGCTCCTCGATGTCGTCGACGGACTGGTCGCCCCATTCCGCCAGCGCCACCTTGGCCAGGCGGGCCGAGACGCCGATCCGCAAAGCCCCAGTGATCAGCTTCAGCAGGGCGAAGCGTTCCGACGCCTCCAGCGAATCGAGCCAGCGCTCGATCAGCAGCGGCGCTGCGGCGCGCGAGGTGGCCCGCAGTTCCTCCACCACCTCGGTGATGCTCGGCTCGCGGTTGGCGCCCGGCTTGCGCGGCCAGATCAGGGCGACGGTCTCGGCCAGGTCGCCGACGAAATCGTACGACCAGCCGAACAACGCCTCGTCGACCCGCCCGACCGCCAGGTTGCGGATGGTCGAGGCCTTGGCGGCGGCGAAGGTCAGGGCGCCGGTCAGCGCCGCCAGCGCCCAGCCGCGATCGGGGTCCGGCGTATGCTCGAAATAGTCCGTCAGCAGCCGGATCTTGCCGTTGCGTGACGGCGTGTAGACCAGCCCCTCGATCAGCGCGGCGAACGCCCTCATCCGGCGTCGTCCTCCTCGAAGCCGATCAGCGCCAGGGCCCGGGCGGCGCGGCCCGACTTGCGGACCTGATGAATCAGCGCCTCTTCCCGGCCATGGGTGACCCAGACCTCGCCGGCCTCGACCTCCTCGATGGTGGCGCAGAGCTCGTCCCAGTCGGCGTGGTCGGAGATGATCAGCGGCAGCTCGACCCCGCCCTGCCGGGCGCGCTGGCGCACCCGCATCCAGCCGGAGGCGGCGGCCACCACCGGGTCCGGCAGGCGGCGCGACCAGCGGTCGGCGCTGGCCGAGGGCGGCGCCAGCACGATCTGCCCGGCCAGTTCGGCCTTGGGCGCCTCGGTGGCCGGCAGCAGCGGACCGAGCGGCACGCCCAACGATTCGTACAGGTCGCAGAGCGCCTGCAGCGCGCCGTGGATGTAGATCGGCCGGTCCCAGCCAGCCTGGCGCAGCAGCCGGATCACCCGCTGGGCCTTGCCGAGGGCATAGACGCCGACGAGGTGCGAGCGTTCCGGGAACAGGGCGACGGAATGCAGCAGCTTGGCGATCTCCTCCCCGTCCGGCGGGTGGCGGAACACCGGCAGGCCGAAGGTCGCCTCGGTGACGAAGACGTCGCAGACGACCGGCTGGAACGGCAGGCAGGTCTGGTCCGGCCGGCGCTTGTAGTCGCCGGAGACCACCACCCGGCTGCCGGCATGCTCCAGCACGATCTGGGCCGAACCCAGCACGTGCCCGGCCGGCACGAAGGTGACGTCGACCTCGCCGATCCGCCGGGTCTCGCCGAGCGCCGCGGGCTGCAGGCTGCGGCCGGCCTCCTCGCCATACCGGGCGCGCATGATCGCCAGCGTCTCCGCCGTCGCCAGCACCGAGCCGTTGTTCGGCCGGGCGTGGTCGGAATGGCCATGGGTGACCAGCGCGCGCTCGACCGGCCGCACCGGGTCGACATGGAAGCCGCCGGGCACCACCAGCAGGCCTTCGGGCTGGACTCGGATCCACTGGTCGGGGCGCAGGCTCGGCATGGCTTCAAGGATATGGGACGGATCGAGCCGGTGCCAAATCGGGCGTCAGTTCAGCGACGCCACCGGCACCGGCTTGCACGAGAGATCGTCGCCCTCGGCCCGCTTGGCCAGCCAGACGCCGGCGAACTGTTCGGCGAAGTACCATTTGCCGCTGAAGGCGGCGGCGCCGTCCTGGAAGGCGAAGGTCACGGTGCCGACGCCGAACTTGTCGCTCCAGGTGAAGCGGTACAGGCCGCCGCCCAGGGCCTCGCCGTCGCTGAGCGTGCCGTCATACGGCCCGGCCGAGGCGTCGACGACGTGGTAGCAGCCGCCATGCCGGTCCGGCAGGAAGGTCAGCACCGCCGGCGCCAGCACGCCGCCCGAGGTGACCTGCCCGCGATAGGTGCCGGACGGCGCCGGCGGGTCCGCCGCCAGGGCGGGGGCCGCGAAGCCGAACAGCAGGACGATCAGGAGGGCGATGCGTCGCATGGCCCGGGATGCTGCCGACTGCGGCGGCGCGGCGCAACCCCGGATCTTGCCTTTCGCAGACAGCCGACGCAGGGTGCGGCCGGTTCGAAAGAGAGACTGAATGCCCCTGCCCGTCTGGTGCTTCGGCGCCGCCCATATCGACCGCCAGGCCCGCGCCCACCGCGCCGTTCGCCTGGGCACCTCGAACCCGGTGACGATCCGCACCAGCCTGGGCGGCGTCGCCCGGAACGTGGCCGAGACCGTGGCCCGGCTGGGCCTGCCGGTCGGGCTGGTCAGCCGCATGGGCCACGACCC
>NZ_JBCNNF010000444.1:0-5557 GCF_039594555.1 Inquilinus sp.
TTGGGTTCAGCCGCAAGCTGGCGGCGATCGCCTCGGCCGACGACCTGCTCTGGGCCGCGGCCTACCAGATCGCCTCGATGCTGAAGCTGCGCGTCGTCGTGCTGATGCCGCAGGACGGGTCGCTGCAGGTGGTCGCGGGATATCCGCCGGAGGACCGGATCGAGGAGGCGGAACGGGCGGCCGCGCAGTGGAGCTGGGCCAATGACCGGCCGGCGGGGCGGGGGGCGGACACGCTGCCCGGCGGCAGATGGCTGTTCCTGCCCTGGCGCACCGCCTCCGGCCAGATCGGCGTGGTCGGCATCGACCGCGACCAGCCGGGGCCGCTGCTCAGCCCCGACGACCAGCGCCTGCTGGATTCGCTGATGGACCAGGCGGCGGTGGCGATCGAGCGGGTGCGCCTGGCCAAGGATGTCGACGAGGTCCGCGTGGTGGCGGAGACGGAGCGGCTGCGCGCCGCGCTGCTGACCTCGATCAGCCACGATCTGCGCACGCCGCTGGCCTCGATCATCGGCGGCATCTCCAGCCTGCGCCGCTACGACGCCACCTTGGACCCGGCGGCGCGCGGCGAATTGATGGAGACGGTGGAGGACGAGGCCGAGCGGCTGAACCGCTTCGTCGGCAACCTCTTGGACATGACCCGCCTCGAGTCCGGCGTGCTGCAGCCGAAGCTGGTGGCGACCGAGGTGGCCGAGGTGATCGGCGCCGCGGCCGACCGCAGCGCGGCGCTGGTCGCCCGGCACCGGCTGGTACTGGACATCGCGCCGGACCTGCCGCTGGTCCTGCTGGACCCGATCCTCCTGGAGCAGGTGCTGGTCAACCTGATCGACAACGCCGCCAAATACGCCCCGGCCGGCACCGGCATCACCGTGTCGGCGCGGGACGAGAAGGGGCTGGTGATCCGCGTGCTGGACGAGGGCGACGGCATCCCGGAGGACAAGCTGGAGGCGATCTTCGACAAGTTCCACCGCATCCAGCAGGGCGACAGCGCCCAGGCCGGCACCGGGCTGGGCCTGGCGATCTGCCGCGGCTTCGTCGAGACCATGGGCGGGAAGATCGTCGCCGGCAACCGCGGCGACCGGCGCGGCGCGGTGTTCACCGTGACCTTCCCGCCGGACCTGGCGGCGCCGGCGCTGCCCGGCATTTCGATGGGGATGTGATGACGACCTCGCCCGAGACGCGGCCGGCGCCGCGCATCCTGATCATCGACGACGAGCCGCAGATCCGCCGCTTTCTCAAGATCAGCCTGGCCGCCGACGGCTATGCCCCGATCGAGGCGGCCGGCGGCACCGAGGGGCTGGAGCGGATGGTGCAGGACCGGCCCGACCTGGTGATCCTCGACCTCGGCCTGCCCGACATCGACGGCCAGCAGGTGCTGAGCCGGATCCGGGAGCTGTCGGCGGTGCCGGTGATCGTGCTGTCGGTCCGCGCCGGCGAGGCCGAGAAGGTCGAGGCGCTGGACCGCGGCGCCAACGACTATGTCACCAAGCCCTTCGGCATCGCCGAGCTGACCGCCCGGCTGCGCGCCGCCCTGCGCCGCGGCGGGCAGGAGGACGAGGCCGCGGAGGCGGTGATCGAGGCCGGGCCGCTGACCGTCGACGTGCCGCACCGCCGCGTGCGGTTCGAGGGGAAGGAGATCCGGCTGTCGAAGAAGGAATTCGAGATCCTGCGCCTCTTGGCCGCGCATCGCGGCCGGGTGGTGACGCATCAGAAGATCCTGCGCGAGGTCTGGGGCCCGGCCCATATCGACGCGATGCAGTATCTGCGCGTCTATGTCGGCCAGCTGCGCCAGAAGCTGGGCGACGACCCGGCCCGGCCGCGCCTGATCGCGACCGAGGCCGGCGTCGGCTACCGGCTGGTGGTCGAGGGGTAGGAAGGGACTCCCGGCGGCCCGGGCGCTATACTGGCCGCCGTTTTCCACGATGCGGATTGCGGGAGACGATCATGGCCGAGATCGACAAGCCCGGGCACGCCGACATGGTGATGGTGGAGGTGCCGGCCCAGTTGATCGCCGCGCTGTACCAGGCGGTCGATCACGCGACCGGCAGGGCGCATGCCGGCGTCGAGGTCGAGTCGCCGGCCCAGGCGGTCGCCCTGCTGCACCAGGCGGCCGGCCTGTCCGACCGCCTCGACCTGCAGGACGCCGCGCATGACCAGCAGGCCCTGAACCAGATCAGCGCGGCGGTGGTGTCCAAGGCGATCGCGCTGATCATGGCCATCGGCGATCAAGGCCACATGACATCTCTGGTCGCCGCAGGCCCCGTCGTCCCCGAAGACCTTGCGGTGCTGATGGGCAATCTGTTCGAGGCAACGAAGCCTTCGACCGGTGCGGAGTTCGCGGACGCCGTCTCGCAGCAGCAGCAGAACACGGATGCCCAGGAGACGACGACCGAGGGCCTGTTGGAGATCTACAGCCTGGACACCACCGCGGCCGCCGGTGCGACCAAGCCCGTGGCGCAGACCGGCGCCGCGGCCAGGCCGCAGAGGCTGCACGACGACACCGACTAGGACGGCTGGACGTAAGGCGTCCCGGCCAGGGCGGCGTCGACGCCGGTGAAGCCGCGCTCCATCACGGCCGACAGGGCCGGCACGGGCTCCCGGGCCTCTCGGAAGGCGCGCAGCGCCTCGCGATAGGCCACCACCAGCGTCGCCATCAGCATCGTCGCGGCCAGGCGCGCGCCGGGGTCGGAGCGCGGCTGTCCCGCCGCGCCGGCCAGCAAGGCCGCGAGATCGTCGGCCAGCGTCACCTGCAGCTCGCAGGCGCGCGCCGTCAGCGCCGGGCTGTCCGCCACCATGCGCCAGAACCGGACGGGCCGCTCGGACATCCGGAACAGGGGATGCCCGCTCTCCGCCAGCCGGCGCATCAGAGCCTGGACCGCGGCGACCGGCGGCTGCCGGTCGCGATCCGCAAGCGCGTCCCGCACCAGCGTCCGCACCTCCTCCTCACGGTCGAAGACCAGGTCCTCCTTGCGGGGGAAGTAGTTGAACACGGTCTTCCGGGCGACATCGGCCTCCTGCGCGATATCGGCGACGGACACGGCGTCGAAGCCGCGTTCGACGAACAGGCGTGTGGCGACGTTGGAGATCGCCTGGCGCGTCATCTCCTTCTTGCGGTCTCGGAGTCCGGGCGGGTTTGACATGCCGGAGCTTATACCATATATATATTTATACTGAGTGTAAAAATTAAGCCGAGCCGATGCCGCCGGCGGACACTCGCCTGAGGAATTTACCGTGATCCATGATGTCCTGATTGCCGGGGCGGGCCCCGTCGGCCTGTTCCTCGCCTGCGAGCTGCGCCTCGCCGGCTGTTCGGTGCTGGTGCTGGAGCAGTCCGAGGATCCGCGCTCGCCCCTGAAGCGCCTGCCCTTCGGGCTGCGCGGCCTGTCGGCCCCCACCCTCGACGCCTTCCACCGCCGTGGCCTGCTCGACGACATCTCGCGCGTCTCGGACGGCGCCGGCGCCCCGGCCGTCGCGCATTGGGCGGGGCAGGGGCGCCGCCCGGGCGGCCATTTCGCCGGCCTCCAGTTCTTCCAGGACAGGATCGACCCCTCGGCCTGGCCGTATCGCCTGCCCGGCCCGGCCGGCACCAGCCTGGCGGTGGAGATGGAGCGGATCGAATCCGTCCTGGCCGACCGTGCCGTTGCCATGGGCGTCGAGATCCGGCGCGGCCGCGGCGTGGAGGCCGTCGACCCGTCGGAGGACGGCGTGACCATCCATGCCGGCGGGGAGATGGTCCGCGGGCACTGGCTGGTCGGCTGCGACGGCGGCCGCAGCACGGTCCGCAAGGCGGCCGGCTTCGCCTTCGCCGGCACCGATCCCGAATTCACCGGCTATTCCGTCGAGGTCGAGATGGCTGATCCGGAGACGCTCAGCCCCGGCCGCCATTACACGCCGGCGGGCATGTACACCTTCGCCCGGCCCGGGACGGTCGCGATGGTCGATTTCGACGGCGGCGCCTTCCACCGCACCCGGCCGATCACGCTGGAGCATGTGCAGGCGGTGCTGCGCCGTGTCTCCGGCACCGGCGTCACCGTGACGGCGCTGCGCCAGGCCGCCACCTGGACCGACCGCGCCTTCCAGGCCACCGCCTACCACCGCGGGCGGGTGCTGCTGGCCGGGGACGCCGCGCATATCCACTCCCCGCTGGGCGGGCAGGGGCTCAATCTCGGCTTCGGCGACGCCATCAACCTCGGCTGGAAGCTGGCGGCCACGATCCGCGGCGACGCGCCGGCCGGCCTGCTCGACAGCTATGAGGCCGAGCGGCATCCGGTGGGGGCACAGGTGCTGGACTGGTCGCGCGCCCAGGTCGAGCTCATGCGGCCGGCCCCCGGCCCGCGCGCGCTGCAGGCGATCATTCGCGATCTCATCGCCACGGGCGACGGCGCGGCCTATTTCGCCGGCCGGGTCTGGGGCGTGTCCCTGCGCTACGATCTCGGCGGCGGCCACCCGCTGGTCGGCCGCAGCGCCCCCGATTTCGAGCTGGCCGACGGCACGAGGCTCGGAGAGCGCCTCAGGACCGGCAAGGGGCTGTTCCTGGATTTCGACGCCGAGGCCGCGCGGGCGGAGCTGGCCGGCCGGTGGGGGCAGCGGATCGGCTATGTCGCCGGCGATGCCCGCGACAGGCTGGGCCTGAGCGCCGTGCTGGTGCGCCCCGACGGGATCGTCGCCTGGGCGACTGGGGCCGCCGGAGACCTCGATGGCGCCGCCTCGGTCGTCACGCGCTGGTTCGGCGAGCCCGCGGTGGCCGACCCGATCTAGGCCGCCGTCCGGCCGGGCTCGTGCCGCGTAGCCGGCCGGGCGCGGCCGACGCGCAGCGCCACCGGCAGGCACAGCAGCGGCGCCAGGGCGACCAGGCCGAACAGCCAGCCGGCGGCGCTGGCGGTGCCCGCGATTCCGCCCGGGTCCAGCAGGCCGCCGAGATTGGCCACCATGCCGGCCAGGGCCGCGGCCAGCGCGGTGACGAACATCTGCACCGTGGTCAGCGAGCTGGCGGCCAGCGTCTTCTCGTCCTCCGGCGCGGTCTGCAGCGCCCGGGTCAGCAGATGCGGCCAGGCCGAGCCGATGCCGAGGCCGATGCACACCAGGGCAACGCAGATCGGCGCCAGCAGGGTCCAGTCGCCACCGCCGGCGACCGGCACCAGCGCCGCCAGGCAGGCCATGCCGGCCAGGGCCAGCGCCGGGCTGGCCAGGATGGCGCGGCCGGCCGCGCGCCCGCCGGCGCCGGAACTGGTGATCGACCCGGCCGACCAGCCGGCCGACATCAGCGCGGCCAGATAGCCGGAGACCAGCGGCGTCTGCTGGTGCAGCACCTGCAGGAACAGCGGGATGAAGATCTCCGTGCCGGTCACCGTCACGGTCAGCAGCGACATCACCACGAACAGGCGGCTGAGCGGCGTCGACAGCCGGAAGATGTCACGCGGCAGCAGCCGGGTGCGGGCCCGGCGCTCGACCCCGATCAGCGCGGCCATCAGCGCCAGGGCGACGGCCAGCCCGGCGATGCCGATGCGGATGTCCGGCGAGACGCTGCCGGCAGAGACGACCAGGACCGAGGCGGTGAGCA
>NZ_JBCNNF010000445.1:0-5557 GCF_039594555.1 Inquilinus sp.
GACCCCTTCTGGATTGCCGGGTCAAGCCCGGCAATGACAGGAAGGAAGGCCGTTGCAGCGCTAAGCCCGGCTTTTCGCCGCGATCTCGTAGACGTCGCGCGACAGGTCGGGCGCCGCCAAGATCCGGTCCAGCTCGGCTTTCATCGCCGCCTGCCGGACCGGCTCGTGGCGCTGCCAGCGGCCCAGCGGCACCAGGATGCGCGCCGCCAGCTGCGGGTTCGGCCCGTTCAGCGCCAGCACCTGGTCGGCCAGGAAGGCGTAGCCGGAGCCGCCCGCGGCGTGGAAATGCAGCGGGTTGCCCATGGCGAGGCTGGAGATCAGCGCCCGCGCCCGGTTCGGGTTGCGCAGGGTAAAGGCCGGGTGCCGGGTCAGCGCCTTGATGGCGTCGAGCGTGCCGGGCAAGGCGGACGTCGCCTGCAGCGCGAACCACTTGTCGACCACCAGCGGCTCGTCCTGCCATTTGGCGTAGAACGCCTCCAGCGCCTCGGCCCGCTCCGGGATGTCGCGGTCGCGCAGCACGGTCAGGGCCGCCAGCACGTCGGTCATGGTGCCGGCGGTGCGGGCCTGGGCCAGCACCAGCCCCGTCGCCTCGGCATCGTCCTCGAGCAGGCCGAGATAGGCCAGGCAGGCATTCTTCAGCGCCCGCCGGCCGACCGCGGCGGCCGAGACGTCGAACGGTCCCTGGTCGTCATTGGCGCGGTAGACAGCCAGCAGCCGGTCGCGCAGTGCCGTGGCGATGGCCAGCCGGGCGGCTTCGCGCACCGCATGGATGCCGTCGACGTCGATCACCGTCATCTGGTCGGCGAGGAAGGATTCGCCCGGCAGCGCCATCGCCTCGGCGATGAAGGCGGCATCGAGATCCGTGTCGTCCAGCAGCCGGCCGACGGCGGCGACGAACTCCGGGTCCAACTGCCAGCCGCGGCCGGCCTTGCGCGCCGCGACGCCGTCCAGCAGCAGCTGCGTCGCCAGCTGCTGGCCGGCCTCCCAGCGGTTGAACGGGTCGCTGTCATGGGCGAACAGGAAGGCCAGACGCTCGCGCGGCTGCGGCGCCAGCTTGATCGGGGCGGAGAAGCCGCGGAACAGCGACGGCACCGGCCGCCCGGCCAGTCCTTCGAACACGAAGGTCTGGCGCGCCCCGGTCAGCGACAGGATCCGGGTGCCGGGCCTGCCTTCGGCCTCGCTGGCCAGCCGCACCGGCAGGTCGCGGCCCTGGGTGTCGAGCAGGCCGAGCGCGACCGGGATGTGCAGCGGCTGCTTGTCCGGCTGGCCCGGCGTCGGTGCGGTCGCCTGCGCCAGGGTCAGGCTGTAGCGGCCGGACGCGGCGTCCCACGCCTCCTCGGCCGTGATCTCCGGCGTGCCGGCCTGGGAATACCAGCGCCGGAACAGTTTCAGATCGACGCCGCTCGCATCCTCCATCGCCGCGACGAAGTTCTCGCAGGTCGCGGCCTGCCCGTCATGACGTTCCACATAGAGATCGATGCCCTTCCGGTAGCCCTCGGTCCCGAGCAGGGTGTGGATCATGCGGATGACCTCCGCCCCCTTCTCGTACACCGTCGGCGTGTAGAAGTTGTTGATCTCGATATAGCTCTCCGGCCGGATCGGGTGGGCGATCGGGCCGGCATCCTCCGGGAACTGGATGGCGCGCAGGCGGCGGACATCGGCGATGCGCTGCACCGGCCGGCTGTTCAGGTCAGCCGAGAACTCCTGGTCGCGGAAGACGGTCAGGCCTTCCTTCAGCGACAGCTGGAACCAGTCGCGGCAGGTGATGCGGTTGCCGGTCCAGTTGTGGAAATACTCGTGCGCCACCACGGATTCGACGCGCTGGAAGTCGCCATCGGTCGCGGTCTCGCGGCTGGCCAGGACCAGGGCCGTGTTGAAGATGTTCAGGCCCTTGTTCTCCATCGCCCCCATGTTGAAGTCGGAGACGGCGACGATCATGAACAGGTCGAGGTCGTATTCGAAGCCGTAGACCTGCTCGTCCCAGGCCATCGACGCCTTCAGCGACCGCATGGCGTGGCCGACCTTGGTCTCGTCGCCGGGCCGAGTGAAGATCTTGAGCGCGATCGGCCGGCCGGAGCGGGTGGTGAAGCTGTCCTCGACCACCACCAGGTCGCCGGCCACCAGGGCGAACAGGTAGGACGGCTTGGGGAACGGGTCCTCCCATTTCGCCCAGTGCCGGCCGCCCTCGGCCTCGCCGGATCCCACCGGGTTGCCGTTGGACAGCAGCACCGGGTACCTAGCCCTGTCCGCCACGATGGTGGTGGTGTAGCGGGCCAGGATGTCCGGCCGGTCGAGGTAATAGGTGATGTGGCGGAAGCCCTCGGCCTCGCACTGGGTGCAGAAGGCGCCGCCGGAGGTGTAGAGCCCCTGCAGCGAGGTGTTGTCCTGCGGGGCGATCTCGGTGGTGATCTCGAGCGTGAAGCTGCCCGGCAGGCCGGGCAGGGTCAAGTGTTCGGCATCGACCGTATAGCGGTTGTCGCCCAGCGCCTCGCCGTCCAGGACCACGCCGGTCAGCCTGAGGTCCCGGCCGTCCAGCACCAGCGGCGCCGCGGGGTCGGATGTCGCCGGGTTGCGCCGCATGGTCAGGCGAGAGGTCACCGTTGCCCCGTCCTCGCGCAGGTCGAAGCGCAGATCGACCGCGTCGATCAGGAAGTCGGGCAGGCGGTAATCGGCGAGGCGGACGGTGCGCGGGGCGCTGGTGGAATCGGTCATGGTCTCGGCCGCTGGAGGATCTGTTGCCTCCTGTCTAGACCAGCGCGACCGGCGGGGCAAAGCCCCCGCTCTCAGCCGAAGAACCCCGTCCGGTGCACCACCGCGGCCGAGACCCGGCGCACCAGGCCGTAGATCTGCCGCATCGGGCGGAAGATCCGCTCATTCTCGAACTGGTAGTTCTGGCTCTCATCCGACCGGTAGGTCGCGGCCTCGCCGAAATCGGCCACCGCGATGGTGTCCTCGGTCAGCGGGAAGATCTCCTCCAGCGACGCGACCGCCGGCAGGACGTCGAGATGCAGGATGCGGGCGATCACTTGCTTCACGGTGAGGTTGTGCCGGCTGGAGAATTCCGGGATCCGCATCGCCAGCAGGAAGATCTCCTGGATCAGCGCCAGGCGCACCGCGTGCAGCACGGCCAGCGCGTCGCGGCTGGCGGCGTCGACATGCGGCGACTGTTCGGCGATACTCTCCAGCCCCTCGCGCAGCAGGATGAAGTCCTTGTGCAGGGCGCGGAACACCCGGCTCTGCCGCTCATAGACCGGCATCGGCTCGAGATGGCCGGACAGCGCCACCATCCGGTCCGCCTGCTCGCGGTCGCCGGTGGCGGCGGCGCGGGTGATCCAGGATCCGGGGTCCAGCGCGTCGATATAGGACTTCATCGCCGCCGGATTGCTGGCCGAGGCGCCGTAGGTGATGATCCCCAGCAGCTGCCGGAACCGCGGCGAGGCGGCATAGAGCTCGCGGAACCGCTCCGGGTCCTTGGCGATGGCGGCGCCGGCACCGCCGACGCTGTTCGCCATCAGGCCCAGCTGCATCAGGATCGCATTATGCGGGATCGCCCGCAGCTGCGACGGCATGGCATGGTCCAGCTCGCTCGGGTCCTCGTGCTGCCGCTTGGTGGCGCGGCTGCCGGAGGGGAACAGGAGGTTCGGGCCCAGCGCCTGCAGCAGCACCCCGTAGTCGCGGCTCTCCATCAGCCGCACCTGGAACTCCTTCACCGTGGTGAAGAACTCGCGGATGTAGGAGGCCTCGTCGTAGAACGGGTCCTCGCCGGTGCCGTCGATCTCGGCCAGCACGTGCTGCAGGATGCGGGTGACCACCGCATAGGCCAGGTCGGGATGGGCGAAGTAGAGGTAGCCGTCGCCGCCCTGGAAGCTGACCTCCTGCTTGAAGGCGACGCCTTGCTCGACCATGAAGGCCCGGGTCGCCGGCGGGTCGACATAGGACAGCCGGTCGGCGATGCCGCCCGGATGGCAGCCGCGGCCGATCGATTCGCCATGGGTGTCGAAGATCAGCAGCCGCACGTCCGGCAGGCCGGCCTTGGCGATCACCCGGATCAGGCGCAGCCGGAGCCGCTCGATCGAGGCGCCGGCCGGGGTCTGGCCGAGATAGCGCCCGGCGTCGGAATAGCCGGTCTGGACGCAGACCCGGCCGCGGCGGCGGACATAGTCGCGATAATGCGGGTTCTCCAGCAGCTGCTCGATGATCCGGCTGCCGTTCTCCAGCGCCTTCTCGGTCTCGAACAGCGGTGAGATGTCGACCATGCCGTCGACCCCGAACAGCCGGGCGTAGTACAGCGCGGTCAGGCAGGTGAAGGCGCTCTCGCTCTCGGCGATCAGGAAGCGGATCGGCGCCGAGCGGTCGTTGTATTTCAGCATCTGCGCCAGCAGCATGAACAGGCGCTTGACCGAGGTGCGCTCCGCCAGCAGCGACCCGAAATTCACCGACACCGGCTCGACCGCGTCGAGCAGGGCGTTCAGCCGGTCGAGATAGGATTGGCGGTAGCGCGGGTCGTTTGGGTCGGACACCATTCCGACCGCCTTGCGGATGGCATTGTGCACCTGGGTGGCGTTGATCCGCACATGGGTGTGGGCGGCGCCCAGCCCATGCGTCGCCAGCTCGGCGCGCAAGAGGCAGAAGCGGCGCGACAGCTCCGGGTCCTCGGTCCGCTCCAGCGCCCGGTCGACGATCGCGATCAGGCTGGCGGATTCGGTCAGGCGCAGCGCCTGGCCGGCATGGATGCGCTGGCTGATGACGCGGATCTGCTCACGGCCGGCGGCGGAGCCGGGGTCGGCCACGGCGAAGGCGGCGACCTCGTCGCGGATCTGGGCGATGGCCAGCGCGATCCGGCTCTCCAGCAGGTCCAGCGTCTCCAGCAGGTCGGCGGCGCCGCGCGGCGCCTGGGCCCGGATCGTCCGCACCTCCGCCAGGTAATGGTCCAGCTGCGCCGCCTGGACCAGCAGCCGCTTGTGCAGCGTGTCGGTCCAGCGGATGTCGGAGCGGCCGTCCAGGTCGTAGCCGACCCAGGAGGCGAGGGTGACCAGCCGCGGCGTCAGACCGCGCCAATCCTCGGGATAGGCCTCGCGGGCCACGTCCAGCAGGATGCCCCAGGCCCGGCCCAGCGCGACGCGGGCATTGGCGATGGCGTCCAGCGACAGCGCATGCTCGCGCGCCAGGCTCAGATCCTCGTCCGGCCGGTGCTCGGCCGCGGCGGCGCGGTCCAGCAGGGCGGCCTTCGCCTCGTCGCTCAGCACCGTGCCGTCGGCGGCGCGGCCGGCGGCCAGCGCCGCCAGGTCGGCCATCAGCCCGCCGGAGAGATTGAAGGTCGGGTGGGCGGTGAAGACGGCGCCGAAGGCCTCGCTCTCGACCTGGCGGCGGAAGGCGGCGAAAGGCACGGCGCCGCCATTGGCGTCGCGGGTCAGTCCCTGGAACAGGGCGCGCAGCGCCGCGTCGTTGGCCTCGGGCGCGGTCTCGCCGAGATAGCGGCCGAGGCGGGCGGCGCGGTGGCTGAAGCCCTCGATGGTCAGGTGGCCGATCAGCCCCTCGACATCGCGGATGTCCAGCT
>NZ_JBCNNF010000446.1:0-5543 GCF_039594555.1 Inquilinus sp.
CGGCGAACAGCTCCTGCGCCAGCGTGTCGGACAGGGCCAGCGCCGCCTGCTGCGCCGGGCTGCGCGCCTCGGCCGGCAGGGCCTGAGCAGCCACGAAATCCTCGCCGATATGGGGCAGCGGCTGCGCCGCCAGGTCGCGGCGGATGATGGTCGCGGCGGGAGACTGCGCCTGCAGCCGGTCGACCAGCGCGGTCGCGACCTTGGTCGACAGCGAGGCGCCGCCGCGCGGGCTGGAGGTGACGAACAGGATACGGCTCATCGGAAACGGTCCTCATGGTCGAGGGGGCAGGGATGGGCCGGCCGGCCGATGCGAAGCGCCTGGGTTGATCGGACCCGGGGGTAGTCACATTTAGTGACTGGGGCTAAATTGATGACCGCCCGTGAGCCGCGCAAGGAGGCACATTTTTGGAACCGAGCAACAGCGATGTGAGCGACGGGCACGACCAGTGCCGGGCGGTCAGCGACGTGCTGGCCCGGGTCGGCGACAAATGGACGGTGATGGTGGTCGGGCTGCTGTCGGACGGGCCGATGCGCTTCAACGAGCTGCGCCGGACCATCGGCGGCATCTCGCAGCGGATGCTGACCTTGACCCTGCGGGGGCTGGAGCGGGACGGGCTGGTGACCCGCACCGTGTTCCCGACGATCCCGCCGCGGGTGGATTACACGCTGACCGATCTCGGCCAGACGCTGATCGAGCCGCTGAAGGCCCTGTTCGCCTGGGCCACCACGAACAACGCGGCGATCGAACGGTCGCGGAAGGCGTTCGACGCGGAGAAGCCGGGCGCCGAGGTGCCGCATCCGCCGCGCAAGGTCCCGCCCCTCGTGCGGCGCCGGACGGACGCCTTGTCGGGGATCGTCACGGACGGGCGGGGCGGCCGCTAGGGCAGGAGGCAGGCAAAAGAAAACCCCGCCGGCTTACGCTCGGCGGGGTTTTCGCGACCCGGATCCGGGGGAGGAAGCGGACCGGGTGCCTCCGGTCGTGCCGATCACGCGGCGCGACGGATGACCGAGTCTTCGTTCGCGGCCACGGCCACGGTCGGGCGCAGCACGGCGACGTTGTCGGTGGAGACGTGGGTGTCGCGGGCGGCGCGGGCCAGCCGCTCCATGATGGTGCCGCGGTTCATGCCGATATCGGCCAGCAGGCGGTCATCGAGCTGCATCAGGGCAGCGTAGGCACGACGACGTTCCCAGGCGGCGACAAGCTTGTTGATCAGGTTCACTTCAGCATTTCCTTCTTCACGTGCCGCGTCCAGCGAGAGGTTCGCGGCGCGGTGTGCGTTGTTTGCACGAGCCGATATATGCGCTTAGCTTAGCCATGCATCCACCCCTGCTCTTCGCACCGCAGCAATGCATCGCCTGCATTGCCTGACATTTAAGCGCCCCCTCCGCCCAGCTTCTGCCTTGATGACCGGGATTCGCCGCAATTCCGCCACAAAGCGCCATGTTGCGGTGCAAACTGATCGGGCAGGGCCTGCCTGCGAGGTGGGCGTCAGGGAATGCTAAGTGTGATTACCATCACGCCCCGGCGCCGTCTTCCGGCAGGGTCAACCCGTCGGCCAGGTGCCGGGCCAGCAGCTCGCCGGCGGGGGACAGGCCGGGGGCGCGGTGCAGGCGGATATCGGCCTCGGGCAGTGGCGGCAGGCCGTCGCGGTCGCTGAGGCGGCGCAGCTCCGGCGGCAGCAGCCCCGCCTTGACCACGGTGACGGCCAGCCCCTGGGCGGCGATCGCGGTCACCGCCGCCAGGCTATGGCTGACGAAGGCCAAGCGCCAGGGCCGGCCGGCGGCGTCGAGCGACGCCATCGCCCAGGCCCGGAACAGGCAGCCCTGGGGATAGAGGGCGAGGGGCAGGGGGCCCTCGTCACCCACCTCTACGCTGATCTCGCGGCCGGCGGCCCAGACCGCCTGCTCGCGCCGCAGGAAGGTGCCGCCGCCATCGCCCGCCGCATGCATCGCCAGCACCAGGTCGAAGCGCTCGCCGAGGCGCGGCAGCATCGGCGTGGTCAGCCCGGTCACCATCTCGACCTGGATCCGCGGATGGGCGGCGGCGAAGCCGGCCAGCAGCGGTGGCACCAACCGGGTGCCGTAATCCTCCATCACGCCGAGCCGCACCACGCCTTCGACCTGCAGGTCGCGCAGCCGGCCCATCGCCTCGGCCGAGACCGATAGGATGCGGCGGGCATAGCCCAGCAGCACCTCGCCAGCCGGGGTCAGGCGCAGGCCGCGGCGGCTGCGGTCCAGCACCGCGGCGCCGATCGCGCCCTCCAGCCGCTGGACCTGCATGCTGACGGCGGATTGCGTCCGGTTCAGCGCCGCGGCGCCGCGGGTGAAGGAACCGTGGTCGGCGACGGCGACGAAGGCGCGCAGCAGGTCCGGATCCAGCATTCGCCACTCCATCACGGTTCGTGATTCAGCAGATCATAGTTATGCGTTTCCGTGAAGCTGGGCACCGTTCCTATCCTTCGATCCAGATCCGAAGGAGGAGGGCAGGGATGGCGCGTGAAGGCATGGGCGTGGCGGCGGCGCTGGCGTCGAGCACGCTGGGCGGCACCTCGGTGGTGGCGACGCGGTTCCTGATGGGGGCGCTGGACCCGGCGACGCTGGGCGTGTTCCGCTTCGGCATCGGCTGCGCCCTGCTGCTGCCGGTGGTGGCCCTGCTGCGCGCGCCCTGGCCGCCGCGGCGCGACTGGCCGGCGGTGGCGCTGCTGGGCCTGCTGTTCTTCGCCGCCTTTCCCTTCCTGTTCAACGCCGCGCTGGCCCACACCACCGCCGCGCGCGGGGCGCTGGCGCTGTCGACCCAGCCGCTACTGACCCTGGCCGTGGGCGCGGCGCTGGGGGTGGAGCGGCTGACCCCGCGCAAGGCCGCCGGCGTGTCGCTGGCGATGGCCGGGGTGGCGCTGGCGCTCGGCGCCGGCCTGGCAGGCGCGCCGCCGGGCGCCTGGCGCGGCGACCTGCTGATGGTCGGGGCCACGGCCTGTGCCGCCCTTTATAATGTATGGTCGCGGCCCTTCGTCCGCCGCTCCTCGCCTTTGGCCTTCAGCGCGCTCGGCATGGCGGCGGGCGCCGCCGGCCTGGCGGTTCTGGCGCTGGCGGCCGGCCCGGCGACGCTGCCGGCCCTGGATCCTGCGGGCTGGACGGCCGTGCTGTATCTCGGGATCGTCGGCGGCGCGCTGACCTTCTTCCTCTGGGTCTTCGCCCTCGGCCGCACCACCCCGACCCGGGTGGCAATCTCGGTCGCGGTCAACCCGGTGGTGGCGGCGCTGCTCGGGGTCCTCACCCTGGGCGAGCCACTGGGCTGGCCGCTGCTGGCCGGTCTCGCCGCGGTCGCGGCCGGCATCGCCCTGGCATCGACCGACGGCCGGCGGGCGGCCCCGGCTTCCGCCGCCGCGCCCGGTTCCGCCCGCCTGCCTTGAAATTGCCCTAGGACGCGGCGGCGCGCGCACTGGACGGACGCGGCCGGCGATGCCATAGTCCGCGCCGTTCGGCGGCCGGGGGCCGTCACTCGGCATGTCCTTGGGATCCATGGCCTTCGATCTGACCGAATTCGGGCTCCGCGCCTATCTCCGTTTCGTCACCTGGCGGCGTGGCCAGCTGGTTGGCCGGGACGCCCATGGCAACAGCTACTACCGCAGCCGCAAGGTCGCGGCCGGCGGCCGCGAGAAGCGCTGGGTGGTGTTCAACGGCGGCGAGTCCGAGGCGTCGCGCGTGCCGCCGGAATGGCATGGCTGGCTGCACCACACCTTCAAGGAGCCGCCGGGCGACACCAGCCCGTTCCGCCGCCCCTGGCAGCAGCCGCCGGAAGCCAACCCGACCGGCACCGGCCACGCCTATCTGCCGCCCGGCCATCCGTTGCGCGGCAGCCATCGCGCCAAGGCGACCGGCGACTACGAGCCCTGGACGCCGGCGTGACCGGGACGGTCTGAGGAACGCCGATGCACAGGAACGTGATCGAGACGGTGATGGGCGCGGTCGTGCTGGCCGTCGCCCTGCTCTTCCTGGGATTCGCCTATACCAGCGCCAATCTCGGCTCGGCCTCGGGCTACACGCTCAAGGCGCAGTTCAACCAGGCTGACGGCGTCAGCGCCGGCACCGATGTGCGGATCGGCGGCGTCAAGGTCGGCACCGTCACCAGCGTGACGCTGAACCCCGAGAGCTATCTGGCCGACGTCCAGCTGTCGATCGACCCGTCGGTGAAGCTGTCGCAGGACACCGCCGCCGCGATCAGCAGCGACGGCCTGCTCGGCGGCCGCAGTCTTTCGCTCAGCCCCGGCGGCCGGCCGGACGACCCGAGCGGCTGGCTGAAGGACGGCGACAGCATCGAATACACCCAGTCGAATCCGAGCCTGGAGCAACTGCTGGGCCAGGTGATCTTCAGCATCGGCCAGCTCGGCGACAAGGGCAGCGCCGGTGGGGCCGGCGGTGGCGGCTCCGGCGCGCCGGGCCAGCCGGGCCAGGCGCCGCAGGGCAAGCCGGCCGGCGGCATGTTGGGGAATTGATCCGGACCATGCGCAGCCTTCTCGTGCTTCCCGCGCTGGCGGTGCTGGCCGCCGCATCCGCTCCGGGCGCGGCGCAGGCCGCGGCCACGATCGACCAGCCGATCGCCGAGCTGCGCGGCCTCGACAAGATCACGGCGCGCACCCAGCCGCTCGAGGCCAAGGTGGGCGAGACGGTGCAGTTCGGCACGCTCGGCATCACCGTGCGTGCCTGCCGCAAGGCGCCGCCGGAGGATCCGCCGGAGAGCGCGGCCTTCCTCGAGATCACCGACACTCCGCCCAGCAAGCCGGCGGCCACGGTGTTCAGCGGCTGGATGTTCGCCTCCTCGCCCGGCGTCTCGGCGCTCGACCACCCGGTCTACGACGTCTGGGTGGTCAGCTGCACCAGCACCTCGCCGGCCGCCACCGCGGCGCAGCAGGAGGTGGATGAGAACGTGCCGGACGCCTCGCCGCTGCCGCTGCCGGAGATGAAGATCATCCCGCCGGCGCTGCCGCCGGGTCGCCAATAGCGGCGATCGCGAACAGGCCGAGCACGCAGAGAAAGCCGAGCGACCAGAGGTTCGAGCGCAAGCTCGGCCGGTCGGCAGCATAGGCGGCCGTGTAGGCCAGGCGGATCAGCACGAACAGGCCGGCCAGGATGTCGGCCCAGCCCTGCGGCGCGCCGCGCATCTGGGCGATGACCACCGCCGCGGCGAAGGCCGGGAACGTTTCGAAATGGTTGCGGTGGGCCCAGTCCAGCCGCTGCTGCCAGCCGGTCATCCGCTCCATGCCCAGGCGCGGGGCGTGGTTGTCGATCCGCGACGTCACCTTGGCCGGCATCACGGCCAGATAGGGCAGCAGGATGGCCGCCAGGACCATCCACAGGGCAAAGCTCATCGCGGCGACTCCGGCTGGGTTCGCGGCATTGTCGCCATCCTCCATCGACCCGTCGAGAACGGCACGTCGCCTTCACGTCATTGCGAGGAGGCGAAGCCGACGAAGCAATCCAGGGGCCGGTGCGCACCGGCCCCTGGATTGCTTCGCTGCGCTCGCAATGACGGTGCTGGCTATGAG
>NZ_JBCNNF010000447.1:0-5538 GCF_039594555.1 Inquilinus sp.
CCCTTGGGGGAGGGGGGTAGGGGGAGGGGGTTCTCTCGGCTTGATCCGGCCGAGACCTTGCAAATCCGCCTATTCGTTAGATCAACGCCTTGCCCATTCGCGCGCGGACGCGCACAGACCCCTCCCCCTGCCCCCCTCCCGCAAGGGGAGGGGGGACTATAAAGGGATGGGTGTCAGCTATCTTGAAAAGGTCCCGCCGACGGGAGAGGTAACGCGACCACCTCGATGTCTTCTGCTCCGGGATCCTCCAGCGCCGGCCCGAAGGCCTCGCTGAAGAAGGCGATCAGCCGCTCATACAGCACCCGGCAGTTGCCCGGCTTGACGATGCCGTGGCCTTCGTCCGGGAACAGCAGCGTCTCATAGGGGATGCCGCGGGCGTCAAGCTCGGCCCGCATGATCTCGACATGCTCCGGCGTCACATTGGGGTCGGTCAGGCCCTGGACGATCAAGAGCCGCCCCTTGATCCGGTCGACGGCGTGGATCGGCGACCGCTCGCGGTACTTTTCCGGCAGCTCGTCCGGCGTGCCGCCCATCATCGCCTCGGAATAAGGGCGCAGGTCCGGCCGGGTGGTCCAGTAGTCGGTAACCAGGTCGGTCATGCCGCAGATCGGGGCGGAGGCCGCGATCACCTCGCGCGGGAAATGCGTGATCGCCCACCAGGCGGAATAGCCGCCATAGGACAGGCCGGTGATGCCGACCCGGCCCGGCTGCGCCAGCCCGGCATTCATCAGCGCCAGGACGCCGGTGCGGATGTCCTCCTGCTCGCGCCCGCCCCAGCCATCCGCCTTGATCGCCTCCTGGAAGGCCAGGCCCAGGCCGGTGCTGCCGCGGTAGTTCGGCTGCAGCACATGGAAGCCGGCGCGGCACAGCGCCTGCGGCACCGGGTCGAAGCGGCCGTCATAGTGGGCGGTCGGGCCGCCATGGACATGGACCACGGCGCCGCGCGCCTCGCCTTTGGCACGGTACAGCCAGCCCTGGACCCGCAGCCCGTCGACCGAATGCCACCAGAAGGGCTCGGCCGGGCTCAGCTCCGCCGGGTCGGGCAGGGTGCCCTCAGGCAGCGGCGCCAGCTCATGGGCGGTCAGCAGGTCCGGCGCCTCGGCCGCCAGGGTCACGATATCGGTCGGCGCGGTGGCCCGGCCGCGCTCCAGCACCCAGCGGCCGTCGGGCAGCGGCGCGATCGGGCGCAGGATGTCGCCGCCGCGGAACACCGGGGCATAGGCGCCGGTCGGGACCATCAGGAACCCGGCCTCGTCCCGCGCGGCGCTGGATTCCAGCACCACCAGCAGGTCCTGGCCGCCATCGGCCTGACGCGGCCAGCGCACATGCTCGACCGGGATCGCCGGATTGTCGACCAGCCAGCGCAAATCGTCGGAAGCGAGGTCGATCAGCCCCAGCCGCTTATGCGATGGTCCCTCGGCGACAAAAGCGACGCGCGACCCGTCCGGCGACCACACGCCCTCGGCCTTGGCCGGGCCGCCGGGGTTGTACAGCTCGCGGTCCGTGCCGGTCTCCAGGTCGTAGACCCACAGCGCCCGGCCGCTCGGATGGTGGTCGTTGCGCAGATACAGGATCCGGCGCCCGGTCGGGTCCAGCTTCGGCGTCAGCTTGCAGGACCGCCGCGGCGACGCGAGGGCGCGCTGCGCCCCCGTGGCGATGTCGTGCTCGTAGAGATGAAGAATGTCGCCGCCCAGCCCGGTGGCCGGGTCGCGGCTGGCGGCATAGACCAGCCGCCGCCCGTCCGGGTGCGCTTGAGCGGTGTAGACGTAATAGCCCGGCCGGTCGGGCAGCAGCGCCTCGGCCGGCCGCGCGGGGTCGAGCCACACCCGCTGCAGCCCGACCTGCTCCTCGCCATCGCGGCGGCGGGCGACGATCAGCGCCTGGCCGTCCGGCGCCCAGCTGAAGCTCTCGCAATCCCAGCCGGAGAACGGCTCCGGCAGCAGGCGCGGCGCCGCGTCCCCCGCAGTCGGGGCGATCCAGGGCCCGTTGCCCTCGGCCTTGCCGTTCCACAGCCAGGCCACCCAGCGCCCGTCCGGCGACACGGAAGGGAACAGCAGCCGCGGCGCGGCGATCAGGCGGTCCAGGAAGCCGGGATCGATGCTCATGACCGAAATGCTACTCCAGCGGCGGCGGGTCGGGATACGGCGCCGGACGCATGGCGGGCGCGGCGCGGTCAGGCCGGGACGCCGGCCAGCTCCTCGATCCGGTGGCAGGCGGCGCGATGGCCGGTGCCGAAATCGCGCAGCCCCGGCACGGCGCGGGCGCAGAGGTCGACGGCATGCGGACAACGGGTGCGGAAGGCGCAGCCGGAGGGCGGGTTGATCGGCGACGGCGTGTCGCCCTGCAGCACCACCCGCCGGCGCTGCCGCGCCCGCACCGGGTCGGGCACCGGCACGGCGGAGAGCAGCGCCTGGGCATAGGGGTGCAGCGGCCGGGCGAAGAAGGCGTCGCGGCCGGCGATTTCCGCCTCTCGCCCCAGATACAGCACCATCACCCGGTCGCTGATGTGCCGCACCACGCTCATATTGTGGGAGATGAAGATCAGCGCCATACCCATCTCCCGCCGCAGCCGCATCAGCAGGTTGACGATCTGCGCCTGGATCGAGACGTCCAGCGCCGACACCGGCTCGTCGCAGACGATCAGCTTCGGCCGCAGGATGATGGCGCGGGCGATGCCGATGCGCTGGCACTGCCCGCCGGAGAATTCATGCGGGTAGCGATGGGCCAGGGCCGGGGACAGGCCGACCTGGCGCATCGCCTCGTTCACCCGGGCGGCGACCTCGGCCCGCTTCAGCTCGGGGTGGAAGGTGCGCAGCGGCCGGCCGATGATCTGGGCCACCGTCATGCGCGGGTCCAGCGACGCCAGCGGGTCCTGGAAGATGATCTGCATGTCGCGCCGCCGCGGCCGCAGCGCATCCTCGGGCAGGCCGGTCACGTCGCTGCCGTTCCAGGCGACGGTGCCGGCGGTTGGCGGGATCAGCTTCAGCACGGCCCGGCCGAGGGTGGACTTGCCGCAGCCGGATTCGCCGACCACGGCCAGCACCTCGCCCGGGGCCAGGTCGAAGGACACGTCGTCCACCGCCTTGACCAGCAGCGGCGGGCCGCCCAGCAGCCCGGCCGAGAGCGGGAAATGGACCTTCAGGTTGCGGACCGACAGCACCGGGGTCATGGCACCAGCTCCGGCACGGCGGCTTGCTGCGGCAGCGGCCGGTGGCAGGCGACGACGCGGCCGCCTCCATCGCGCGCCGGCAGCAGCGGCGGCATCTGGGCGGTGCAGGCCTCGACCCTGCGGTCGCAGCGCGGGGCGAAGGGGCAGCCCGGCAGGTCGCCGGCGGCCGCGCGCGGCTGGCCCGGGATCACCCGCAGCTCGCCCTCCGTCCCCTCCAGGTCCGGCGTCGAATCCAGGAGACCGCGCGTGTAGGGATGGGCCGGATCGGCGAAGAGCGGGTCGACCGGTGCCGCCTCCATCACCTTGCCGCCGTAGAGCACCAGCACCCGGTCGCACATCTCGGCGACGACGCCCAGGTCGTGCGTCACCAGAATCACCGCCGTCCCCAGCTCGCGCACCAGATCGCGCAGCAGGTCCAGCACCTGGGCCTGGACGGTGACATCCAGCGCCGTGGTCGGCTCGTCCGCCAGCAGGATGCGCGGGTTGCACAGCAGCGCCATGGCGATCATGACCCGCTGCCGCATGCCGCCCGACAGCTCGTGCGGGTATTGCCGCATGCGCCGCGCCGCATCCGGGATCTTCACCCGGTCCAGCATCCGCGCGGCGGCTTCCCAGGCATCGGTCTTCTTCATCCCCTGATGGCGGATCAGCACTTCGGTCAGCTGCGCCCCGACCCGGTGATAGGGGTTCAGCGAGGTCATCGGGTCCTGGAAGATCATGGTCATGGCCGACCCGCGCAGCCGGTCCAGCCCGCGCCGGTCCAGCGCCAGCAGGTCCTGCCCCTCGAAGCGGATCCGGCCGGTGGCGGCGCCGTTGCCGGCCAGCAGGCCCATGATCGACAGCAGGATCTGGCTCTTGCCCGACCCGCTCTCGCCGACGATGCCCAGCACCTCGCCGCGGCGGACGGTGAAGTCGACGCCGTCAACGGCCACGGCCTCGCCCCGGCGCGTCCGGAAGCGGATGCCGAGGCCCTCGACCGACAGCAGGGGATCAGCGTTCATTGGGGTCGAAGGCATCGCGCAGCCCGTCGGCGACGAAGTTCATGCAGAACAGGGTCAGGGCCAGGGCCAGGCCCGGCAGGATCAGCATATGCGGGGCTGTCTCGATCTTGGCCTGGCCCTCGCTGATCAGCACGCCCCAGCTGGTCTCCGGCGCCTGCACGCCAAGGCCGAGGAAGCTGAGCAGGGATTCGCTCAGGATCACGTCCGGAATCAGCAGGCTGGAATAGACGATCACCACGCCGACGCAGTTCGGCATGATGTGCTTCAGCACGATCTGCCGCTTGGTCATGCCGCCGGCCCGCGCCGCCTCGATGAACTCGCGGCTGCGCAGGGCGATGGCCTGGGCGCGGACGATGCGCGACGGCGTCAGCCACAGCGACAGCACCACGGCGATGATCACGGCGGTGCTGCCGCGGCCCAGCGCCATACTGATCAGGATGACCTGGAAGATGTAGGGGATGCCGTACAGCACGTCGACGATGCGCATCATCACCTGGTCGACAACGCCGCCCAGGAAGCCCGCGACCGACCCCCAGGTGACGCCGATGGCGACGGCGATCAGCGTCGCCACCAGGCCGATGATCAGCGACACCTGGCCGCCGGCCATGATCCGCAGCAGCAGGTCGCGGCCCAGGTCGTCGGTGCCGAAGGGATGCGCCGAGAACAGGTCCAAAGGCGCGTTCATCGCCTCGAAATTGGCGTCGTCCGGCTCATAGCCGTACAGCAGCGGCCCGCCGAAGCAGAAGACCACGATCAGGACCAGGATGACCAGGCTGGCCACCGCGGCCCGGTTGGCGCGGAAGCGGCGCAGCGCCTCGCGCAGCGGGCTGACGCCCTCGGCGCCCTCTTCCGGCGGAGCGAGTTCGGCCGTTGCGTCGGTCATGTCCGCGACCTCGGGTCCAGCAGCATCTGCGCCACGTCGGTCACCATGTTGAACAGGATGATGCAGCTGCCGTAGACCAGCGTGACCCCCATCACCATGGTGTAGTCGCGGCTGATCGCGCTCTCGACGAAGTAGCGGCCGATGCCGGGCACGGCGAAGATGGTCTCGATCACCATCGACCCGGTGATGAGCCCGGCCGTGGCGGGGCCGAGATAGGCGATGACCGGGATCATAGCGCCGCGGATGGCGTGGTGGGTCAGCACCCGCCACTCGCCCACCCCCTTGGCCCGGGCGGTGCGGATGTAGTTGCTGCGCAGCGTCTCGATCATGGCGCCGCGGGTCAGTCGGGCGACATAGGCGATGTTCGGCAGCGCCATCGCCACCACCGGCAGCACCATCGACCGCCAGCCATTGTCCCAGCCCGCCACCGGAACCAGGCTCAGCATCAGGGCGAAGACGATCTGCAGGATCGGCGCCATGACGAA
>NZ_JBCNNF010000448.1:0-5478 GCF_039594555.1 Inquilinus sp.
CCGTCGAGATAGCCACCCCGCGCGGAACCATCCGGCCGGTCGAGGATGTCTCGCTGTCGGTCCGCCCCGGCGAGACCATGGCCATCGTCGGCGAGAGCGGTTCGGGCAAATCCGTCACCGCCACCGCTCTGATGGGCCTGCTGCCGCCGGCGGCCCGGCCGGTAGCCGGCGCCGCCTGGCTGGGCGACCGCGACCTGCTGCGGCTGGATGAGCCGGCCCTGCGAGCGTTGCGCGGCGGCGCCATGGCCATGGTGTTCCAGGACCCGATGAGCAGCCTGAACCCGGTGCACCGGGTCGGCGACCAAGTGGCCGAGGCGATTCGGGCCCACCGCCCGATGCCGGCCGCGAAGGCTCGGGCCGAGGCGCTTTCCCTGTTCCGGCGCGTCGGCATCGCCGACCCGGAGCGGCGGCTGGACGCCTGGCCGCATGAGCTGTCGGGCGGCATGCGCCAGCGCGTGATGATCGCCATGGCGCTGGCCAACCGCCCGGGCCTGCTGATCGCCGACGAGCCGACCACGGCGCTGGACGTCACCGTCCAGGCCCAGATCCTGGAGCTGCTGGCCGAGCTGCAGCGCGAGACCGGCACCGCGATGATCTTCATCACCCACAGTCTGGGCGTGGTCGCCGAGATCGCCGACCGGGTCACGGTGATGTATGCCGGCCAGGTGGTCGAGCAGGGCGATGCCGCCGCGGTGTTCGCAGCCCCCCTGCACCCCTACACCCGCGCGCTGCTGGCGGCGACGCCGGACGGCGACGGCCAGCCCGCCGGCATCCCCGGCGTGGTGCCGCAGCCCCACGCCTTCCCGGCCGGCTGTCGCTTCGCGCCGCGCTGCAGCCATGCCGTGGCGGCTTGCGAAGCGGCGCCTGTCGCGCTCGATGAAGTCCAGGACGGCCGGCTGACCCGCTGCATCCGCTGGTCGGAGCTGGCGAACGCAGCGGAGTGCGCGGCATGACCACCCTATCGGCGACGCCGCTGGTCGAGGCGAAGGGCCTGTCCAAGATCTTCCACACCGGCGGCCTGTTCCGGCGCGGCCGCTTCGTCCAGGCCGTGCGCGGGGTGGATGCCGGCGTGGCCCGCGGCGAGGCGCTCGGCGTCGTTGGCGAGAGCGGCTCGGGCAAGAGCACGCTGGGCCGGATGATGCTGGGGCTGATGCCCGCCAGCGCCGGGACGGTCAGCTTCGACGGCCGGCCGCTGGGCCGACCCTCCGGGCGCGACTGGCGGGCGCTGCGCCGGCGCATGCAGATCGTGTTCCAGGACCCCTATGGCAGCCTGGACCCGCGCCGCCGGGTCGGCGCCCAGATCGCCGACGGCCTGGCGATCCACCGCATCAGCGAACCCGGGCAGCGCGCCGAGCGCGTGGCCGCACTGCTCGAGCGGGTCGGCCTCGACCCCAGCCACGCGCAGCGCTACCCGCACGAATTCTCCGGCGGACAGCGCCAGCGCATCGGCCTGGCCCGGGCCCTGGCCAGCGGGCCGGACTTCCTGGTGGCCGACGAGCCGGTCTCGGCGCTGGACGTCTCGATCCAGGCCCAGATCGTGCAGCTGCTGGGCGAGCTGCGCCGCGACCTGGGCCTGGCCCTGCTGTTCATCAGCCACGACCTGCCGGTGGTGCGGCATCTCTGCGACCGGGTGATCGTGATGTATCTCGGCCGGGTGATGGAGGAAGGCCCGGCCGAGGCGGTCTTCACCAGCCCGGCCCACCCCTATACCCGGGCCCTGATCTCCGCGACGCCGCAGCTGCACCCGGACCGCCGCGCCGACCGCATCCTGCTGGCCGGCGACCCGCCGAGCCCTTCCAACCCGCCCTCCGGCTGCGTCTTCCGCACCCGCTGCGCCCATGCGCGGCCAGCCTGCGCCGAGGCGGTGCCGGAGCTGCGCCCCCACGGCGAAGCCCGCCGTGTCGCCTGCATCCGGGCCGAGGAGATCGCCTGAATGACGATCCGGCCCGACCACCGACCTGCCGACGAGGAGTAGAGCTTTGGCCGCGAAGACGGAACCGAAGGTGCATCTGGGCACCATCACGGGCGGCGAGGCCCGCGAGACCCTGGCGCAGAACCCGGTGATCCTGCTGCCGATGGGCAGCCATGAGGACCAGGGCCCGCACGCGCCGATGGGCGACTACCTGCTGGCCGAGAAGATCGCCGAGCTGGCCGCCATCCGCGCCAGCCAGCGCGGGGTCCGCACCCTGGTGGCGCCGGTGCTGCCCTATGGCGGCGTCGACTGGTTCGCCCCGATGATCGGCGGCATCGCCCTGAGTCAGGCGACCCTGACCAGCGTCATCACCGACATGGTGTCGTCGCTGCACAAGACCGGCCTGACCCGGCTGGTCGTCATCAACGGCCATGGCGGCAATGTCGGGCCGATCGCCGAGGTGGCGCGCGGCCTTTACCTGCGCGACGGCACGGTGCTGCCCAGCCTGTATCTGTGGCGCATCGGCTACGGCCTGTTGCCCGGCATCGTCGGGGCCGAGAATTCCGCCAAGGTCGCCGGCCATGGCGCCGACCCGCTGACCAGCATCGGCCTGCACTTGTTCCCGGAGCTGATGCGCCCGGAGATGATGCCGACCGAGCGGCCGGCGAAGCGCGACCCGGTGCTGGACCTGCCCTTCACCGGGCTCGGCACCGCCAGCTTCGACGGCGCCGAGATCGGCATGCCGAACCAGTATGACGAGGTCTACACCCTCGGCGTCGGCAAGGGCGATCCGCGGCTGTGCTCGACCGAGACCGGCGCGGCGCTGACCGAGAAGCTGACCGAGATCTGCGCCCGTTTCGTCGCCCATTTCGCCGGCAAGGTCCCGGCCTGAGGGCCGGGTTCAACATCGCCCCGCATGGGGCCAACAAAGGGGGCTTCCAGATGCTGACGCGCCGTCTCCTGCTCCAGACCGGGGTCGCGACCCTCGCGGCCCCGGCGATCCTGCGGGCCCAGTCGCCATCCGGCGAGATCCGGCTGATGTCCTATGCCGACGGCACCTTCCAGGACAATTACATCAAAACCGTCATCGAGCCGTTCCAGCAGGCCTTCCCGGGCGTCAAGGTCAACTATGCGCCCGGCGGCAGCTCGGCCGAGATGCTGGGCAACATCCGCGCCCAGAAGGCGGACCCGCAGATCGACGTCATCATCATGGACGTCACCGCCTCGAATATCGGCAATGCCGAGGGGCTGTTCGACAAGCTGACCCCGGCCGAGGTGCCGTCGCTGGAGGAGTTGGTGCCCGAGGCTCGCGCCGCCGGCGGCGAGTTCGGCCCGGCCGTGACCTTCGACCATCTGGTGCTGGTCACCGATGCCCAGAACCTGAAGCCCCCGCTCGCCAACTTGGCCGATCTCTGGCGGCCGGACCTCAAGGGGCAGCTGGCGATCAGCGCGCCGCCGAACATCCAGGGCCTGGCCCTGACCGTGATGGTCGAAAAGATGCTGGGCGGCGACTACCGGCAATCGGTCGACGCCGCGATCAAGAAGCTGGCCGAGCTGGCGCCCTCGGTGAACACCTGGAACCCCAATCCCGACGGCTACTCGCTGATCCAGAATGGCATCGTCCGCGTCGCCACCGGCTGGAACGCACGGTCGCAGCGCAAGATCGACGAGACTGAGGGCAAGCTCGGCGCGCTGCTGCCGCCGGAAGGCTCGGTGTTCCAGATCAACACCATCAACCTGACCGCCGGGTCGAAGAACCGCGCGACGGCCGTTGCCTTCATCAACCACGCCCTGTCGCAGCAGTCGCAGAAGGCCTTCACCGAGCGCGTGTTCTATGCGCCGACCAACGGCAAGGCGCAGATCGACCCCAAGGTCCTGTCCCGCACCGCCATCGCGCCGGAGAACCGCAGCCGCATGATCGACGTCGACTGGAGCGAGATCGTCAAGGTGCGCGACAAGTGGAACAACCGCTGGCGCCGCGAAGTGATCTCGGCCGGGTGATCCGATGAGCTATCTCCAGCTGCAGGGCCTGGCCAAGCATTATGGCAGCTTCGTCGCCGTCGACGATGTCTCGCTGACGGTCGGCCGGGGCGAGGCGGTGGCGCTGCTTGGCCCGTCCGGCTGCGGCAAGACCACGACGCTGCGGATGCTAGCCGGGCTGATCGCGCCGGATGGCGGCACCATCCGGGTCGACGGCGCCGACATCACCCGCGAGCCGGCCCATCGCCGCAACATGGGCTATGTCTTCCAGTCCTACGCGCTGTTCCCGCATCTCAGCGTGGCACGCAATGTCGGCTTCGGGCTGGAGGAGCGGCGCGTGCCCCGCGCCGAGGCCGCCGCCCGGGTCGAGGAGGCGCTGGCCATGGTGCGTCTCGGCGCGCTGGGCGGGCGCCGCCCGCGCGAGCTGTCCGGCGGCCAGCAGCAGCGCGTGGCCCTGGCGCGGGCCCTGGTGGTCCGCCCCTCGGTGCTGCTGCTCGACGAATCCTTGTCCAACCTCGACGCCAAGCTGCGCGACGCGATGCGGCACGAGATCCGCGATATCCAGAGGTCGCTCGGCATCACCACGCTGTTCGTCACCCATGACCAGGTCGAGGCGCTGACAATGTGCGATCGGATCGCGGTGATGAATCGCGGCCGGGTCGAGCAGGTCGGCACGCCGGAGGACATCTACGAACGCCCGGCGACGCGCTTCGTCGCCGATTTCGTCGGCCGGGCCAACATCCTGCCGGCGACCCGGGAGGCCGACGGTCGCATCGCCCTGTGGGGCACGGCGCTGCCGGTGGCGGTGCCACCGGCCGGCGAGATCGACATCTTCGTCCGGCCGCAGCGCATCCGCCTGGCGCCGGTGTCCGAGCCGGCTTCGGAGGGTGTGGCCCGCATCCGCGGCCAGGTCTCGCACAGCGTCTTCATCGGCGACCGGATCGAGGTCGTGGTCGAAGGCGCCGGCGGCCAGCTGAGCGTCGAGATGCCGTCCGGCCAGCGCCCGCCGGCCGAGGGCATGGAGGTCGCGGCGATCTGGCCGGCCGAGGACACGCTGGTGTTCCCGCGCGAGGCGCCATGACCGACGTCCCGCACCCCCTCGCCGCCGAGCGCCCCGCCCTGCCCCGCGGCCGGCGCCTGCCGCTGCCCGTGCTGGTGCTGCCGGCGGCGCTGTTCGTGCTGGCCATCTATGTCTGGCCGACGCTGGGCCTGTTCCGCACCGCCTTCAACGAGGTCGGGCCGACCGGCGCGATGGTCGAGGCCTGGTCGCTGCAGACCACCCGCGAGGTCTTCGCCGACAGCTTCACCGCCGAATTGACCCTGAATTCTCTCTGGCTGTCGTTGGTGGCGACCGCCCTGGCGCTGGCGCTGTCCTACCCGGTGTCGCTGTTCCTGTTCCGCACCAAATCGCGCTTCCGCGGCCTGCTGGCCGTGGTCGCGATCATGCCGATGCTGGTGTCCGGCGTGGTGCGCATCTTCGGCTGGCTCGCCATCCTCGGCGACCGCGGCCTGGTCAACGGCATCGCCCAGTGGCTTGGGCTGATCAGCACGCCGATGCGGCTGGTGTTCAACTGGACCGGCGTCAC
>NZ_JBCNNF010000449.1:0-5467 GCF_039594555.1 Inquilinus sp.
GCCAGATGTCCTCGATCCGGTGCGGGTCGCGCCCGACCAGGAGGGGACAGACATGGTCGCGGAGATAGCTGGCCACCGCCAGCTCGCGCCCATTCAGCGTGGCATCGCCGATGCCGTGCACGCCGTCATCGGTGACCAGCTTCAGCGTGACGAAGTTGCGCCCGGGGCAGGTGACGATGATATCGGCGCGGACGATCTTCATGGCGCGTTCTCTCCCGGATTCGGCTGTCCAGCGCCGCGTCGAGGCGGCGGGCAGCGACAGATCCATAGCGTATCTAAAATCACCATACAAGTATGGCGAAGAGCAATCCGCGATGGTCTACACCACGCGGCGAAGCCCTGTATGCTGGGCCTGCAACGGGCCGGAACGGGAGGATGCATGGCCGGACGAAAGAGGGCGGGCGCGCCCCGGACACTGCCGGACCACATTCCCCTGGGCGGGGAGGGGCCGATCGGCCGGCAGGTCTATGAGGGGCTGCGCCAGGCGATCATCACCGGCCTGCTGCCGCCCGGCACGGCGCTGTCGGAGAAGGACGGGTCGGGGATGTTCGGCGTGTCGCGCCAGCCGGTGCGCGAGGCCTTCATCAAGCTGGTCGAGGCCGGGCTGCTGCAAGTGCTTCCGCAGCGCGGCACCCGGGTGCGCAAGATCTCGCGCCGCCAGGTCGAGCAGGGCCGCTTCATCCGCGAGGCGGTGGAGGCGGCGGTGGTGCGCCTGGCGGCCGAGAGCATCGACGCCGCCGGCCTGCAGCGTCTGGACCGCAATCTCGAGGCCCAGCACGCCGCCGCCCGGCGGCACGACCATGCCGGCTTCCTGGCGCTGGACGAGGGCTTCCACCGCCTGATCATCGAGGCGATCGACTGCCTGCCGGCCTGGAGCACGATCGAGAACATGAAGGCGCAGATGGACCGGGTGCGCTATCTCAGCCTGCCCGACGTCTCGCCGCTGGAGATGCTGATCGCCCAGCATGAGGAGATCGTCGCCGGTCTGCGGGCGCGCGACGCCGATGCCGCCGAGGCGGCGATGAGGCGGCATCTGCGCGAGATCCTGTCCTCGCTCGGCCCCATCGCTGAGCGCCGGCCGGAACTGTTCGAGCTGGAGGGGTGACCGGCCGGTCGGGGCAGGCGGAATGGCTTCATACGTTGGTCGGTTACCAAAGCTGTCATCCTCGGGCTTGACCCGAGGATCCAGGGGCTTTCAAGAGCCGCTCCCGGTGGCCCCTGGATTGCCGGGTCAAGCCCGGCAATGACAATAGGGCTGACGGGTCAGGGATGATGGTTCGAGGGCAGGGTCGCGCAAACGGTGATTGCCGAGTGTAGTCCCGCCCGCCGATGATCCGGGCCTTCCGAAAAGACAGGAGCATACGGTGAGCGATCAACAGACCCTCGCCCTGATGCGGATCGTGGCCGAGGCGCTGGCCCGGGCGGGCGGGCAACTGGCCCTGGCCCATCTGGCCGACCACAAGGCGCTGGAGGTCGAGGCCAAGGGGCCGCAGGATTTCGTCACAGTGGTCGACAAGGCGGTCGAGACCCTCATCCGCGGCCGACTGAAGGAGATCTTCCCCGACCACGCCGTGCTGGGCGAGGAGTTCGGGCTGGACCGCCAGGGTGCCCGCATCGTCTGGGGCCTGGACCCGATCGACGGCACCTCGAACTTCCTGCGCGACCGGCCGGTCTGGTGCGTCTCGATCGGCGCCACCATCGACGGCAAGCCGGCGCTGGGCGTGATCTACGAGCCGGTGCGGGACGAGCTGTACAGCGCCGCGACGGGGCAGGGGGCGACCCGCAACGGCACGCCGATCACAGTCAACGCCAAGGCCGGCCCGAATTCCGCGATCATCGGCGTCGGCTACTCGCCGGGCCGCAAGATCGAGGAGCATGTCCAGCAGATCGGCCACATCCTGACCCATGGCGCGGAATACCGGCGGCTCGGCTCATCTGCGATGTCGCTGGCCTATGTCGCCGATGGTCGCTTCGACGGCTACGCCGCCGCCCACACCAATGCCTGGGACGTGATGGCCGGGCTGGTGCTGGTGCGCGAGGCCGGCGGCGTCACCGATGATTTCATCGAGAGCGGGGCGCAGAGCGGCCCGGTCACCGCCGCGGCGCCGGGCGTCGCGGACCTGGCGCGCCAGCTCCGGGCGCTGGTCTGAGGACGTCGCCCAGGCTGTAGCGCTCCGGCGGCGTTCCGGCGGCCAGCCAGGCCGCGACCTCCGCCATCGTGGCGAAGGTCCGGCCGGCGCCGGCGGCCTTGAGGCGCTGGCCCAGCCCGTCATCGGCATGGCCGCCGCCGGTGAAGCCGACCACCTTCATCCCGGCGCGGCGGGCGGCGGTGACGCCGTGGATCGAATCCTCGATCACCAGGCAGTCCGCCGGGTCGGTGCCCATCTGCGAGGCGGCGTAGAGGAACACGTCCGGCGCCGGCTTGCCGCGCTTGACTTGGCTGGCCGAGAACACATGCGGGTCGACCGCCGCCAGCAGCCCGGCCGTCTCCAGGTTGCGGCGCAGATTGGGCAGGCCGGTGGAGGAGGCGACGCAGGGCGGATGGCCCAGCTTCGCCGCCGCCGCGATCGCCTCGGCAGCGCCGGGAATGGCGCGCAGCTCGGTGGCGAAGCGGCGCGCGCTCTCCGCCCGGATCTCCTCGATGATGCTGTCCTCGACCGTGAAGCCCAGTTCGGCCGCCAGCGTGGTCCAGGCCACATGGTGCGGCGTGCCGCAGAAGCGCCGGGCGATCTCGCTGGGCGCCACGGTGTGGCCCAGCCGGGCCAGCGCCTCGGAATCGACGGCACAGAAGATCACTTCCGAATCGATCAGAACGCCGTCGCAGTCGAAGATCACCAGCATGGCAGGCCCAGGGAGCAAAACGGAGAGAGGCGGGCGACAACATCACGCCGCTGCGCTATGTGCAAGCCGCAGAGCGTAAGGGAGAACCGATGGCGCCCAGGCGCATCCATATCACCGGCGCATCCGGCTCCGGCACCACGACGCTGGGCCGGGCTCTGGCGGCTGCGACCGGCGCGCTGCACCTGGACACCGACGACGTCTACTGGCTGCCCACCGACCCGCCGTTCCAAGACAAGCGGCCGATCCCCGACCGGCTGGCGATGCTGGACGAGGCGCTCGACCGGGCCGATCGCTGGGTGTTGACCGGCTCGCTGATCAGCTGGGGCGACCCTCTGATCCCGCGATTCGACCTCGTCGTCTTCCTCTACATCCCGCCGGCGCTGCGGCTGGCGCGGCTGCGGACCCGCGAGATCGAGCGCTACGGCGCCGCGGCACTGGCCCCCGGCGGGGCGATGCACGCCACGCACCACGCCTTCCTCGACTGGGCGGAGGCCTACGATGTCGGCACCCGGGTCGGCCGCAACCTCGAGGCGCACAATGCCTGGCTGTCGCGCCTGCCCTGCCCGGTGCTGCGGATCGAGGGCGACACCACGGTGGAGGAGCGGGTGCGCCGCGTGCTCGCGTTCCGCCGGGTCGAGGGGCGAGCATGGCAGGGGTGAGCCCAGAAGAGGTCCGCGCCACGCTGCGGGAGGCGGGTCTCGATCTTCGCCCGGATGAGATTGCGCTGGAGGCGCGGGAGGATCGCTGGCTGGCCCGGCTGCCCGGTGACCGGATGGCCTGGTTTCCCGCGAATGGGGAGGGCGAGCGGCGGCTGGCCGCGGACCGCCGACTGCTCTGCCTGCTGGCCGAACGCTGCCGCTTCAGGGTGCCGCGGGTTCTCTACGAATCCGGGACAGGTTTCGATCTTCGGGCGGCCGTGCCCGGTCTCTGTGACCCCGTCGCCCTCTATGCGCGCATCGCGGCCGACCGGGCCGTGGCCCGTCGGCTCGGGCATGCCCTGGGCCTGGTCCTGGCGGAGCAGCACGGCCGGATCGACCGGCCTGATGTCGCAGGCTGGCTGCCGGAGCGTGTTCCCTGGCCGAAGCCGATCAGTTGGATCCGGGAGCGGCTGCCGGACGTGACCAACGACGCCTCGCTCCTGGCCCGGATCGACCGGGTGCTGGAGATGCAGGACGCGCTTGATGTGCCGGAGGACGATCGCTCGCTGGTGCATGGTGATCTCGGGGTGCACAACATCGCGGTCGACCCGGCCAACGGCGACCTCCGGGGTGTCTTCGACTATGACGGCGCCGCCTGGGACGATCGCCATCACGATTTCCGCTATCTCGTCTTCGACCACGCGGATGAAAGCCTGCTGGACACCGCGATCGCTGCCTATGAGCCGGCTGCGGGCCGCAGGATCGACCGCCGTCGTGTCCGGCTGTACAACGCTGCCAGCGCGATCTGCTACCTGGCCTACCGCCGCGGCATCGCGGCTCATGTGCGGCATTGCGGGCGGACGTTGGCGGAAGATCTGGCCTGGGTCCGGAAGGCCGTCGATTTGGTGCTGTGACCGGCGTGGGCCAGACTTTGCGAGTTGGAGGGAGGAATCTGTGACCATGACTGAACCCGATGCTCTGCCCCGGCTGGACGGGCAGGTGGCCCTGGTCACCGGGGCCAGCCGCGGCATCGGCGCCGCGGCGGCGCGGGTGCTGGCGGCGCGAGGGGCCGCGGTGGCGCTGACCGCCCGCTCGGCCGAGGCGATCGAGGCGATCGCGCAGGAGCTGAATGCTTCCGGCGGCCGCGCCGTCGCCATCCCAGGCGACATCGGCGACATCGCCTGGGCCGAGGCGCTGGTGGAGGAGGCGGCCGAGGCGCTGGGCGCGCCGACCATCCTGGTCAACAACGCCGGCATGGTCGGGCCGATCGGCCATATCCTCGATTGCGACCCGGCCGACTGGGCCCGCAACGTCACCGTCAACCTGCTGGGCGCCTATGCCGTGCTGCGGGCGGCGCTGCCCGGCATGGTCGAGGCCGGCGGCGGCACGGTGATCAATGTCAGCTCCGGCGCCGCCGAGAACGTCCAGGAGGGCTGGAGCGCCTATTGCGCCGGCAAGGCCGGCCTGGCGATGCTGACCCGGTCGCTGCATCTGGAATATGCCGGGCAGGGCATCCGGGCCTTCGGCTTCCGCCCGGGCACGGTTGATACCGAGATGCAGGGCGAGATCCGTGCCTCCGGCATGAATCCGGTCAGCCAGATGCCGCGCGAGGCGCATGCCCCGCCGGAGCATCCGGCCCGCGTCATCGCCTGGCTGTGCGGGCCCGAGGCACAGGACCTGGTCGGCGAGGAGCTGAGCATCCGCGACCCGGGGCTGCGCCGCCGCGCGGGGCTGCCGTCATGAGCGCGAAAGAGGCGGGTTTCGCCCTCGACCCGCGGATCGCGGGCTCGACCCTGGAGTGGCGCGACTGGTCGCTGTCGCAGGTCCGGCTGATGAACGACCGCCGCTTCCCCTGGCTGCTGCTGGTGCCGCGCCGGGCCAAGGCGGTCGAGTGGCACGCTTTGCCACCCGAGGACCAGGCGACGCTGCACCAGGAGACGATGCTGGCCGCCTGCGCCCTGGCCGCGGCGTTCCCGGCGATGAAGATC